>NZ_NEVM01000005.1:2458117-2765381 GCF_002261225.1 Bordetella genomosp. 10
GCGGTCTGCAAATAAGTCCGGCCGTCGGCAAGCATACCGCCCCAGCTCGGGATGGTGGGATCCACCCCCAGGCCCAGGAAGGTCAGGCTGCTTTCCAGCAGGATGTTGTTGGCCACGTTCAAGGCCATCAGGATGATCAGCGGCCCCAGCAGATTGGGCACGATATGGTGGCGCAGCATCGCCAGGTCGCGCACGCCGAAGGCGCGCGCCGCCTGCACGAACTCGCGCTCCCGCAGCGCCAGCACCTGGGCGCGCACCAGCCGCGCGTATTGCACCCACTGCGAGATCACCATGAAGAAGATCACGTTGAACAAGCCGCCGCCGAGAATGGAAATGAAGGTGATCGCCACCAGGATGAAAGGCAGCGCCAGTTGCACGTCGGCGAAGCGCATCACGATGACGTCCCACACGCCGCGATAGTAGCCGGACACCAGCCCCATGGCCGTGCCCAGCAAGGCCCCGAACAGCACCGAGAAAAAGCCCGCCGTCAGCGAGATCTGGCCGCCCACCACCACGCGCGCCAGCACGTCGCGGCCCAGCGGATCGGTGCCGAATACGTGGGCCCAGGACTGGAAGGGCGGAATCAGGCGCGCGCCCAGGTCCATGCCTTCGCCGCCATCGGGAAACAGCCAGCCGGACAGCAGCACCGCCAGCACCATGACGGCGGTCAGCACCACGCCCAGCAGGAACTCCAGGGAGCGGAAACGGCGGCGGCCGGCGGCGCGGCGCGCGGCTTCATCGGGAAGAGTTGTCTGCATGGCGCCTCAACGCGTGCGAATGCGGGGATCGACGATGCCGTAGGCGATGTCGACCAGCAGATTGACCACCACGATGACCAGCGCCAGCACGGTGACCGTGCCTTGCAGCACAGGGTAGTCGCGCGACGCGATCGCATCGAAGGCCAGCGTGCCCATGCCCGGCCAGTTGAAAACCTTCTCGATCACCACGATGCCGCCGATCAGCCCGCCGAACTGCAAACCCATGTAGGTAATGAGCGGAATGGCGCAATTGCGCAGCGCGTGCTTGTAGAGCACCACGCGCTCGCGCAGGCCCTTGCTGCGCGCCACCATGATGTACTGCGCCGACAGCGTCTCCAGCATGGTGGTGCGCACCAGCCGCACGTTGGTGGCGCTGAGGATGATGGCCATGGTCAGCGCCGGCATGACCAGGCTGACGGGGCCGTCCCATCCCGACGGAGGCAGCAGCGGAAAGGTAATGGACAGCAGCAGCACCAGCATCAGGGCCAGCCAGAAGTTGGGAAAGGACAGGCCGACCAGTGAAAGGATGCGTATCGCCTGGTCGCTGGCCTTGCCCTTGTTCACCGCCGCGCGTATGCCCAGCGGCACGGAAATCAGCACGGACAGCGCCAGCGATACGAAGGCCAGCATCAAGGTCGCCGGCAAGGCGTCGCCGATCAGCCGCCCCACCGAGGTGCCACCCGCGAAGCTGTGGCCGAAATCGCCATGCAGCAGGCCGCCCATGTAGGACAGGTACTGCACGGCAAAGGGCCGGTCCAGTCCCAAACCGGCGCGGATGTTCTGCAGGTCCTGCTCGCTGATGCTGCCGGCGCCCTGGCTCAGCATGACGGCCGGGTCGCCGGTCAGGCGCACCGCGTAGGAAACGAGCAGGGTCACCGCCAACACGACGAAGACGGCTTGCAGGACACGCTTGACGATGAAACCGGTCATGAGGATAGGCGCGTGGCGCGCCCCGGCGTCGAGCCGGGGCGCGATTCAACGGACGACTCGACGAACAATCGATCTTTCAACGTCATTCCACGCTTGCATTCACGAAACGGAAGCGGATGTCGCCGGGGATTTCCGCGTTCTTGACGCGATTGTTCACGCCGACCACGGTGTCCAGCGCGTACATCGGCAGGTCCAGCGCCTGGTCCGCCACATAGGCCGCGACGGCGCGCAGCGTCTTCTGGCGTTCGTTGACGTCATACGTGTTGCGCTGCGCCTCCAGCATGGCGTCCAGCTTGGGATCCTTGTCGTACGGATTCCACTTCTCGCCGCTGTGGTACATCAGGTAGGCGGTGTTGTCGTAGTCGTAGGTCCAGCCGCCCCACTGGTTCTGCCACATCGCGCCCGTCTTGCCCTGCGGGATGATGTCGTTGATCAGCACCGGCGTCTCATACGGCTTGATGGTGACCTTCACGCCGACCGCCTGCATATAGGCGGCCATGGCCTGCGCCACTTCGCGGAACTGCGAATCGCTGCCGCGCACGTCGAGCTGGACGGTCTCGCCGGGCTTGACGCCGGCCGCGGCCAGCAGCTTCTTCGCCTCGCCGGGATTGAAGGGCAAGGGCTTGAGCGCCGGATCGTAACCGAAAGACAGGTCGCCCTGGAAGCTGGCGATGGGCTTGGCCTTGCCCAGCAGCAGTTGCTTGATGATGGCGTCGCGGTCGACGGCCATGGTCAGCGCGCGCCGCACGTCGCGCTTGGCGGTGATGCCATGCGCGGTATCGAAGCGCACCACGATGGTGACCGGCCCGCTGGTGCTGACCACGTGCGCGTTGGACGACTTGTCGATGGTCGCGATCAGGTTCAGCGGGATGACCGTGGCGATATCCACGCGGCCGGCCTGCAGCTCCGCCACCTGCGTCGCCGGCTCGGAGATGAAGCGATAGACCACCTGGTCCAGCTTGGGTTTGCCGCCCCAGTAATCGTCATTGCGCGCCAGCGTCAGGCTGACCTTGGGCTTGTAGTCGACGAACTTGAACGGGCCGGTGCCCACGGGATGCTCGTTGAAATAGGCATCCCCCTTCTCCTGGATGTACTTCGGCGGCACGATCATGGCGCCATAGCCGGCCAGCTTGGTCAGCAGCACGGGATCGGGGCGCTTCATGACGAAGTCGACCGTGTGATCGTCGACCACCTCCACCTTGTCGATCGAGGTGTAGTTGGACCGCTGCGGCCCCTTCGCGCCTTCCTGGCTCAGCAGGCGATCGAAGGTGAACTTGACGGCGTTGGCATCGAAAGGCTCGCCGTCGTGGAACTTGACGCCCTCGCGCAGCTTGAAGCGGATGCGCGCGTTGTTGTCGAGGAATTCCCAACTGGTCGCCAGCGCCGGCTGCAGCTTCATGTCCGCGCCCCGCATGGTCAGGCCGTCATAGATATTGCTGCCGACCGATCCCCACCAGGTCACGAAGGTGTCGATCGGATCCCAACTGCCGGCGTCCTGCGTAATGGCGACCGTCAAGGTGCCGGCCGCGTGCGCGCCGGCCAGCGGGGCCAGGGCCCCGGCGCCGAGCGCCAGCGCCGCGCTCGCCGCGGCAATGGTTCTTTTCATCGCCGGGCCGCTCCCAAGATGAAAAACGCCCCCTCGGGGGGCAGCAAGCGGCGCCAGCCGCGCGGCGTGGGGGCCTTTTTTCATCGCCGGGCCGCTCCCAAGATGAAAAGCGCCCCCTCGGGGAGCAGCAAGCGGCGCAGCCGCGCGGCGTGGGGGCATTTTTTTCAGGGAAAACATGGTCGCCTCCAAGGACAGGATCGATAAGGAAAGGAATCTGTTCAAACCGGGCCGACGTCAACGGGCCACCAGATGGCCCGGCTCGACTTCGTCCAACATCAAAATGGCCGGCTCGTCGCCCACGCGGCGCACCGGGCTGGGAATCTCTCCGGACACCAGGCTGGTATCGATGTGCCGGCCCGGCTCGGCCACCGGCACGGCGGCCAGCAGCCTGCGCGTATACGGATGGCGCGGCGCCTCGAAAATGCGGCGCCGGCTGCCCAACTCGACGATCTGCCCCAGGTACATCACCGCCACGCGATGGCTGACCCGCTCCACCACCGCCATGTCGTGCGTGATGAACAGATAGGACAGGCCGTGCTCCTTCTGCAGATCCATCAGCAGGTTGAGGATCTGCGCCTGGATGGAGACGTCCAGCGCCGACACCGATTCGTCGGCGATGATCAGCCGCGGCTTGCTGGCCAGGGCGCGCGCGATGCACACGCGCTGGCGCTGGCCGCCGGAGAACTCGTGGGGATAGCGCCGCGCGTGCTGGGCGGACAGTCCGACGTGCTCCAGCAGCTCCGCCACGCGCCGCTGGATGGCCGCCTGGCCATCCAGCAGGCCATGCGTGACGATGGGTTCGGCGATGCTGAAGCCCACGGTCTTGCGCGGATCCAGCGAAGCATAGGGATCCTGGAAGATGTACTGGATTTCCTGGCGCAGGCGCTGGGCGCCGGCGCGGTCCATCGAGAAAATATCGCGCCCGTCGAAGCGCACTTCGCCCGACGTCGGCGCCACCAGTTGCTGCAACGTCTTACCGATGGTCGACTTGCCGCTGCCCGATTCTCCCACCAGGGCCAGCGTTTCGCCGGGGTAAAGATCGAAGCTGACGCCCTCCACCGCATGCACGCGATGCGTGGCGCGGCCGAAGAAGTTGCGCTTGACGTCGAAGCGCGTGGTCAGGCCGCGCACGCTGAGCAAGGGCTGGCGATAGTCCGCCGTGTCCTGGTCGTACGCCGCGCCGGCCTGGCGCAGCGTATCGCCGTCCAGCACCACCTGCTGCGTGCGGCGCGGCAGGTCGGTCCCGGCCATGCTGCCCAGGCGCGGCACGGCCGCCAGCAGCGCTTGCGTATAGGCATGCCGGGGCGCCTCGAAAATCTGCCTTACCGGCCCCTGCTCCACCTTCTTCCCGCGCAGCATGACGACCACCTCGTCGGCCATTTCCGCCACCACGCCCATATCGTGGGTGATGAACACCACGGCGGTGCCCAGATCGCGCTGCAACTCGCGGATGATGTTGAGGATCTGCGCCTGGATGGTCACGTCCAACGCGGTGGTCGGCTCGTCGGCGATCAGCAGCCGCGGCTTGCACGACAGGGCCATGGCGATCATGACACGCTGGCGCATGCCGCCGGACAACTGGTGCGGGTAGCGGTCCAGCATCTGCGCCGCGTCCGGCAGGCGCACCTTCTCCAGCAGCGCCCGCGCCGCCTGGCGCGCCGCCGCCGGCGACAGCCGCTGGTGCAGCACGATGGCTTCCTGGATCTGGTCGCCCACCGTATAGACCGGATTCAGCGACGTCATCGGCTCCTGGAAGATCATGGCGATATCGTTGCCGCGCAAGGCGCGCATGCGGTCCTCGGACGCCTGCGCCAGGTCCAGCGTCCGGCCCTCCTTGTCGCGCAGCAGGATGCTGCCGGCGCTGACGCGCCCGCCCGTGTAGCGGGTCAGGCCCATGATGGCCAGGGAAGTGACGGATTTGCCCGAACCCGATTCGCCCACGATGGCCAGCGTCTGGCCGGGGCGCACATCGAAATCCAGGCTGTCGACGGCGCGCACCGGGCCGGCGTCGGAGGAAAAATCCACGGTGACCCCTCGCAGCGACAGCAGCACGTCTGCGGAAGGCGGAGTGGTAATGCGGTTAGACAAGGGGGAAATAAGAAAATGTGATTCTGGCGTATCGGGCGATTCTCGACGGTGCCGGAGCGGCGGCACATCCGTATAAACCCTTAGACCCCGCGCATCGTGCCGGCACGGTTTCACGAGCCTGGGCTCCCGGCCACGGACATTCCGGCGCTAGGCCGCCGGCCACGCCTGCTCCACGCATTCCAGGAAGGCGCGCACCAGCCGCGGGCTGGGCGTATTGACGGGCTTCAGCACATAGCTGCTGAACTCGATCGCCGGCGCGAATGGGATCGCCTTCATCCCCGGTGTCTTCATGCTGCGGCTGACGATGGGGTTGACGATGCCCACGCCCAGCCCCAAGCCCACCATCCTGCATATCGTCGTCGCGTAAGGCGTCTCTATCGTCAGCTCCCGCTCGTCCGGCGCGAAGGCCGCATCGGTGGCCAGCCGCGTGGAGCTGCCGTGCGGCAGGGAGATGAAGCGCTCGCCCGCCAGGTCCCCGGCCTGTATCAGGCGCTTGCGCGCGAGCCGGTGCTCGGCCGGCACGACGCACACCCCGCGCTCCTTGCGCAGCAGTTCGGTCTCGATGCCGGGGATATCCGACAGATAGGAGACCAGTCCCACATCGCAGTAGCGCATCGACGTCCACTTCGCGACCGTGGGCGATCCGTTGGTATGGATCACGACCGGCACCTTGGGGTAGCGTTCGGTGAACAGGCGCATCGCTTCCGGAATGATGCTCATGGCGATGGACGCCACCGCCCCCACCCGCAAGCTGCCGGCGCCCGATTGCCGTATCGACCGCGCCGACTCCGACAGGCTATCCAGGCCGACGAATGCACGCTCGACCTCGCCCAGCAGGGCCTCCGCCTCCAGGGTCGGGAAGATGCGGCCGGCGACGCGCTCGAAAAGCGCGAAGCCGACCTCTTTTTCCAGTTGCGAAATCACGCGCGTGACGTTGGGCTGCGACGTATGCAACTGGCTCGCGGCCAGCGTCATCGAACGGGTCAGCATGACGGCGCGGAAGGTTTCGATCTGCTTGAAGTTCATGCGTCCCGCCTCGGAAAACGCCCTTGCACAAGGCCATATCAAGAAAGTATGGACTCGGCAAGATAACTGATTTGACGTTACAGGGGGGCATTTTCATACTGGCCTGCACTCGTTTCATTGGAGCAGGAAGAATGGAGTCCAAGGTCAGCCGGCGCCTCAAGGAGGCCATCGCACCCGAGGTGCGCGAATATGTTTTCGTGCCCCGCCTCAATCGCGAATTCCACAACAACTTCGTCTACCTGACGAGCATCAACCAGGCGCACCTGCTGATGCTGCACGCCACGGGCCTGATGGACACCGCCACCGCCGCCACCCTGGCCCGGGCCCTGGCGCGGATGGAAGAGGAAGGCCCCGACGCCGTCGAACTGGACGCGGGCCGCGAAGAAGCCTATTTCAACTACGAAGCGCGGTTGATGGAAATCGCCGGCCGCGACGCCGGCGGCCGCCTGCACATGGCGCGCAGCCGCAACGACATGGGCGCCACCGTCGATCGCATGAAGACGCGCGCGAAGATCCTGGATCTCATCGACGCCATGGCCGCCGTGCACCAGGCCGCCATGGCGCGGGCGCGCGAGCATGCCGACGCGGTCATGCCAGGCTATACCCACCTGCAACCCGCCCAGCCCATCACCTACGGCTACTACCTGACCGCCGTCGCGGAAACCATCCTGCGCGACATCGACCGTCTCAACCTGGGACTGCGCCGCCTGGACGCCTGCCCGCTCGGCGCGGGCGCCCTCGCCGGCACCGCCTTTCCCATCGACCGCTCGGCGACCGCCGCCTGGCTCGGCTTCACGGCCGCCGTTCCCAATGCGCTGGACGCCGTGGCGTCGCGGGACTTCGCCTGGGAGCTCATGTCGTCCGTCGCCATCGCCGCGGTCACGTGGAGCCGCGTGGCCCAGGACTATTACGTGTGGTCCACGCCCGAATTCGGCCTGATCGAATTCCCCGACAGCGTGGCCAGCACCTCCAGCATCATGCCGCAGAAGAAGAACCCCGCGGTGCTGGAGCACCTGAAGGGCAAGGCGGCGCACATGGTGGGCTTGCTGACCGCCTCCATGGCCACGATCAAGGGCACGAACTTCACGCACACGGGCGACGGCAGCCGCGAAAGCATGCGCAGCTTCTATGAGGCCGTGGACGAGGCCAAGCGCTGCCTGGCGCTGTTCCGCCTGATCGTGGATCGCGCGCAACCCCGCCGCGATGCCATGCTGTTCCAGGCCCGCACGAATTTCTCGACGGCGACGGACCTGGCCGACGCGCTGGTGCGCGAGGCCGGCATGTCCTTCCGCGACGCGCACCATGTCGTGGGCGCGGTCGTGCGCCGCGCGCTCGACGCGGGCATTCCAGCCGACCGTATCGACGCGGCCCTGATTGATGCGGCGGCCATGGAGGAGCTGGGCCGCCCGGCGGGCCTGGAGGCCGGCACCGTGGCCGACTGCCTGGACCCGGCCCGCAACGTCGCCGCGCGCAAGGTCATGGGCGGACCGGCGCACGCGCGGGTATTGGAAAGCGTGGAACGCCAGGAGCAGGCGAGGATCCGGCTCCTGGAGGAGGTCTCCGTCCTCCGGCGCCGCCTGGCCGACGCCGACGAAACGCTCAAGCGCCAGACGCGGGAGCTCGCCGCGGCGGGGCATTGAGCGGGAGACTGCGGCCGCGACGCACGTACGCAGCGCACGTATGCAGTGCACAAATGCAATGCACGAATCAACGCAAGAACCGATGCACGAATCAATGCGTGAATCAACGCAAACACAAGACAAGGGGTCATCGTCATGAACATTTTCCGTCGACTCGTCCTGGGCGCCGTACTGGCGGCGCCCCTGCTCGCCACCGCGGCGCAACCCTATCCCGACAAACCCATCCGCCTCATCGTGCCGTTCGCGCCGGGTGGCAGCGTCAACCTGATGGGACGCCTCCTGGCGGACAATCTCTCGCAACGCCTCGGACAGCAGGTCATCGTGGAGAACCGCGCGGGCGCGGGCGGTCTGATCGGCGCCGAACTGGTGGCGAACGCCGCCCCCGACGGCTATACGCTGCTCTTGGCCACGATGGGCGCGCAGTCCATCCAGCCCTATCTCAGCAAGCAGCTCCGCTTCGACCCCAAAACGTCCTTCACGCCCATCGGCGAATTCGCCAGCCTGCCCAACGTCCTGGTCACCACGCCCGACGTGCCGGCGAACAACCTGGCGGAACTGATCGCCTACGCCAAGGCCAACCCCGGCGCCCTGAGCATGGCGTCGGCCGGCATCGGCTCGGTCAACCAGATGGTCGGCGAGCTGTTCATGCTGAAGACCGGCGCCCGCTTCACGCACGTCCCCTATAAAGGCGCGGGACCGGCCATGGTCGACCTGATGGGCGGCCGCGTGCAGCTTACTTTCGTCAACGTGCCCAGCGTGGTGGCCCAGGTGAAGGAAGGCAAGCTCAAGGCGCTGGGTATCGCCGGCGAAAAACGGACAGCCATGCTGCCCGACGTCCCCACCATGAAGGAGGCCGGCGCCTGCGATTGCGTGGTCGATTCCTGGTACGGCCTGATGGGGCCGGCGGGCATGCCCAAGGAACTGGTCGACAAGCTGTCGCGCGAACTGCGCGAGGTGGTCGCCACGCCAGCCATGCAGCGCATGCTGGCCGAGCAAGGCGCCGAACCCATCCAGGGCTCGCCCGCGCAATTCGCCGCCGTCATCGACGCCGAATCCCGGCGCTGGTCCGAGATCATCAAGGAAGCCAAGCTGGCTGAATGACGCGACGATTCCATCAAGCCCGGCGCCGCCGCCGGGCTTTTTCCGCTGTCCTGGCCGCCACGCCCTGCTAGGGCGTCACTTCCCGGTACGACATGCGCTCGCCGCTGTTATCGGTTTCCTCAAGACGCACCTTGAACCCCCACAAGCGCACCAGGTGCTTGAGCACTTCCTCGGCATCCTCGGCCACCAGCGGCCGGCCGCGCGATTGCATATGGCGCAACACCAGCGACCGGTCCGTTTCGCGGTTGTAGCGGACCACCTGGATATCCGGCACCAGGTTGTCGCGATTGTGCTGCTCGGCGAGCAGCTTGCGCACGCGCCGGTAGCCTTCGTCGTCGTGGATGGCCGCCACCTCCAGCTTGGGATTGGACGAGTGGTCCGCGATGGCGAAGAAGCGGAAATCGCGGATCAGCTTGGGCGACAGGTACTGCGAGATGAAGGACTCGTCCTTGAAGTTGCGCATGGCGAAGTCCAGCGTCTTCAGCCAGTCCGCGCCCGCGATGTCCGGGAACCAGCGGCGGTCTTCCTCGGTCGGGTTCTCGCAGATGCGGCGAATGTCGCTCATCATGGCGAAACCCAGCGCGTACGGATTGATGCCGCCATAGCCGCGCTGGTCGAAGCCGCGCTGGCTGACCACATTGGTGTGGCTCTGCAGGAACTCGATCATGAAGCCGTCGGTGACGAGGCCCTTCTCGTGCATGCGGTTCAGGATGGTGTAGTGCCAGAACGTGGCCCAGCCCTCGTTCATGACCTTGGTCTGCATCTGCGGGTAGTAGTACTGCGCGATCTTGCGCACGATGCGCACCAGCTCCCGCTGCCAGGTCTGCAGCTTGGGCGAATGCTTCTCGACGAAATAGAGGACGTTCTCCTCCGGCTCGGCCGGAAAGACGCGCTCGCGGTCCTTCTCCTGCTCTTCCGATTTCGGCACCGTGCGCCACAGGTCGTTGAACTGCAGCCGCTGGTACTCCTCGCGGTCCGCCACGCGTTGCAGCTCTTCCTTGTAGGACACCGGCGTGGGCCGCTTGTAGCGGTCCACCCCATGCGAGGACAGGGCATGGCAGGAATCGAGGATTTCCTCCACGGCGTCGATGCCGTAGCGTTCCTCGCAGGCCATCACGTAATTGCGCGCGAACACCAGGTAGTCCAGCACGCCGTCGGCGTCGGTCCACTGGCGGAACAGGTAATTGCCCTTGAAGAAGGAGTTGTGCCCGTAGCACGCATGGGCGATCACCAGCGCCTGCATCGCCATGGAGTTTTCCTCCATGAGATAGGCGATGCAGGGGTTGGAATTGATGACGATCTCATAGGCCAGGCCCTGCGCGCCCTTGCGGTAGGCCTGCTCGTTGAGGATGAAATCCTTGCCGTAGGACCAGTGCGCATACCCGACCGGCAGCCCGGCCGAGGCATAGGCGTCGAGCATCTGCTCCGAGGTGATGACCTCGATCTGGTTCGGATAGGTATCGAGCTTGAACTCCGCGGCGACCTTGGCGATGGCGTCGTCGTAGCGTTGCAACAGCTCGAACGTCCATTCCGAGGTCGTCGAGATGGGCCCCGGGGGGGCCGAACCGCCGCCGGGCAGGTCGCCGGCGGGGGGCGCTTCCAGCGCGTTCAGGATGGCGTTCATGCGGCCTCCTTGCGGAAGAGCTCGTGAAAGACCGAGAAAATCTCGGAGCGGTCCGATATGCGCCGCATGACGAAGTGCTCGGCCGGCTCCCGTTCGTACTCGGCCCACAGGCTGCTCTTGCGCACGTCATGGATGTCGTGCAGCTCGATATAGGCAAAGTAGCGGGTGGCCGGCAGCAAGTGCTCCGACAGGAAGCGCACGCTGCGGCCGGCGTCGGCGCCGAAGGAATCGCCGTCGCTGGCCTGCGCCGCGTAGATGTTCCAGGTCGACGGCGAGTAGCGCTTGCCGATGATCTCGTGCATCAGTTCCAGCGCCGACAGCACCACCGTGCCGCCGCTCTTGGGGTCATGGAAGAAGGTGTCCTCGTCCACTTCCTCGGCATTGTCGGTGTGGCGGATGAAGACCAGGTCGACGTGCTCGTACTTGCGCATCAGGAACAGGTACAGCAGCGTGAAGAACCGCTTCGCCATGTCCTTCTTGGACTCGTCCATGGAGCCCGAGACGTCCATCAGGCAGAACATGACGGCGCGCGCCACCGGCACCGGCACCGACACGCGGTGGCGATACCGCAGGTCGATCTCGTCCAGGAAGGGCACGCGCGCCAGCCGGCCGCGGCAGATTTCCACCTGTTCGCGGGCGGCTTCCAACTGGTCCTCCGGCGCCTTGCGGGCGACCAGCGCCGCCAGTTCGTCCTCCGCCGCCGTCAGCTCCTGGCGCGCGCTCACGCTCAAGGCGATACGGCGCGACAAGGAAGCCTTCAAGGTGCGGTTGACGCTGAGCGAGCTGGGCGAACCGGTGGTGGTGTAGCCGGCGCGCTGCCATTTCTTCTGGTTGACGTCGCCTAATTGGGTACGGACCAGGTGCGGCAGCTCCAGGTCTTCGAAGAAGAAATTGAGGAACTCGGCGCGCGACAGGGTGAACGTGAACTGGTCCACCGAATCGCCCTCGCCCGGTTCGCGGCCGCCGCCCTGGCCGCCCCCGCCCTGGGGCCGGTCGATGGTGTCGCCGGTCATGAACTCGCGATTGCCCGGGTGCACGATCTCCCGGTCGCCGCCGGGCCCATGACGGAACCGGGGTTCGGAGATGTCCCGGGTGGGGAGATTGATCTCCCCGCCCTGATCCATCTCTTCGATCGAGCGCTCCCGAATCAGGTCCCGAACCGCTTTGCGTACCTGAGTCTTGTAGCGCCGAAGGAAACGCTCCCGATTGACGGCGCTCTTGTTGCGTCCATTGAGACGACGATCGATAAGTGAATTCATAACACCCCGCTTACGAGGATTTTCTGACCCGCAAATACCATTCGCAGAGCAGCCTCACCTGTTTCTCGGTATAGCCCTTTTCGACCATCCGCTCGACGAAACTCTGGTGCTTGCTCTTGTCCTCGGCCGAGGCCTTGGCGTTGAAGGAAATGACGGGCAGCAGGTCTTCGGTGTTCGAGAACATCTTCTTCTCGATCACCTCGCGCAGCTTTTCGTAGCTGGTCCATGCCGGGTTGCGGCCCCCATTGTTGGCGCGCGCCCGCAGCACGAAGTTCACGATCTCGTTGCGGAAGTCCTTGGGGTTGGCGATGCCCGCCGGTTTCTCGATTTTCTCGAGTTCGTCGTTCAACGCCGAGCGGTCGAAGCTTTCGCCGGTTTCCGGATCCCGGAATTCCTCGTCCTGGATCCAGCAATCCGCGAAGGTGACGTAACGGTCGAAGATATTCTGGCCATACTCCGAATACGACTCCAGATAGGCGGTCTGGATTTCCTTGCCGATGAACTCCGCGTAGCGCGGCGCCAGGTAACCCTTGATGAACTCCAGGTAGCGCCGCCGCGTGTCTTCCGGAAAATCCTCGCGGGCGATGCGCTGCTCCAGCACGTACATCAGGTGCACCGGGTTGGCCGCCACTTCGGTCTGGTCGTAGTTGAAGACACTGGAAAGAATCTTGTACGCGAAGCGCGTCGAGACCCCGTTCATGCCTTCGTCGGTGCCGGCGTAGTCCTTGTATTCCTGCAGCGACTTGGCCTTGGGATCGACGTCCTTCAGCGTTTCGCCGTCGTAGACCCGCATCTTGGAATAGATATTCGAGTTCTCCGGCTCCTTCAGGCGGGTCAGCACGGAGAACTGCGCCATCATGTCCAGCGTGCCGGGCGCGCAGGGCGCCTCGCTCAGCGAACTGTTGCGCAGCAGCTTGTCATAGATGCAGACCTCCTCGGAAACCTGGAGGCAGTAAGGCACCTTGACGATATAGATACGGTCGAGGAAGGCCTCGTTGTGCTTGTTGTTGCGGAAGGTCTGCCACTCCGACTCGTTCGAGTGGGCCAGGATGCTGCCGTTGAACGGAATCGCCGAAAACCCCTCGGTGCCCTTGAAGTTGCCTTCCTGCGTCGCCGTCAGCAACGGGTGCAGCATCTTGATGGGCGCCTTGAACATTTCGACGAATTCGAGCAAGCCCTGGTTGGCCAGGCACAGCCCGCCGGAATAGCTGTAGGCGTCCGGGTCGTCCTGCGAGTAGCGGTCCAGCTTGCGGATGTCGACCTTGCCGACCAGCGAGGAAATGTCCTGGTTGTTTTCGTCGCCGGGTTCGGTCTTGGCGATCGCCACCTGGCGCAGCACCGACGGATTCAGGCGCACCACGCGGAATTGCGAGATGTCCCCGTCATATTCCTTCAGGCGCTTGACCGCCCACGGCGACATGATGCCGCTGAGATAGCGGCGCGGAATGCCGTAATCGTCTTCCAGTTGCTGGCCGAAACGGTCCGGATTGAAAAGCCCGAGCGGCGTTTCGTTGACGGGAGACCCCTTCAGCGCATAGATCGGATAGCTCTCCATCAGCACTTTCAGGCGTTCCGCGATGGACGACTTGCCGCCGCCGACGGGTCCCAGCAGGTAGAGGATCTGCTTGCGTTCCTCCAGGCCCTGCGCGGCATGCTTGAAGAAGGCCACGATCTGGCTGATCACGTCCTCCATGCCAAAGAATTCCTTGAAGGCCGGATAGCGCCGGATGATGCGATTTGCGAACAGCCGGGACAACCGGGGATCGTTTCGGGTATCGATGATCTCCGGTTCTCCGATCGCTGCCAGCATCCGCTCGGCGGGGCTGGCGTACGCCATCGGATCGCGCTTCGCCAGATCGAGGTATTCCTCAAGGGTCAGCTCCGCTTCCTGATCCCTGGCGTACTGCGACTTGAAGCCTTCTACGATATTCAGCATCGTGACACCTCCGACTACGTCGTGCAAAAAGGTCTACTGCGCTCCCGTGACTTCATTGTGTCCCTGTGTGTGCAGCCTCGCTAGAGGTAATCACCATAAGTTCATACATGGCTTGGCGATGTTGCGTTCGACACACACACTGCATGACGGTCCGCGGCTATATGGTTTAGTCCGGCGGCAAACAGCGCAAGTTCCGCAAAAGCGGGACAGGGGAAGCGAGCATTGAAATAAATGATCTCGATATAAGACATATGCCCCTCGCGCCGGAAAAAACCCACAAAACCGCGGCCGTTCTTTTCCTTTGGAAACTAGGCGCCGCGCCGGGCGTCAACCGCGCCCGGGGCGCTCAGCATCCGCTCGACATAGCGGGCGATCGTGTCGATTTCCAGATTGACTTTGTCGCCTGCCTTTACGTTACGCAACGTAGTCACCTCTTGGGTATGGGGAATAACGTTAATCCTTATGTCAGAGCCCTTTTTATCCGGCATATCCGCCACATGATTAACGGTCAGGCTGATGCCATTAACCGAAACAGAGCCCTTATAGGCCAGATATTTCGCAATATCTGGCGGCACGCGGATGATAAGTTCCCTCGATTCACCGACCTTTTCGTAGCTTTCCACCGTGCCCAGGCCATCCACGTGGCCGGAAACCAGGTGTCCGCCGATCGCGTCGCCGATGCGCAGGGCCTTTTCCAGATTCACTTCGCCCGGCTTTTCCAATCCCACGGTCAGCTTGAGGCTTTCGCGCGAAACGTCGACCTCGAATTCGCGTCCCTGCACGGCCACCACGGTCATGCAGGCGCCCTGGATGGCGATCGAATCGCCCAAGCGCACATCGCTCAGGTCCAGTCCGCCCGCGTCGACGGAAAGGCGCAAACCCGCGCCGCCGTCATTGGATTCAAAGGGCTGGACGCGCACGATGCGTCCCACGGTCGCCACGATGCCGGTAAACATGAATGCATTCACTCCTGGTAAATTTCCCTGTCACCGGGGCGGCCATTCCGTTGCCGGATGCTGGTTTCGCAAGCAAGCCCTGCGCCTGCGCGGCCTCGCCGCCGAAAACTAGGGGTAAACAATAGGGCGGCGCTTGCGCGCGCCGCCTTCAAAAGGCGGCAGCAGCGGTCATCAACTGCTGCCAACGCTCCACATAACGGCCGTGCAGGCGAACGTCGCCCCCCAGCCGCGCCACGTCGATGAACTCGAAACGACGCGCTTCCTTCAGATTCTCCAGCACTGGCAGCCCGACCATGCCGGCCGCGTCGCCCAGCAGCATGGGAGCGATGTAGGCCAGCACCTCGTCCACGCAATCGGCGGCCAGCAAGGCGCCGCTCAAGCCGGCGCCCGCCTCGACGTGCACTTCATTGACCTGCTGCCCGGCCATCCAGCGCATCATCGCCGCCAGGTCGACGCGTCCCGCGGCCGCCGGCAGGCGGATCACCCGGGCGTTGCGGCGCGCCAGCCGCTCGGCCTTGTCCTGGTCGTCGCTGACCGTGAACACCCACACTTCGCTACCGTCGAGCAGGCGCGCGGTTTCCGGCAGGCGCAACTGGCTATCCACCACCGCCTTGCGGGGCTGCCGCGGCAGGTCGATGGCCCGCACGGTCAGTTGGGGATCGTCCTTGAGCACCGTGCCCATGCCGGTCAGGACGACGTCGGCCCGCGCGCGCCACACATGCCCGTCGGCGCGCGCTTCCGCGCCCGTTATCCATTGCGACATACCGTTGTGCAGGGCGCTGCGGCCGTCCAGGGACGCCGCCAGCTTGAGCCAGGTCCAGGGCGTGCCGCGGCTCATGCGCGCCGCGAAACCGGCGTTCAGGGCCAAGGCCTCTTCCTGGCAGACGCCCGCGGTGACGGCGATGCCGGCTTCGCGCAGGCGCGCCAGCCCGGCGCCGCCCACCAGCGGATTGGGATCGCCCATGGCGACCACCACGCGCGCCGGCGCCGCCGCCACCACCGCGTCCGCGCAGGGCGGCGTGCGGCCGTAATGGCTGCACGGTTCCAGGGTGACGTAAAAGGTCGCGCCGGCCGTCGATTCGCCGCGCCGGGCCGCGTCGCGCAAGGCGCAGACCTCGGCGTGCGGGCCGCCGGGCGGCTGCGTCGCGCCCTCGCCGATCACGCGGCCGTCGCGGACGATCACGCACCCCACCCGGGGGTTGGGCGCGGTCGTGTGGATGACGGTTCGGGCGAGCGCCAGCGCGTGGCGCATCCAGTGCAGGTCGGCTTCGGTAGTCACGTCTCGATTGTATGCCCGGGCTTGCCTTCGCGCTGTGTCCGAATTGTCCATGGGGACTTCATGGCGATGTCCGATTTGGTCCTAAACTAGTCCGCGATGGATCTGGTCCGAGCCCGGCCCCGGAGTCACAATGCGACGCATCCCGGTATTTTCAGCCGGTTTGCGGAGAATCACATGAAACGAGCGGTATTGGTCATTGATGTGCAGGAGTCCTTCCGGTGCCGTCCGTATTGGGACGAAGCCGACTTGCCCGCGTTCCGCCAGGCCGTGCAGACCCTGCTGGACGAGGCGGCCGCCGCGGGGGTGCCCGCGCTGCGGATTTTTCACCATGAGCCCGCCGCGCCCGAGGACAATCCCTTCTCCCCGCGCTCCGGCTTGGTGCGCACGCTGGAAGGCATCCGCTACACGCCGGTGGAGACGTTCCACAAAACGGTGCATTCGGCGCTCTATGCCCTGAGCGCCGACGGCACCGCTTTGGAGCATTGGCTGCGCCAACATGGCATCGAGGAAGTGCTGGTGTGCGGCATCCGCACCGAGCAATGCTGCGAAACGACCACCCGCCATGCGTCGGACGCCGGCTTCCAGGTGCGATTCGTCGCCGACGCCACCCTGACCTTCCCCATGACCAGCGCCGCCGGCCGCCGCTATACGGCGGCCGACATCCGCGACCGCACCACGCTGGTCCTCGACGGCCGTTTCGCCCGCATCGTGGAAGCGGCGACGGCCATGGACGACTGAACCCCGCGACCGGCCCATGTCCGGCGCACGCCTGGAAAACACGATGCCTCCCACACCGTCCGCCGCCATGCCGGTCTATTTCGCCCTGCTGCCGCGCACCGTCCTGCTGGACGTGGCCGGCCCCGCCGAAGTATTCCGCGTCGCCAACAAATACGCGCCCGGCGCCTTCGACCTGCACTTCTGCGGGCCCGCCGCGGGCATGGAGAGCGGCCTGCCGGGCCTGCGTTTGGCCGGCCTGGAGCCCCTGCCGGAACGGCTGCCGGCGCATGCCCTGGCGGTGGTGGCGGGCACGGTGGGCGCCGACGTCGCGTGGCAGGAGGCCGAGACGCACCGGCTGGTGGAATGGCTGGCGCAGCGCCATGCCGAAGACGGCTTTCGCCTGATGACGGTCTGCTGGGGCGCGCTGCTGGCCGCGGCCGCCGGTTTGCTCCGCCAGCGCGCCTGTACCAGCCACCACTCCTGCCTGGACATGCTGACGCGCATCGATCCGGACGCGCGCGTGCTGGACAACCGGATCTTCGTGGAGGACGGACGGGTGATGACCAGCGCCGGCTATACCGCCGGCATCGACCTGGCCCTGCACGTGACGGCCGGCCTGTGCGGCCCCAGGGTCGCCAGCGCGGTCGCGCGCGAGATGGTGGTGTACCTGCGCCGCGCCGGCGACGACCCCGCGGTGTCGCCGTGGCTGGAGCACCGCAATCACCTGCATCCGGTCGTGCACCGCATCCAGGACGCCATCGTGCAGGATCCCGCCGCGCCGTGGACGGCCGAAGCGATGGCACGGCGCGCCCACACCAGCAGCCGCCACCTGGCGCGGCTGTTCGCCCGTCACGCGGGCTGCTCGCCGCTGGACTACCTGCACCGCATCCGCGTGGCGATGGCGCGAGAACTGGTGCGGGAAAGCGATCTGAGCCTGGAAAACGTCGCCGAACGCAGCGGTTTCGGCTCGGTGCACCACATGCGCCGGGTCTGGCGCAAATTCGAGGCCATGCCGCCCGGCGCCTGGCGCGGCGCGCTCGGCGACGCATCGCCGGGCTGATCCGGGCTGTGATCCGCTGATTCAGACTGATCCGCCGATCAGGACGATCCGGCGTGGTGAAGCCTGGCCTCGGGGCCGGGCGGTCCGGGCAGCGCTATTCCTTGCGCAACTTGCCCGACAGCAAGGGCCCCTGCATCTCGCGTATGGCTTCGATGAACTCGCCGATGTCCTCGAAGCTGCGGTAAACCGAGGCGAAGCGCACGTAGGCCACCTTGTCGAGCTTCTTGAGCTCGTTCATGACCAGCTCGCCGACGTAGGCCGACGGCACTTCCCGCTTGCCGCTCGCCAGCAGGGTCTCCTCGATGCGCGCCACCGCGGCGTCGACGTCCTCGGTGCTGACCGGACGCTTGCGCAAGGCCAGCGACAGGCTGCCGCGCAGCTTGCCCGGCTCGAAATCGCTGCGGCTGCCGTTGCGCTTCACAATCGACGGCATGGCCAGCTCGACCCGCTCGTAAGTCGTGAAACGCTTGTCACAGGCCTGGCAACGGCGACGCCGGCGTATGGTGTCGCCCTCTTCCGACACCCGGCTATCGACGACCTGGGTGTCCGCGTGACCGCAAAATGGACATCGCACTTGCCTGCCCCCTCAGTGGCGAAACGATCAGGCGGATCGGCATTCCCCGCCCAGGCGCCAGGCGCACGGGACGAAAACCCGCGCCTGGATGTCTGGCGCCATGGCCGGAGCTTACCTTACATCAGCCGTAGACCGGCAGGCGCGAGGTCAGGGCGTCCACGCGGGTGCGCACCGCGGCGATGTTCGCTTCGTCGCGCGGGTTGTCCAGCACGTCGGCGATGAGGTTGGCGGTGAGTTCGGTCTCCGCTTCCTTGAAGCCGCGGGTGGTGATCGCCGGCGTGCCCAGGCGGATGCCGCTGGTGACGAAGGGCTTTTCCGGATCGTTGGGGATGGCGTTCTTGTTGACCGTGATGTGCGCCTGGCCCAGCACCGCTTCGGCTTCCTTGCCGGTGATGCCCTTGGCGCGCAGGTCGACCAGCATGACGTGGCTTTCGGTGCGGCCGGACACGATGCGCAGGCCGCGCTTGACCAGGGTTTCCGCCAGCACCTTGGCGTTCTTCACCACCTGCTGCGCGTAGTCCTTGAAATCCGGCTGCAGGGCTTCCTTGAACGCCACGGCCTTGGCGGCGATGACGTGCATCAGGGGGCCGCCCTGGATGCCCGGGAAGATCGAGGAATTGATGGCCTTTTCGAACTCGGCCTTCATCATGATGACGCCGCCGCGCGGGCCGCGCAGCGACTTGTGCGTGGTCGAGGTGACGAAATCGGCGTGCGGCACCGGGTTGGGGTACGCGCCGCCGGCCACCAGGCCGGCGTAGTGGGCGATGTCCACCATGAACAGCGCGCCGTTGTCGCGGGCGATGCGGCCCATGCGTTCGAAATCGATGTGCAGCGCATAGGCGGACGCGCCCGCCACGATCAGCTTGGGCTTGTGCTCCTTGGCCAGCGCCTCGACCTTGGCGTAGTCCAGGACTTCGTTGGCGTCCAGGCCGTAGGGCAGGAAGTTGTAGAGCTTGCCGGAAGCGTTCACGGATGCGCCGTGGGTCAGGTGGCCGCCTTCGGCCAGGCTCATGCCCAGGACGGTGTCGCCCGGCTTCAGGACCGCCATGTAGACGCCCTGGTTGGCCTGCGAGCCCGAGTTCGGCTGCACGTTGGCGGCTTCGGCGCCGAACAGTTGCTTCAGGCGGTCGATGGCAAGTTGTTCCGCGACGTCGACGAATTCGCAACCGCCGTAGTACCGCTTGCCGGGATAGCCTTCCGCATACTTGTTGGTCAGTTGCGTGCCCTGCGCTTCCATGACGGCGGGGCTGGCGTAGTTTTCGGAAGCGATCAGTTCGATGTGCTGTTCCTGGCGCACATTTTCTTTCTGGATAACGGCCCAGAGATCGGGATCGACCTGGGAGATCGTACGGGAGCGGTCAAACATGGGAAGTCCTGAAAGGAAGGTCTGGATATCGGGGAAAACCAGGGTCAGGCGCTAGTTTACAGCGCAGCCCACCGCCGACGCCTCCCCGGCGTGCTCCCGTTGTCACGCGCCAAGCCGGAAAACGAACGAAAACGGGGCGAAAACGGACAGAAAAGCGCAAAAAAGCGGCAAAGCGGGGGCAGAGGGGAAAAACTGCTCAAGGGAGCATGAAAATATTTCACGCAGATGGCGGCCGCGCCTCAGCCCGCACCGGCATGAAAACGGCGGGCAAGCCCGCCGTGGAATGGATCGCCCCATTGAACCGGTTCCTGAGATCGACCATGAGGTCGGCCCCGTTATAAGGCCGGCCCTCCGGAACGCCAGGGCGCCCCGGTGGCCTCGCTCAAGCCGACGTCGTGCCGATCTGCTTGGGCGCCAGGTCCGGATTGAGGGTGTAGGTGCCCGTCAGCGAAGCCTGCGCCAGCACCTTGCCCTTGATGGCGGCCAGCACGTCGGCGCCCGTGAAGGCGCCTTCCAGTTCCAGCTTGGGCACGCTCAGCGCATACAAGGTGAAAACGTAGTGATGCGGGATCGAGTCGTTCCACGGGGGGCACGGCCCGTCGTAGCCGAAATAATCGCCGCTCATGTCATGGTCCGAGGCAAACCAGTCGGTATAGCTGTTCACGCCCTGGCGGGCGCCCTGCGGGGCCAGCGGGCCGCCCTTGCCGCGCGGCGTGATGCCATTGGAAAAGGCGCCTTCCTCGATTTCCCGGGTTTCCGGGGCCAGGTCGATCAGCACCCAGTGGTAGAAATCCACCCGGGGCAAATCCGCCGGCACCAGGCGGCCTTCCTGGTTGACGTCGTCAGGCTTGCTGGGCACGTCCGGATCGTGGCAAATCATCACGAACGAGGCGGTGCCGTCGGGCACGTCGTCCCACGAAAACTGGGGATTGCAGTTGTCGGCCAGCGCAACGTGGGATTGCGCGTCGATGCGGCCGAACGCATAGCGTTCGGAAAGAGCCTCGTTATCGGAAAAAGACAAGCTCGCAAGCTTCATGGCGTGCCTCCTTGTTGCGTCGCACAGACCTAAGCGTATCTGTTTTGAATTGACTTGCGTAGTTCCAAATCGAGGTCTTTCGGCGGCGGCCCGGACGCCCGCGCCGCGGCAATCCCCAAAAGCCCATCGGCCGGGCCGGCCGAAGTCCCCAGCCGGGCTACCCGGCCAAGGTTACACGGGCAAATTTGCGCTTGCCCACCTGGATGACATACTCGCCGGCGGACAATTGCAACGATTTGTCTTCCACCTTGTCGCCGTTGACCCGCACGCCGCCCTGCTCGACGTTGCGCTGGGCTTCGGCGCCGGAGGCGCACAGCCCCGCCTCGCGCAAGACCTTGAGGATGCCCAGCGGCGCGCCGCCCACCTTGACCTCGGGCATGTCGTCCGGCAAGGCGCCGTCGCGGAAGCGCGCCTCGAAGCCGGCCAGCGCGTCCACCGCGGCCTGCTGGCCATGGAAGCGCGCGACGATTTCCTGGGCCAGCGCGACCTTGGCGTCGCGCGGGTTGCGGCCGCCGTCGATCTCCGCCTTCAAGGCGGCGATGTCCTCCAGCGTGCGGAAGGACAGGAGTTCGAAATAGCGCCACATCAGGGTGTCGGAGATCGACATCAGCTTGCCGAACATCGATTCCGGCGTGTCGGAAATGCCGATGTAGTTGCCCTTGGACTTGGACATCTTCTCGACGCCGTCGGTGCCCACCAGCAGCGGCATGGTCAGGATGCACTGCTGCTCCTGGCCGTATTCCTTCTGCAGCTCGCGCCCCACCAGCAGATTGAACTTCTGGTCGGTGCCGCCCAGCTCCAGGTCGGACTTCAGGGCCACCGAGTCGTACCCCTGCATCAAGGGGTAGAGGAATTCATGCACCGCGATGGGCACGCCCGACTTGAAGCGCTTGGTGAAGTCGTCGCGCTCCATCATGCGCGCCACCGTGTAGCGCGAGGCGAGCTGGATGATGCCGCGCGCGCCCAGGGGGTCGCACCATTCGGAGTTGTAGCGGATTTCGGTGCGCGCCGGATCCAGCACCAGGCTGGCCTGGGCGTAGTAGGTCTTGGCGTTGGCCTCGATCTGCTCGCGCGTCAGCGGCGGACGGGTGTTGTTGCGGCCGCTGGGGTCGCCGATCATCGACGTGAAGTCGCCGATCAGGAAGATGACGTTGTGGCCCAGGTCCTGCAACTGGCGCATCTTGTTCAGCACCACCGTGTGTCCCAGGTGGATGTCGGGCGCCGTCGGATCCAGGCCGAGCTTGATGCGCAGCGGCACGCCGGTGGCGCGGCTGCGCGCCAGCTTGCGCACGAACTCGGACTCGACCAGTAATTCATCGCAACCACGTTTTGCGACGCGCAGGTCGGCCTCGACCTCGGGAGTGATGGGAGCTTCTGGGTGGGACATAGTCAGGGACAACCTTGCGGAACCGGGACGGAAAAATCGGCCTGCCGCCGGGCGCCGGCGGGAGACGATTTCAGCACTTTAATGGATGGAGAAGTCTGGAAATTGGTCGAAAATTCTAGCCGAATGGGCTAGGATAGCGCCCTAATCATACGCAACTGTCATACAGGGGTTCCGTCCCCGAGGTTTTTTCTCCAATGACCCGAGGGTTTCAAGACCCGGCGGCCGACGCGGCACGGACGAATGCCCCGCAGGCCCTGAACGCCGAACCATCGATTTCCCGACGCGCCAGGTTTTTCCGCGGCGCCCTTCTCGCCTCCGCCCTGGGTCTGTTCGCCGCCGCCGCCGCGGTCGGCATGGTCCCCCAAAATTCCAGCGATCTTCCCCCGGCCCGGTTGGTGCAGAGCGTGATGACGCTCTCCCCGGACGAATACCAGGTCAGCGCCAGCGCCGACGCCCCGTACATCAGCGAAACCCGCATCCGCGCCGGCGACACGCTGTCCGCGGTGTTGCAGCGGCTGGAATTGGACGACGACGCGCTGCAGGTCTTCCTGACGCACGACCCGAGCGCGCGCAGCATCTACAAGCTCTATCCCGGCCGCTCCGTGCAGGCGGCGACCGACGAGTCCGGCAAACTGCTGTGGCTGCGTTATATCCATACCCCCGGCAACGAAAGCGACGGCCAGGTGGTGACGCGCTACCTGAACATCGTTCCGGCCGGCGACGGCTACAAGGCCGAGGAAGTCACGCAGAACACGGATCGCCAGACCCGCGTGGCGGTGGGCACCATCCGCTCCTCGCTGTTCGCCGCCACCGACGAGGCCGGCGTGCCCGATTCAGTCACCATGCAGATGGCCGACATCCTCAGCGCCAAGATCGACTTCCTGCGCAACCTGCGCCAGGGCGACCAGTTCCGCGTGGTCTACGAAGTCCGTTCGCACGACGGCCGCTATGCCGGCGCCGGCCGCGTGCTGGCCCTGGAATTCAAGAACCAGGACAAGACGTACACGGCGGTCTGGTACAGCCCGGACGGCGGCGCCAACGGCGCCTACTACGGTTTCGACGGCACCAGCCTGCGCGGCGCCTTCCTGCGCACCGCCCTGAAGTTCAGCCGTATCAGCTCGACCTTCGGCATGCGCATGCACCCGATCCACAAGACCTGGATCGGCCACAAGGGCGTGGACTACGCGGCGCCCATGGGCACGCCCATCCACAGCACCTCGGACGGCGTGGTGGAATTCGCCGGCGTGCAGAACGGCTACGGCAACGTGGTCATCATCAAGCACGACGCCAAGTACTCCACCCTCTATGCGCACCAGAACCGGATCGCCGAGGGCATCCGCAAGGGCGACCACGTGACGCAGGGCGAAGTCATCGGCTACGTCGGCATGACGGGCTGGGCCACCGGCCCGCACCTGCATTACGAGTTCCGCGTCAACAACGAGCCGGTCGACCCGTTGTCGGTGGACCTGCCGGTGGCGCGCAGCCTGGAGGGCGACGACAAGGCCGCTTTCGCCAAGCTGGCCGCCGGCTACAGGCAGCAGATCGAACTGCTGGCCAAGTTCCAGCAGGCCATGCCGGGCGCCCTGGCCAGCGCCGCGGTGAACTAGGCGCCGACCGCAAGCCCACCAGGAGCCGGACCATGAATACGCCGCGTTTGCTGATCGGATTGATGTCCGGCACCAGCACCGACGGCGTGGACGGCGTGCTGGTCCGGTTCGGCGGCCCCCGGCCCGAACTGCTGGCGCAGGCCGACCTGCCCATGCCGGCGCCCCTGCGCCAGGAACTGCTCGCGCTGAACGCCAGCGGCCCCGGCGAACTCGAACGCGCGGCGCTGGCCTCGACGGCCCTGGCCGATCTCTATGCGGACGTCGTGCGGGCCCTGCTGGCGCAAGCCGGCGTCGCCGCGGCGGACATCGCCGCTATCGGCGCCCACGGCCAGACGGTGCGCCACCGCCCGGAACAGGGCTATACCCTGCAATTGAACGCGCCGGCCCGCCTGGCCGAACGCTGCGGCATCGACGTGATCGCGGATTTCCGCAGCCGCGACGTGGCGGCGGGCGGCCAGGGCGCGCCGCTGGTGCCGGCATTCCACGCCGCCATGTTCAACGCCGACGCGCCGCGGGCCGTCCTCAACCTGGGCGGCATCGCCAATGTCACGCTGCTGGCGCCCGGCCGGCCCATCGTGGGATTCGACACCGGCCCCGCCAATATGCTGCTGGACGACTGGTGCCAGCGCCATACCGGCCAGCCCTACGACCGCGACGGCGCCTACGCGGCCAGCGGCAAGCCCGACGACAACATCCTCAATTACCTGCTCGCCAGCGAAGCCTGGCTCAAGCTCGCGCCGCCCAAGTCGACGGGACGCGACCTGTTCAACCGCGCCTGGCTGGACCAGCGCCTGGCCGCGTGGACCGGCTACTGCCGCGCCTTGCAGCCGCAGGACATCCAGGCCACCTTGCAGCGATTCACCGCGCGCACCGTCGCCGACGCCATCGCGGCCAACGCGCCCGACACGCGGGAAGTCCTGGTATGCGGCGGCGGGGTCAGGAACAGCGGGTTGATGCGGGATCTGCAAGACTGCCTGCGGCGGCCGGTGCGTCCAACCGACGACGAAGGAGTGCCGGCGCAGGCCGTGGAGGCGATGGCCTTCGCCTGGCTGGCGCAGGCCTTCCTGGACCGCGTCCCGGCGGGGCTGCCGGAAGTGACCGGCGCGCGCGGGCCTCGCGTGCTGGGCGCGCTTTATCCGGCCTGATCCCGCCGGCCCGGCTGCGCGGGCCCGACTCCCCTGGCCTGAGTCCCTCTGCCTGCCTCAGACGAGCGACTCGGACAATCGGAAAAGACAAAGCCAGGCGCAAGCGCCTGGCTTTATTCACGCAAACAGTGGCGCCGGTCTCTACCGCGGCGCCATCGTCTACGTCGTCAAACCGAGAACGACGAACCGCAGCCGCAGGTGGTCGTGGCGTTCGGATTGCGGATGACGAACTGCGCGCCTTCCAGGTCTTCCTTGTAGTCGATTTCCGCGCCGACGAGGTATTGGAAGCTCATCGGATCGACGAGCAATTGCACGCCTTCCTTGTCCAGCACGGTATCGTCTTCGTTGACCGTTTCGTCGAACGTGAAACCATACTGGAAGCCGGAACAGCCGCCGCCCTGCACGAACACGCGCAGCTTCAGCTCGGGGTTGCCCTCTTCGGCAAGCAGATCCTTGACCTTGGCCGCGGCGGCATCGGTGAAGATCAGCGGGGTGGGCGGAGGGGCTTGCAGGTCTACGGTTTCGGTAACAACAGCGTTCATAATCGGGACTCCTGCCCTCTAGGGGCGAATTCAAGCGGCGCCGTGGCGCCGGCATCTGTCTCTACTATACTGCGCGCGGCCCGGGCCTGCCCAATACACCTACACGGCGCCGGGGCTATTGACGCGAGCCATTAAAAGGGACCCTTCACCGTGCGTGTCGCGCGCACGACACCGCCTTCGAGGACGTTGAGGGTGATGGAGGCCGGGACGAAGCCCTTGGGCAGGCCCAGCAAACCCTGGCCGCGCTGGTATTGATCGAAGTCGAAGGGAATCGTGTCCGGCGGCAAGGGGGCCTTGGCGTCGTCGGCCACCGGGGTCGCCGTTGCCGGGCCGTCCTCCGCCTTGGCCGCCGGCGTCGCGGACGCCCCGCCCGCCACGGCTGGCGCCGTCGCTGACGTCGCCCCCGCCCCGGCGGAATTCACCGGCTCCGCCCCCGCCGCGGGACTCGGACTTGCCGGACGCAGCAGGCTGAGCACCAGGGTTTTCGGCTTGCCGTCCTGCGCCCCCTCCGCCACGAATTGCAGGCTGCCGACGAAGGGCGGGCTGCCGTTGCGGACGCTGCGCATCAGCAGGACGCGATAACGCAGCCCTTCGGCCGTCTGCTCGATATCCAGCCCCCGCACGCTGACCACGCCGCCGGGCGTCGGCGGCAGCAACTGTTCGTAGAACGCCAGGCGGTCGCGCAGGGTGCCCAACTGGTCGAGCTGGCTGTCGACCTGCGCCGCCAGGGCCTCGCCCGCCGAGCGCTCGACCGCCAGCTCCCCTTCCGCCATGTCCAGTTGCCGGCGCACGAACTCCAGGTCGGCGGTGCGCTGGCCCAGTTGCGCCTGCAAGGCGTGCAGCGCTTCCGGCGACGGCGCGTCGGAGTCGGGCTGCCTCAACGCCAGGTACGCCGCTTCCCCGCCGATCACCAGACCGACGAGCAGGACCAGCAGAATGCGGAAGAAAACCGATCGAGACATATCTTTTGCAACAGAATGCGGGACACCAAACAAAAAGGCCGCTTTCGCGGCCTTTTTGCTGGGCATTAACGCTTGCTGAACTGCTTGCGACGACGCGCCTTGCGAAGACCGACCTTCTTACGTTCGACTTCACGGGCATCGCGGGTCACCAGGCCAGCCTGCGACAGCGCGGGCTTCAGCGTGGCATCGTAGTCGATGAGCGCGCGGGTGATGCCGTGGCGCACGGCGCCGGCTTGACCCGATTCGCCACCGCCATGCACGTTGACGCGGATGTCGAAGGACTCCAGATGGCCAGTCAGCTCCAGCGGCTGGCGCACGACCATGCGGCCGGTTTCACGAGCGAAGAACTCGTCGACGGGCTTGCCGTTGACGACGATCTTGCCAGACCCTTTCTTGAGGAACACACGCGCCACCGAAGTTTTACGACGGCCGGTTCCGTAATTCCAGTTACCGATCATGTCGATTCCTTAGATTTCCAGCGGCTTGGGTTGCTGGGCGGTGTGCGGATGCTTGTCATCGGCGTACACCTTCAGCTTCTTGAACATGGCATAGCCAAGCGGGCCCTTCGGGAGCATGCCCTTGACCGCCTTTTCAATGGCGCGGCCGGGGAAACGCTGCTGCATCTTGCCGAAGTTGGTTTCAGTGATACCGCCCGGGTAGGTCGAGTGGCGGTAGTACTTCTTGTCCAGCGCCTTGTTCCCGGTAACGACGATATCGGCCGCGTTGATGATGATGATGTAATCACCAGTGTCAACGTGCGGCGTGAAAACGGGTTTGTGCTTGCCACGCAGACGGCGTGCGACTTCGCTGGCCACACGACCGAGGACCTTGCCCTTCGCGTCGATCACAAACCATTCACGCTTGACTTCATGCGGCTTGGCCACAAAGGTCTTCATGATGGTTCCTAGAGAGATTTTGATTTTCCGGCGGAGAAATCCGGCCGGAATCCCCCCTTTCGCCGCCCCGCCTAAGCGTTGTTGGTTCGCCCGTGCGAGTACGGAAAACAAGGGAAGTCTGCGATTCTAGCACGGAACTGCTCAGTTTTTGAACATTCCGCCGGCGACGGGCCCGCGCGCCGTGGCGAAAAAGCCCTTCGCCCCCCGCTCGCCCAGCCCTTTCGCCCCTATCCCCGGCCGAGCAGGGCCGTGACTTCCGCCTCTATCCAGGCTCTTTCGGCGGGCAGCACGTTGGGATTGCCGGCACGGTGTCCCCAAATAGAGGAAATCGGCCTGAGCCGGCCATTGCGCAGATGCGCCAGCTCGATCTCGCTGTCGGCCACGCGGAAATACATGTCGTGGTCGCAGGGCATCAGCAGGACCTCCGCCTCGATCGCCCGCAGGGCGGCCTCGAAGTCGCCATGGTAACGGTCATTGGCGCTGATGTCGCCGCGCTGCCAGGACCAGAACTGGGCCAGCAGGTCGGCCGGATCGCGACGCGAGAAATGGCCTTCCCAGAAGCGGATCAGGTAATCCTCCAGCGAACTGGCGCCGAGCAGGCGCCACGCTTCCTCCCGGTAGAAGTCCTGCGACAGCCCCGCCGCCGCGTAGACGCGCCCCATCGCGCGAAAGCCGCGCTGGGGAAAGCCGCGAAACTCCCCGTCCTGCCATGCGGCGTCCGCGGTCAGCGCCAGGCTGGCGGCGTCGATGAAGAGGCGGTTGTAGGCCGAACAGCGCGCGGCGCCGCACACCACCGCGATGCGTTTCACCCGCTGCGGAAACAGGGCGGCCCAGTGATAGGCCTGCATGGCGCCCATGGAAAAGCCATAGACCAGGGCCAGTTCCTGGATATCCCATAGCTCCGCCAGCATCCGCTGCTGGACGTGGACGGCGTCGTACAGCGTCGTGTGGGGATACCGCGGCCCGGTGTGCGGCCATGCGCTGGTCGACGGCGAGCTGGAAATGCCGTTGCCGAACAGATTGGGAATGACGATGAAATAGCGCTCCGGGTCCAGCGCGCCCCCGCGCCGGATCATGAACTCCTGCTCCAGGTGGGTCGCGCCATAGGAGGTCGGAAACAGGATCGCATTGTCGCGGCGGGCGTTGAGCTTGCCGTAGGTGGCGTAGCCGATGCGCAGCCCGCGATAGGTCAGGCCGGACTGCAACACCACGTCGCCCGCCTCGTAGCTTCCTTCCGTTCTCTCGATCTCGCTCATCCTGCGACTCCCGCGCCCCCGCATGGCGGCGGGCTGTTCATGGCTCTGTCTATATATAGATGGAGGGGTCCGCACGCATCCGCGCGCATGGCCGTCGGCTCAACGGCGTCCATCCTCGCGAATCATATCCGCCGCCCGCTCGCCGACCATCATCGCGGCGGCGCAGGTGTTGGCCGACGGCGTCCCGGGAATGACGGACGCGTCCGCGATGCGCACGCCCTCCAGCCCGATGAGGCGCAGGCGCTCGTCCACCACCGCCGCGGCATCGGCCGGCGCGCCGACCCGCGCGGTGCCGACCAGGTGCTGGGCCGATGCGCCGTAGCGCGCGGCGAAATCCAGCAGGGCTTCGTCGCTGCCGCCGGCCTCGCCCGGCATGGTCTCCTCGACGAAGTACCGGCGCATGGCCGGCGCGCGCAACACCGCGCGCGCCTTGCGGATGCCGTCGAGCAGCACCCGGCGGTCGAGTTCGTCCGACAGGTAGTTGGGCCGGATGCGCGGCGCTTGCATCGGGTCCGGCGATTCCACGTGCACCGAGCCGCGGCTTCGCGGCCGGTGCGGCCACACCCCGGCGGTCATGCCCGGGAAGTCGTCCAGCACGCCGATGGCGCCGTCCTTGTAGCTGGCCGGCGTGAACACGCCTTGCAGGTCCGGCCTGCCGTCGGCGTGGGCCGACATGGCGAACCAGTGCACGATGGAGGGGCTGACCGCCAGCACGTTGGGCCGGTCGAGCAGCCAGCGCCCGATCTCGCGTAACAGGCCGGCGCCGCGCGCCATTTCATTGATGGTGCGGGCGTTCTTCACGCGCGCCACCACCCGGACCCCGTAATGGTCGGCCAGGTTTTCGCCGACGCCGGGCAAGGCGTGGCGCGCGGCGATGCCGGCGGCGGCCAGGCGAGCCGGATCGCCGATGCCGGACAGCTCCAGCAGGCCCGGCGTGTTCAAGGCCCCGCAACTGACGATCACTTCACGGCGAGCGCGCACCTGGAGGGGGCGGCCGCCGCGCAGATAGGCCACGCCGGTCGCCCGCCTGGGCTGGTCCGCCAGGCCGAACAGCAAGGACTGGGCATGCGCCCGCGTGAGGATGGACAGGTTCGGCCGTCCGCGGGCGCGCTTCAGGTAGGTCGTGGCGACCGCTGAGCGCCAGCGTCCGTCGATGGTGCGCTGGAAGTAGCCGGCGCCCGCCTGGGTCGCGCCGTTGTAGTCGTCGTTGCGCGGGATGCCCTCTTCCCCCGCGGCCTCGATGAAGGCGTCGCAGAGGTCGGAGCGCCACGGCGAACGCGAAACGGCGATGCTGCCCTCGCGCCCGTGGAACGCGCTGTCGTCGGCGCCCAGCCAGCGTTCGGATCGCTTGAAATAGGGCAGCACATCCTCGTAGGACCAGCCGCGCACGCCCAGGGATGACCACGCCAGGAAATCGTCGGCCTGGCCCCGGTTGTAGATCATGCCGTTGATCGAAGTCGTCCCGCCCAGCGTCCGTCCCTGGGGCAAGGCGATGGCCCGCTGCGCCGTCCAGGCGCCGGGCTCGGCGGAGAATTGCCAGGTCCAGGCCGGATTCCTGACGACCTTGATGAAGCCCGCCGGAATGTGCAGCCACGGCGACGTGTTGCGGCCGCCCGCTTCCAGCAGGCACACGGTGACGGCGGGATCCTCGCTGAGCCGGCTCGCGACGATGGCGCCCGCGGCGCCGGAGCCGACGACGACATAGTCGAATTCTTCAGAAGGCTGGGCAGGCATCGCCGTCCTTGTGCCGAGCCTTATTCCAGGCTTTATTCCAGGCTTTACTCCAGGCCTCGTGCCGGACTTCACACCGGGATTCCCCGGCCCCTCCCGGCATGGCCTGCACCGATTGCGCCCGCCCCTTGCGCAAGCGCGGGACGAGAAGATATGGCTGTGTCACGGATTCTTCCGGTTGGCGCGCCCATGCGAGCGCGGCGGCGAGGCCGCCGGCGCAACGACCGGCGGCCTCGCGATACGGCAAAAGCCGCGGGACTTGCTGGTTTACTTGTCCAGGTAGACGGACTCGAAATTCGAGTTGGTGCCCACGCCGTTCGTGATCAGGTTATGGACATTGTTCTTGTACAAGGTCACATTCTGGTTCTCGAAAAGGAAGCCGTTGGCGACGTCGTCGACCAGGATCTTCTGCACCTGCGAGTACAAGGCCTGGCGCTGTTCCCGCGTGGCCGCCGACGACGCCTCGGCGAACAGGCGGTCCACCTCGGGATTGCGATAGCCCTCGTTGTTGACGAAAGGCGAGCCCTTGACGATGTTGCTGGAGATGAACAGGCGCGACACGCCGATGGCCGGATCGCCGAACTGGTCGGTGAAGTGGAAGGTCAGGTCGAAGTCGAAATTGCCGACCCGCTGCGCCCAGCCGCCGGCATCGGTGGCGTCGATGTCGACGTTGAAACCGAGCTGCGTCAGCACCTGGCGGGTGTATTCGCCCAGGCGATCCCAGGCCGAGCCGTACGGATAGCTGAGAATGCGGACGGGATATTTAGCCAGGTCGACGCCGGATTCCTTGATCAGCGCGCGCGCCTTCTTGAGGTCGTAGTTGTAGACCGGCAGATTCGGCTCATGGAAAAGCGTGGTCGACGAAACCGGGCTGGTCGCCACCTTGCCGATGCCGAAGAAGATGTGATCGACGATGAACTGGCGGTTCAGCGCGTACATGACGGCCTGGCGCACCTTGACGTTGTCGAAGGGCGGCTTGCGCTCGTTCATCACCAGCGAGGTGATGGTCGAATACATTTCCGTGCCCTTGGTGGTGCTGGACACGCCCGGCATCGCCTTCACGCGGGTGACGTCGACGTTGTCGATGTCGCCGCCGCGCAATACCTGCACGTCGCCTTTCTCGAAGGCCACCGAACGCGACGCGGAGTCGGGAATGACGTGGAAAACGATGCGGTCGAGATAGGGCAGCCCCGGTTTCCAGTAATGCGGGTTCTTCACCAGCACGATATCGGAACCGCGCTTCCATTCCTTGAACATGAACGGCCCGGTCCCGATGGGATGCTGGTTCGCGGGATTGGTCGCGTAGTCGGTGCCGTCGTAGATGTGTTTGGGCACCACCAGGATGTTGTCGGTGCCGAACAGATAGATGAAGGGCGCGAATCGCTCCTTCAGCTTGAACTGCACGGTGGCGGGGTCCAGCGCGGTGATCGAGGCGACATAGCGGTCCAGGATGGGCCGCACGCGCGGGTGCACCTTGCGCAGGAACTTGTCGGCGGTGAAGACGACGTCGTCCGCGGTGAAGGGCTGGCCGTCATGCCAGGTGACGCCGGTCTGCAGGTGGAAGGTATAGGTCAGGCCGTCCGCGGAAACGTCCCAGGACTTGGCCAGGCCCGGCTGCGGCTGCAGCTTGTCGCTGTAGGTCAGGAGGCCTTCGTAGATCTTGCTGCCGACGTACTGGGTGGGCGATTGCTGGTTGAGCCCGAGGACCAGGACGGGCGGTTCCGGCTGCACGATGGCGTACAGCGTGCCGCCGGCGGTCTGGGCGTGGGCCATGGACATCGCGGAGGCGGCGGCCAGGGCGGCGGTCAGCAGGGCGGCTTTCGCCAGCACCCGCCGCAGGATGGGCAGAGTTGGTTTAGTGCCCCGGTGGCACAGTGGCTGGACCAATTTCATCGAAAATTCCCCTTGGAGTTGGCACTGCAAAAAGTTGCCGTCCTCGACGGCGCCCTCTCATTCGCGGCGCGACCCTCGCTGGATGCCAGCGCCTGGACGGCGGCGCCGGGCGGACCGTCTGCGCGGTGTCCCGATCGGCGAGTCCGGCATCCGGAAGGTCAGGTCGCCAATGAAAAATCCTGGCGCAAGCGGCTGCGCGTACCCATGAAATGCGCGCGCATCGCCGCCCGCGCGCCCTCGGCATCGCGTCGGCACAGGGCCTCGACGATGGAGTCGTGTTCGTGCTCGGCTTTCTCCCAGGCCTCGCGGCCGACGATGAGCTGTTCGAGCTTGTTGAACATCACGCTTTCGTCGTGGATGTCCCACAGGTGGCGCACCGTCAGCGCCATGGCCAGGTTGCCGGTGGCCTCGCCGATGGCGATGTGGAAAAGCCGGTTGTGCAGGCGCGGCGTCTTGGAATTCTCCATCAGCGCGTTCGCCTCGCAGATGGCCTTCAACTGCTCGTCGGTGGCGTTGGCCGCGGCCAGCGCCGCCGCCTCGGGCTCGACGAGCAGATTGACGTGCAGCAGTTCGAAGGCGCCGACGTTGCCCCACACGGGGTTCTCGCCGGAGGCCTGGATATCGACGTCCTCGGCGCGGCGCCGCAAGGCGCTGACCGGCGGCAAGGACGTGCCCTGGCGTTGCCGGACATAGACCCCGCTGCCCACGCGAACCTCGACGTAGCCTTCCACTTCCAGCGCGATCAGCGCTTCGCGCACCGTGGTGCGGCTGACCTGCAGGCGCTCGGCCAACTCACGTTCGGTGGGCAGGCGATCGCCCGCGTCGTACCGCCCGGCGCGGATGGACTGGATGATGCGATCCGCGATGGTTCGGTAGAGACGCTGTACGCTAACGGGACTGAGATCCAGGTTTTCCAAAATCCGGCTTATCATGGTCAAGTGGCTGGACCAATTTTAGTGGCCCGGCCATCATCGGGATGCTGGGATTAACCCTCGCACCGACAACATCGAAACCGGCAAGACCGAAACCGGCAGGATCAAAATCGATCGCACCGGAAAACATCCAAGGGAAATCATGCACAAGCCTAAAGTCGCGGTCGTCTTCACGGGCGGCACCATCGCCGGCCGTTCCGACTCCAGTCTCGACACCACCTCCTACCGCTCCGGCGTCCTCACCGGCGCCGAACTGCTGGCCCGGATTCCCGAGGCGCTCGATATCTGCACCCCGGTGCCGGAGCAGTTCCGCAACGTCGTCAGCGCCGACATCACGGACGCCGACCTGCTGGAGCTGCATGCCCTCGTCAGCCGGCAACTGGCGCAGGACGACATCGCCGGCATGGTGATCACGCATGGCACGGCGACGCTGGAGGAAACCGCCGCTTTCCTGCAATTCACCGTGCACGGCGAGAAACCGGTGGTGCTGGTCGGGGCCATGCGGCCGGATTCCGCCATCAGCGCGGACGGTCCGCTGAACCTCGTGCAGGCCCTGGCGCTGGCCGCCTCGCCCAAGGCGCGCGGACGCGGCGTGCTGGTCTGCGCCAACGACCGCATCGGTTCGGCCATTCATATTTCGAAGACGAATACCCAGGCGGTGGACACCTTCCAGGCGCGCGACGCCGGTTTCCTCGGCGTGATGATGGGAGTGCGGCCGCTGTTCTATGCCCAGCCGGCGCAACCGCTGCTGCCCCCTTGCTTCGACCTCGCCGGCGCGCAGGCGCTGCCGCGGGTGGCGGTGGTGCATACCCACCTGAACGACGATCCCGGCGTGCTGGACTATTTCCTGTCGCAGGGCGCCCGGGGCCTGGTCATCGCCGCCACCGGCAACGGCACCATGTCCACCGCGATGGTCGATCGCGCCAATGCCTGCGTCGAACGCGGCATCCCCGTGGTGAAGTCTTCCGTCTGCGGCGCCGGCTTCCTGTGGAACGAAGGCAAGGACCTGCTGATCCCGGCGGGCTTCCACAATCCGCAGAAGTCCAGGATCCTGCTGGCGCTGTGCCTGCGGCAAGGCATGGACCGGGCGCGGATCGAAGCCTGCTTCACGGCCCCGCTGGCCTGAACGCCGAACGCCGAACGCCAACGTCGGACAGCCCGGCCCCCGCGCCCGGGCATCCGCGCCGGGCATCCACGACACGGCCCCGGGCCCTAGCCGCCCAGGTAGGCTTCCAGCACCCGCGGGTGGCCCAGCAGTTCCCGTCCGCTGCCCGACAGCGCCAGCGCGCCGTTCTCCAGCACGTAGCCCTTCTGGGCGATCTTCAGGGCCTGGCGCACGTTCTGCTCCACCAGGAACAGGGTCAGGCCGTCGGCGTTGATGGCGCGCACGGCGCGGAAGATTTCCTGCACCACGATGGGCGCCAGGCCCATCGACGGCTCGTCCAGCAGCAACAGCCGCGGCTTGGCCATCAGCGCCCGGCCGATGGCCAGCATCTGCTGCTCGCCGCCGGAGAGGTTGCCGGCCACGCCTTGCAGGCGTTCCTTCAGGCGCGGAAACAGGTTGAAGACGTATTCGAGATCGCCGGCGACGTTGGCGCGGCCGCGGCGATAGGCGCCTAGCTCCAGGTTCTCGCGCACCGTCATGGTGGTGAGAATGGCGCGCCCTTCCGGCACCTGCACGATGCCGCGCGCCACAATCTGGTGCGGCGCCAGGCGCGTGATGTCCTCGCCCTCGAACAGCACCGCGCCCTTGGCCTTGGGCAGCAGCCCCGACAAGGCCAGCAGCGTGGTCGACTTGCCGGCGCCGTTGGCGCCCACCAGGGCGGTGATCTGCCCGGCTTCCAGGGACATGTCGACGCCGCGCACCGCCTCGATGTGGCCGTAATTGATTTCCAGGCCACGTATTTCCAGCATGGCGGTCATTGCACTACCCTCCTGTCGCCGCAGATTCGCGCGGGGGTCGACCCGATAGGCTCATGCGCGCACCTCCGCCGCTTGCTCGTCTTCCTCGTCGTCGCGGCCCAGGTAGGCCTCGATGACCTGTTCGTTGTTGCGGATCGATTCCGGCTCGCCGCTGGCGATGATCTTGCCGAAGTTCAGCACGGCGATGGTTTCGCACAGCCCCATCACGAAATGCATGTCGTGCTCGATCATCAGGATGGTGTACCCGCGGCCGCGGATGGCCTCGATCTCGCGCATCAGTTCGGCGCGCTCGCCGGTGTTCATGCCCGCCACCGGTTCGTCCAGCAGCAGCAGGCGCGGCTCGGTCGCCAGCGCGCGGGCCAGCTCCAGGCGGCGCTGTTCGCCGTAGGACAGGTTGTCGGCCAGGTCGTTGGCCTTGTGGTCCAGCTTCATCCAACTCAGCAGTTCCAGCGCGCGCTCGCGCGCCCGCGCTTCGTGCTTGCGGAAATTGGGCAGGCTGAACAGCAGGCCGCCGATGCCGTAGTGCATGTGCCGGTAGGCGCCCACCACCACGTTTTCCAGCAGCGTCATCTCCTTGAACAGGCGGATGTTCTGGAAGGTGCGCGCCACGCCGGCGCGGGTGATGAGGTGCGGCTTGACGCCGACCAGGCTCTTGCCGTCGAAGCTGACGTTGCCGCCGCTCGGGCGCAGCAGGCCGGTGATGATGTTGAAGACCGTGGTCTTGCCGGCGCCGTTGGGGCCGATCAGGCCGAAGATGGCGCCCTGCGGCACCTTGAGATTGACGTCGTGCAGCACGTGCAGGCCGCCGAAACGCATGGAGATGTTCGAGAGCTCAAGCATGGCGCTTGCCTCCCTTGCGCGTCCAGCGCGCGAAACGCGCCGGATCCCAGATGCCTTGCGGCAGGAACAGAACGATGAGCACCAGGATGACCCCGTTGGCGACCAGGCGGAAGTCGCCCAGACCGCGCAGCGCTTCCGGCAGCACGGTGATGATGGCGCTGCCCAGCAGCGGTCCGATCAGGCTGTTGATGCCCCCCAGGATGGTCATGGTCAGGATTTCCACGCCACGGTCGAAACCGAATTCCTGCGGGCCGATGAAAAACGTCAGGTGAGCATTGAGCGCACCGGCCAGGCCGGCGACGGCCGCGCCCAGGATGAAGGCCGCCATCTTGTTGGCGCGCACGTCGATCCCCATCAGGCCGGCGGCGGTCTCGTCGCTGCGGATGGCGTCGAAGGCGCGCCCGATCTTGGAGGCGCGCATGCGCCACAGCGCCAGCAGCACGATGGCCACGGCGGCGGCCACGTGCCACCACTGCGTCAGTTGCGGGATGCCGTTCAGGCCCAGCGCGCCGCCGGTCACCGATTCCGTGTTGAGGATGGCCACCCGCACCACTTCGCCGAAACCCAGCGTCGCCATGGCGAGGTAGACCCCGGACAAGCGGATGGTGGGCAGGCCGATCAGCGCCGCCACCACCGCCGGCGCGGCCATGCCGCCGGCCAGCGCCACCGAGAAAGGCATGTCGTAGTTCATCGTCAGCAGCGCCGCGGCATAGGCGCCGATGCCCATGAAGGCGGCGTTCGCCATGGCCAGCATGCCGCAGGCCAGGGTCAGCCAGATGGACAGCGCCAGCAAGGCATTGGTCCCCAGCGACAGGACCAGGTTGCCGTAGATATTCCAGAAATTTTCGAGTCCGCTCATGCTCAAGCCTTGCGTTGCACCACTTTGCCGAACAGGCCCTGGGGGCGCACCAGCAGGATCAGGAAGAGCAGGCCGAAAGCCACCGCGTCGCGCATCGTCGATCCGATGTACGCGACCGACAGCACTTCGGCGAAGCCCAGGAACAGGCCGCCGAGCATGGCGCCGCGGATGTCGCCCATGCCGCCCAGGATGATGACGGCGATGCCCTTGTGCAGCATGGGCTGGCCCATCAGCGGGAAGACGGCGTTCGAATACAAGCCGATCAGCAGGCCCGCCACGCCGCCCAGCGCGCCCGCCATGAAGGAGGTCACCAGGAACAGTTGCTCGACGTTGATGCCCAGCAGCCAGGCGGCCTTGGGCGATTCGGCGATGGCGCGCAAGGCGCGGCCGAACTGCGTGCGGTGCATGACCAGCATCAGCACCGCCATCAAGGCGAAGGACAGGAAGATGATGGCCAGCTCGATGACCGTCACGTGCATGCCGGCGATGACCAGCGTCTGCTCGGGCACGATGCCCGCCGGAAAGCGCTGGTTGCTGGCGCCGTAGACGCCCTGCATGCCGTTGTTCAGGATGATGCCCACGCCGATGGTGGCGATCATCGGGATCAGGTGGGGCGCGTTGCGCTTGCGCAGCGGCTTGAGCACCAGCCAGTCGATCAGGGCGCCGACCGCCCCGGAGGCCACGAAGGCCCCGATGACGGCGACCCACAGCGGAACGCCCAGTTTGGTAATGAAGGACAGCGCCACGTATGCGCCCACCATGAATACCGCGCCATGGGCCAGATTGATAATGCCCAGCACGCCGAAGACCAGCGTGAAGCCCAGCGCGAACAAGGCGTACACACAGCCCAGGGACAGGGCATTGACGAATTGTTGTTCCAACATTCCAGGGGTTCCGAATCGAAAAACGCCTTGCGGACAGCGGCGATGGCCGCGGCCCGCAAGGCGTCGAACACGGCGTCGGCCGCGCTCGCCTTGCTTGGTTTACTTCACGATGAGGTACTTGCCGTCCTTCGTCACGCTGACGATGGGCGCTTGCTCGGCGTCATAGCCGGCGGGCCTGCCGGCGCGGTCCTTGGCCTGGCGGAACTTGAAGGGGCCGGTGGCGCCGGTCCAGCTCACGGCAGGCAGGGCATCGCGCAGGGCGGCACGGTCGGCGGCGAGGTCACCCGTCAGCTTGGTCTTCTTCAGGGCCGCGGCAACGATGTGCATGGCGTCGTACGCCTGGGCCGCGAATTGATCGGGGGCCATGTTGTACTTGGCCTTGTAGGCACCGATGAACTTGGTATTTTCAGGGGCCGGATTTTCGATCGACCAGGGGCTGCCGACCCACAGGTCGTTGGAGGCCGCGCCGGGCGCCAGCTCGAAGATCTTAACCGAATTCATGCCGTTGCCGCCAATGAACGGCACGTTCAGGCCGATCTGGCGCGCCTGCACCATAATGGGGCCGCCTTCGGCCAGCAGCGCGGACAGCACCACGGCGTCGGGGTTGGTGCCCTTGATCTTGGTCAGTTGGGCCTTGAAGTCGACGTCGCCCTTGGCGAAGGTTTCCGTGGTGGTGACCGGGATCTTCAGGTCTTCCAGGGCCTTCTTGAAATTGTCGTAGCCGCTCTTGGTGAAGACGTCGTCGTTGCCGTACAGCACCGCGACCTTCTTCACGCCGGCCTTGTCCATGGCCATCTTCAGGGTGGCGGGCAGCACGTCGGCCTCGGTCACCGAGTTGCGGAAGACGTAGTTGCCGATCGAGGTGATGCCGTCGGCGGTGTTGGACGTGCCGAAGGCCACGGTCTTGCCGGCCTGGGCGATGGGATCGGCGGCCTGGGCCGAATTCGACAGCGTCGGGCCGAAGATCATCAGGACCTTGTCCTGGAAAATCAGCTTCTTGAAGACGTTGATGGCTTCTTCTTTCTTGCCCTGTTCGTCTTCGATCACCAGCGCCAGCTTGTTGCCGTCGATGCCGCCGGCGGCATTGATTTCATCGGCCGCCAACTGGAAACCGTTGCGGATGGCCACGCCGTACTGGGCGGCGCCGCCGGACAGGGCCTCGGCCATGCCCAGCTTGATGTCGGCCGCGTGGGCGGCGGGGAAGGCGCCGGCCATCGCGACGGCGGCCAGCAGCTTTTTATAAGTGAAATTCATGGGAACACCCTCTCTCACGCTCGTATTGGGTAGAAGCCAGGGTCTCGCGCCCTTGCTGGACGTATAAGACTATCGACGGCACTCGCCGCGTTTCACCGGGAAACGGTGCAAATCGCGGATTTATATCAGCCGCATCCGCCCCTTCAAGCAGCGGGGCGGGCGGACAAGCCCGCCATTATTACTCGATTTGTAGCAGCTTGAAACCCTGAGGAGAGCGTCTCCTACCCGCCCGCGATGGCCATCTGTTCGATGAGGATGGAGCCCGTCCGCTTCGTCCCGCGCACGATCTCGTCCGCGCCCACGGCGACGATCTGGCGGAACATATCGGCCAGATTGCCGGCGATGGTCACTTCCTGCACCGCGTGCTGGATGACGCCGTCCTTGACCCAGTAGCCGAACGCCCCGCGCGAATAATCGCCCGTCACGTAATTGACGCCCTGCCCGATCAACTCCGTGACCAGCAGCCCGGTGCCCATCTTGCGCAGCATGGCCGGCAGGTCGTCCCCCGGCTGGGTGTTGCGCGAGGCCAACGTCAGGTTGTGCGAGCCGCCGGCGTTGCCGGTGACGGGCATGCCCAGCTTGCGCGCGGTGTAGGTCGAGAGGAAATACCCTTGCAGCACGCCGCCGCGCACCACGTCGCGGGCGCGCGTGACCACGCCCTCGTCGTCGAAGGGCGAACTGCCCATGGCGCCGGGAATGTGCGGATCCTCGGTCACGTCCAGGTGATCGGCCAGCACCGGCTTGCCCAGGCTGTCGAGCAGGAAGGAGGCCTTGCGGTAGAGCGCGCCGCCGTTGGTCGCCTGCGTCAACGCGCCGAGCAGGCCCAGCGCCAGGGGCGCCTCGAACAGCACCGGGAACTTGCCGGTGGGAATGCGCCGCGCCGACAGCCGCGACAGCGCCCGCTCGGCAGCGTAGCGGCCGACCGCCTCGGGATTTGCCAGCTTGCTGGCGTCGCGCTCGCTGGAATACCAGAAATCGCGCTGCATATTGCTGCCGCGCCCGGCGATGGGCGCCACCGACAGGCTGTGCCGGGAATAGGGATAGCCGCCCAGGAACCCGCGCGTGTTGCCCATCACGAACTGGCCTTCGTAGGTGCCGAGCGAGGCCCCTTCGGTGTTGGTGATGCGCGGATCGACCGCGCGCGCCGCGCGTTCGGCGCGCAAGGCCAGCTCGGCGGCGCCTTCCGTGTCGATGGCCCAGGGGTAGTGCAGGCGCAGGTCCGGGTAGTCGCGCGCCAGGTTTTCCGCGTCGGGCAGGCCGGCGGCGGGGTCTTCGGCGGTCGCGCTGGCGATGTGCCAGGCGGCCTCCACGGTTTCGCGCAGCGCGGTCGGCGAGAAATCCGAGGTCGAGGCCGAACCGCGCCGCTGGCCGGCGTAGACGGTGACGTCCAGGGACCGGTCGCGCGTCTGCTCGACCGTCTCGATATCGTTCTTGCGCACCGACACCGACAGTCCCAGGCTTTCGGAAACTTCGGCGGCGGCGTCGCTGGCGCCGATTTTGCGGGCATGCGCCAGGGCGCTTTCGACCAGTTCGCTGAATCGCGCGTGGTTTTCGGCAATGGGCAGGGAGGAAGAGGAATTGACCATGAAAGCTCGCTTCAGAGAGACGGGTATGATACCCAGGTCCGCCACCGCGCAGCACGTTTTGGCCATCGCGCCTTCGCCCTCCCCTTATCTACTTATTAATTAGCCGCTCATTTTTATGTACGACCAGCCCGACTCCCCCGCCACCGACGATGACGACGGCGGCTACGACCGCCCCAGCAAGTCCCAGGTCAAGCGGGAGATGCTGGCCCTCACCGACCTGGGCAAGGAGCTGATCGCGCTTTCGCCGGAACGGCTGCGCCAGTTGCCCCTGGCGGAGCGCCTGCACGACGCCATCCGCGAAGCGCAGCGCACCACCAGCCGCGAAGGCCTGCGCCGCCAGACCCACTTCGTCGGCAAGCTCATGCGCGACGCGCCCGCCGAGGAAATCCGGCGGCAACTGGACGTCTGGCGCAACGGCTCGCGCGAGGAAACCGCCGCCATGCACCGCCTGGAGAAGCTGCGCGACCGCCTGATCGAGGACGACACGGCGCTCACCGAGCTGCTGAACCTCCATCCCGGCGCCGACGTGCAGCAACTGCGCACCCTGATACGCGAAGCGCGCAAGGAAGCCCGCGCCAATGCCGAGCTGCAACAGGGCCAGGAGCCCAAGCGCAAGCACTACCGCGCGCTCTTCCAGGCGCTGAAAAACCTGGAATGACCCGCCGGGCGCGGCATGCCCGCCGCCGGCCCCTCTCCCCCCTTTCGAATCCGGCCCCGCCATGACCTCAGACACGACGCCCGACCTGCTCGACTGCATCGAACTCCAGACCGGCCCGCAACCCACCCACGCCGTCATCTGGATGCACGGCCTGGGCGCGGACGGCAACGACTTCGTGCCCATCGTGCCCGAACTGCGCCTGCCGGCCACGCCGGCGGTGCGCTTCGTCTTTCCCAATGCCCCGGTGCAGCCGGTGACCATCAATGGCGGCATGGCGATGCCCGCCTGGTACGACATTTTCAACCGCGACCTGGTGCGGCGCGAGGACGGGCCCGGCATCCGGCGTTCCGAGGCGGCCATCCGCGCCCTCATCGCCCGGGAAAACGCGCGCGGCATCCCGACCTCGCGCATCGTGCTGGCCGGCTTTTCGCAAGGCTGCGCCATGACGCTGCACACCGGCCTGCGCCTGCCGGAAAAGCTGGCCGGCATGATGGCGCTGTCCGGCTACCTGCCCCTGTCGGACCTGGCCGCGGCCGAACGCCACGGCGCCAACCAGGACACGCCCATCTTCATGGCGCACGGCACCTACGACCCGGTGGTGGAACTGGGTCGCGCCACGGCCTCGCGCGACCTGCTGAAATCGCTCGGCTACGACGTGCGCTGGCACGACTATCCCATGCCGCATTCGGTCTGCGCGGAGGAAGTGGCGGACATCTCCGCCTTCCTGCGGGAAATCCTGGCCGGCGCCTAGGCCCCCGGCCCCTCAGCCGCCGTCGAGCCGCAGCCAGACCCGGCGCATGGTCGGGTCGTCGTCCGGCGACGGGTCGTTGGTGAAGCCCAGGCGCTGCATCAGCGTCAGCATCGGCCGGTTGGTCGCCAGCACCAGGCCGTCGATGTATTCCAGGCGCTGCTCGCGCGCTGCCTCGATGAGCGCCTGCATCAGTTGCCCGCCCAGGCCCCGCCCCTGCCAGTCGTCGCCCAGGACCAGCGCGTATTCCGCGCCGCGCCCGTCCGGATTGCGCAGGTAGTGGGCCAAGCCGATGATCACCTCGTGCGGATGCCCGCGGTGGGCGGGATTCGGCACCTCGGTGGTCGCCACCAGCGCCACCTCGCGGTCGTAGTCGACCTGGGTATAGCGCGCCAGCATGCGCGGCGTCAGCTCGCGCATCATGGACACGAAACGCATGTAGCGCGAGCGCTCCGACAGATGGCGGATGAAGTCCTGCAAGGCCTCCCCGTCCTCTGGACGGATGGGCCGGATGACCCAGGGCGTGCCGTCGGCGAACGCCCGGTGCTGCACCAGCCGCGACGGATACGGATGGATGGCCATGTGCGGATAGCCGCCCAGCCGCTGGCTGTCGTGCGCCGCCTCCGCCGTCAGCGTCACGCGCAGCGAGCGCGCGTACAGGCGCGTTTCGCCCGCGTACAGCGGATCGATGTCCAGCGAGGCGACGTCGGGCAGTTCGGTGATCAGCTCCGACACCTGCACCAGCGCCTGCTGCAAGGCCTCGAAGGCGGCGGTCCCCAGCCGGGACGCCAGCACCTTGCGCCAGATCCGGCTGCGTTCTATCAATTGGCGCGCCAGGAAACCGTTGAGCGGCGGCAGGTCCATGCCGCGATCCACCAGACTCAGCACGGCGTCGGGGCCGCCCGCGCCGAAGCGGATGACCGGCCCGAAATGCGCGTCGCGCTGGACCCGTATCGCCAGCGGCCGCGACAACGGTTCGTAGAGGCCGGCGGGCATGGTGTCGTGCACCGGCACCTGGAAAGCCGCCAGCAGGTCGCGCGCCTCGGCCGGCTCCAGGGTCAGCCGGCCGGCCGCGCGCGCGGCCGAGACGATGGCGTGGGCGGCGCCGTCGCCGCTGTGCACGGCATGCGGCAAGGCCGTCTGCGTCTGCAGCAGCAGTTGCTGGTTATAGAAGTGGGACGACAGCACGCCGAAGGCGTCGGCCGCCGACTCGGGCGTGCGGAAGGCCGAGGTGCCGGCGTCGTCCAGCATACGGCGCAAGGGACGCATGCCGGCGTCGCCCATGAAGCAAGACACGATGGGCTTGCGCGCGCGCGGCGCCACCTGCGCCAGCCGCTCGGCGACCGCCCGCATGTCCGCCAGCGCGTCGGGCGCCAGCAGCACCAGCACGCCGTCCACCTGGGAGTCGTCGTTGAGGATGTCCAGCACGCCCTGGATCCTGTCCGGCGTCAACGGCGCGTAGGTGATCACCGGATTGGCCACCGCCGCGCCCGGCTCCAGCAGCGCTTCCAGCGCCTGGCGGCTGGCCGGCGTCAGGTCGGCGCGCTCCACCGCCGCGTCGGGGCCGAGCAGGTCCAGCGCCAGTTGCGGCGGCCCGCTGCCGTTGGACAGCAGCGCGACGCGGCGGCCGCGCGGACGCCGCGTGTATCCCAGCACCTTGACCGCGGAGAACAACTGCACGAAATAGCGCACGCGCACCGCGCCGGCCCGGCGCAGCACGGCGTCGAACACGGCGTCGTCGTCCTGCCCGCGGCCGGCCTTGAGCACCACCACCGGCTTGACCGAGGCGGCCGCGCGCAAGGCGCTGATGAATTCGCGCGCCGGCCCGACGTCCTCCAGGTACAGCGCGATGCTGTCGGTGCGCGGATCGGTCGCCAGGTAGTCCAGCACCGGCCCGAGCCTGACGATGGCCTCGTCGCCCAGCGCGATGGCGGTGGAAAAGCCGATGTGCACGTCCTCGGCCCAATCCATGACGGCGGCGATGATGGAGCGCGATTGCGCCACCAGCGCCACCCGGCCGCTGCGCGCCAGCGTCGGGTGCTGGCTGAAGTTGTAGCCGGCGGGCGGCCGCTGCACGCCGAAGGCGCGCGGCCCCAGCAACTGGCAATGGTTCTCCCGGGCCCAGGCCTGGCAGAGCGCCATGGTGCCGCGCGGATAGGGATCGGGCTCCTCGTGCGGCAGCACGATGAGGGCGCGCGGCGCGCGCGGCGCCAGCCGGCGCAAGGTCTCCGCGAACATGGCGGGCGACACGCAGACCAGCCCCAGGTCCGGCCTTTCGTGGTCGGCCAGGCCGGTCAACTGGGCGGGAATCTCCGGGGCCTCGTCGCGGGCGACGTCGACGCGCGTGGTGCGCGCCGCCAGCGCGGCCGGCAGGGTCGCCACGCCAGGCAGCGGCCGGTCCGCGACGACGATCAGGGAACGGGGTCCGAAAAGGGAGGCGAGCGGGTGTCGAAGCATGGATTACGTACGCTATTCTAAAATGCGTCCAGAACGCAATATGACCGGCCTTTTTTCATGACCCAGACCACGCCTACCCCTGCCCCCATCCGCACCCGCTTCGCCCCGTCGCCCACCGGCTTCCTTCACCTGGGCGGCGCGCGCACCGCGCTGTTTTCCTGGGCCTTCGCCCGCCACCACAAGGGCACCTTCGTGCTGCGCATCGAGGACACGGACGTCGAGCGCTCCACCCCCGAGGCCGTGCAGGCGATCCTCGACAGCATGGACTGGCTGGGCATGCAGCCCGACGAAGGTCCGTTCTACCAGATGCAGCGGATGGACCGCTACCGCGAAGTGGTGGCGCAGATGCTGGAAGCCGGCACCGCCTACCATTGCTACTGCTCGCCGCAGGAAGTAGAGGCCATGCGCGAGAAAGCCCGCGCGGCCGGCCTGAAGCCCCGCTACGACGGCACCTGGCGGCCCGAGCCCGGCAAGACCCTGCCGCCGGCGCCCGCCGGCGTCCAGCCGGTGGTGCGCTTCCGCAATCCGCAGACGGGCGCGACGAGCTGGAACGACATGGTCAAGGGCCCGATCAGCTTCGACAACGGCGAACTGGACGACCTCATCATCGCCCGCCCGGATGGCACGCCCACCTATAACTTCTGCGTGGTGGTCGACGACTGGGACATGGGCATCACCCATGTCTTGCGGGGCGACGACCACGTCAACAACACGCCGCGCCAGATCAACATCCTGCGCGCCCTCGGCGCGCAACTGCCCGAGTACGGCCACGTGCCCATGATTCTCGGCCCGGACGGCGAGAAACTGTCCAAGCGCCACGGCGCCGTCAACGTCATGGAGTACGACAACGAAGGCTACCTGCCGGAGGCCATGGTGAATTACCTGGCGCGCCTGGGCTGGAGCCATGGCGACGACGAGCTGTTCACCCGCGACCAACTGGTGGAATGGTTCGACACGCGCCACCTGTCGAAATCGGCCTCGCAGTGGGATCCGAAGAAGCTGAACTGGGTCAACGCCCACTACATCCGCCAGATGGCCGACGGCGAACTGGCCGCCCGCGTGGCGCCGCGCATCCACAAGCGCGGCGGCAAGACCGACGCCGTCGACCTGCCCGCCGTCATGCACTTGCTGAAGGACCGCGCCGAGACCCTGGAACAACTGGCCGACGGCGCCATGCTGTTCTGCGGGGACTTCCCCGGCATTCCCGCCGACCTGGCGGCCCAGCACCTGACCGAAACGGCGCGCGTGGCGCTGGCCGATTTCGCCCTGCGCGCGGCGGCCGGCGAGTGGACGCGCGAGGCGCTGTCGGCCGCCATCAAGGCGGTGCTGGCCGAGCGCGGCCTGAAGATGCCGCAGTTGGGCATCCCCCTGCGCGTGGCCGTGACCGGCCAGCAGCAAACGCCGGCCATCGATGCCGTGCTGGCCTTGCTGGGCAGGGACGTGGTGCTGGCGCGCCTGGGGCAACTGCAGGACTGACGGCGCGTGGCGGCGCGATCAGGACGGGCGGCGGATCAGGGCAGGCGGTAGTTGGACGCCATGCGGGTGGCCGTGATCAGTTGCCCGTTCGGCTTGAGCTCGCGCATGCGCGCGTGCTTGCCGTCTATCTTCTCGACCTGGTAGCGGTTGCGGTAGATGGGGTCGCTGACGTCGACCGGATCGCCGTAGGAGGCGGTGGTCTGCATGGTGTAGACGCCATCGGCATAGGTCCAGCAACCGGATTCGCTCAGCGCCGGCCGGACCCGCTTGCCGATCTTCAACTGCGTCTGGTAGGTCATACGCCCGTCGGGCGACAGCACCGTCAGGGTCTGCAGGTTGCCGGCCACGCCATGCGGCGTCGACACGGAATACCAGGTGCCGACCAATGGCGAATCGGCGGCGACCGGCGTGCAGGCGACCGGCTTGGGCGCCGCCGGCGCTTGCGGGGCGGCGGCCACCGGCTGCGGTTTCTTGACGGCGCAACCGGTCAGAACCAAGGTCGCGGCGACCATGCCGCTGCACAGGAATCCGATGGCGCGGCCACCGGAAAACACGACTCGACTGCTCATGAAAACCTCGAAACTTCGCAAAAACCCCCGGAAAAGCCGGAAAAAAGGGCAATGCGACAGGAGACTTCATTCTGAATAGCCCGCTCGCAAGAATCAATCTCGGCATGGTGCCGGCATGCCGCGGCTGTGCAATTGCGCAACAGTTGCTCAGCAGTAAGGCATGCCGGTTCCCCCCATCGCGGCAGTCATATATATGCATCCGGGTGAACGAAGCGGCCACTTCGCTCATCAGCGCCGGCTGACGGGCATGCTGTCGGCCCTCCCCGCCATGCGCTGGGCCTCCCGCTTAACTCTTGTAACAACTAAAGGCCGAACTGTTATGTGGCCGGGCTTGTAGCCGACCCGTTCCATCACTAGAATTAGTGCCTGGGAGCGGGGTAGAACACTATATCTTGTGGTCAGATGCGGTCGGATTTCGTTCCGTCCTTTTACTATTGCCGCGCATCCGCGACCGTCCTTCCCACCGCCAAAGCAAACATATACACACAGACGCGACCTTTTCTCGCGTCTTTTTCTTCGCACAGGAGCTTCCATGCAGACTTCGATCGCCTCTGTGACCCGGCCCTCCACCGCCGTGCCGCCCTCTGAAACCGAAAACGCCGCCGCCAATGCGCAATGGGCCGGCTATCAGGTCATCCGCCGCAATGGCGCGGTGGTCGGATTCGAACCTGGCAAGATCGCCATCGCGCTGACCAAGGCCTTCCTGGCCGTCAACGGCGGCCAGGGCGCCGCCTCGGCGCGCGTGCGCCAGATCGTCGAGACGCTGACCAGCCAGGTCGTGCACGCGCTGGTGCGCAGCCGCCCCAACGGCGGCACCTTCCATATCGAGGACATCCAGGACCACGCCGAACTGGCGCTGATGCGCTCGGGCGAGCATGACGTCGCCCGCGCCTACGTCCTCTACCGCGAAAAGCGCGCCCAGGAGCGCGCCGCCGCCGATCAGAAAACCAAGACCGCCGAAACCGCCGTCCCGGAAACCACGCTGAACGTGACCGAGAACGGCGTCAAGCGCCCGCTCGACCTGGTCGCCCTGCGCGCCACCATCGACGCGGCCGGCGAAGGCCTGACCGACTACATCGACGCCGGCTCCATCCTGAAGGAAACGGTCAAGAACCTGTACGACGGCATCCCGGTCGACGAGGTCTACAAGTCCGCCATCCTGTCGGCGCGCGCGCTGGTCGAGAAGGACCCGGCCTACAGCCAGGTCACCGCCCGCCTGCTGCTGCACACGATCCGCAAGGAAGTGCTGGGCGAGGAAGCGTCGCAGGACAGCATGGCCGTCCGCTACGCCGAATACTTCCCCGCCTTCATCGCGCGCGGCATCGAAGGCCAGTTGCTCGATCCCAAGCTGGCGCAATTCGACCTGCCGCGCCTGGGCAAGGCCTTGAACGCCAAGCGCGACCTGCAGTTCAGCTACCTGGGCCTGCAGACGCTGTACGACCGCTACTTCCTGCACATCCGCGGCCGCCGCATCGAGCTGCCGCAGGTCTTCTTCATGCGCGTCGCCATGGGCCTGGCGCTGGGCGAGACCAAGCCGGGCGTGGACCGCGAAGCCCGCGCCATCGAGTTCTACGAGATCCTGTCGTCGTTCGACTTCATGAGCTCCACGCCGACGCTGTTCAACTCGGGCACCCTGCACTCGCAACTGTCGTCGTGCTACCTGACCACGGTCTCCGACGACCTGGAAGGCATCTACGACGCCATCAAGGAAAACGCGCTGCTGGCCAAGTACGCCGGCGGCCTGGGCAACGACTGGACCCCGGTGCGCGCGCTGCGCAGCCACATCAAGGGCACCAACGGCGAAAGCCAGGGCGTCGTGCCCTTCCTGAAGGTGGTCAACGACACCGCCGTGGCGGTAAACCAGGGCGGCAAGCGCAAGGGCGCGGTCTGCACCTACCTGGAAACGTGGCACCTGGACATCGAAGAATTCCTGGAACTGCGCAAGAACACCGGCGACGAACGCCGCCGCACGCACGACATGAACACGGCGAACTGGATTCCCGACCTGTTCATGAAGCGCGTCATCGAAAACGGCGAGTGGACGCTGTTCTCGCCGTCCGATTGCCCGGACCTGCACGACAAGTACGGCCAGGAATTCGAGAAGGCCTACCTCGGCTACGAAGCCCGCGCGGCCAGCGGCGACCTGAAGCTGTTCAAGAAGATGCCGGCGCTCACGCTGTGGCGCAAGATGCTGTCGATGCTGTTCGAAACCGGCCATCCGTGGATCACGTTCAAGGATCCTTGCAACATCCGCTCGCCGCAGCAGCACGTCGGCGTGGTGCACAGCTCCAACCTCTGCACCGAGATCACGCTGAACACCAACGAGTCGGAAATCGCCGTCTGCAACCTGGGTTCGGTGAACCTGGTCGCGCACATGAAGCCGGCGGCCAAGGGCGGCTACGAGCTGGATCTGGAAAAGCTCGAGCGCACCATCGGCATCGCCATGCGCATGCTGGACAACGTCATCGACATCAACTACTACGCGGTGAAGAAGGCGAAGGACTCCAACGAGCGCCATCGCCCGGTCGGCCTGGGCATCATGGGCTTCCAGGATTGCCTGCACATGATGCGCGTGCCGTACGCGTCGCAGGATGCGGTCGAGTTCGCCGACCGTTCGATGGAAGCGGTGTGCTATTACGCCTACTCGGCGTCGAGCGCGCTGGCGCAGGAACGCGGCCGCTATCAAACGTATGAAGGCTCGCTGTGGGACCGCGGCATCCTGCCGCAAGACACGCTCGCGCTGCTGCGCGAAGCGCGCGGCGGCTATGTCGATGTCGATGCGTCGAGCGCGCTCGATTGGGATGCGTTGCGCGCGCGCATCAAAGAACACGGCATGCGCAACTCCAATTGCGTGGCAATCGCCCCAACGGCGACGATTTCCAATATTATTGGCGTATCCGCCTGCATCGAACCGACTTACCAGAATCTATACGTTAAATCGAATCTGTCCGGCGAGTTCACGGTCGTCAACGATTACCTGGTACGCGACTTGAAGAAACTCGGTCTCTGGGACGAAGTGATGGTCGCCGACCTCAAGTATTTCGACGGCAGCCTGTCCCGCATCGATCGCGTGCCCGCCGAACTCCGCAAGGTCTACGCCACCGCGTTCGAAGTCGAACCTAGCTGGCTGGTCGAAGCGGCGTCGCGCCGGCAGAAATGGATCGACCAATCGCAATCTCTCAATATTTACATGGCTGGCGCATCGGGCAAGAAACTCGACGACACCTACAAGCTTGCATGGCAGCGTGGTCTGAAGACGACGTACTACCTGCGCACGCTGGGCGCCACCAGTGCGGAAAAATCCACGGGCCGGGGCGGCGAACTGAACGCCGTTTCCAATGGCAATCCGGCTGCTGCCTCCAGCACGGCAGCGGCTCCGGCACAGAACTTGCCGGAACCCGAAGTCGTCGGGGCGGTTTGCACCATGCGACCGGGCGATCCCGGTTTCGAAGAGTGCGAAGCCTGCCAGTAATTGCCCCCGGAGAATTCAAGCATGATTAATTGGGAAGACGACAACGTCGCGCTGCAACCGGCGCAAAACTCCAACCCGGCAGCCGGACTGCCGGCCCGTCCGTCGACCGGCGCGTTCGGCGAATCCGCCCTGCCCGCGGCCCAGGCGCAAGCCGCCGCGCCCGCCGGCGAAGGCGCGGCGCATCGCGTCAAGGTCGCCGACAAGCGCATCATCAATGGCGAGACGGACGTCAATCAACTGGTGCCGTTCAAGTACAAATGGGCGTGGGAAAAATACCTCGCCACTTGCGCCAACCACTGGATGCCGCAAGAAATCAATATGTCGCGCGACATCGCGCTGTGGAAGAACCCCAACGGGCTGACCGAGGACGAGCGCCGCATCATCAAGCGCAACCTGGGTTTCTTCGTCACGGCCGATTCGCTGGCGGCGAACAACATCGTGCTGGGCACCTACCGCCACATCACGGCACCCGAATGCCGCCAGTTCCTGCTGCGCCAGGCATTCGAGGAAGCCATCCACACGCACGCCTATCAGTACATCGTCGAAAGCCTGGACCTGGACGAGGCGGAGATCTTCAACGCCTACAACGAAGTGCCGTCCATCCGCGCCAAGGACGAATTCCTCATTCCGTTCATCGAAGCCATCGCCGATCCGAACTTCAAGACCGGCACGCCCGAGGCCGACCAGACGCTGCTGAAGTCGCTGATCGTGTTCGCGTGCCTGATGGAAGGCCTGTTCTTTTACGTGGGCTTCACGCAGATCCTTGCGCTGGGCCGCCAGAACAAGATGACCGGCGCCGCCGAACAGTACATGTACATCCTGCGCGATGAATCCATGCACTGCAACTTCGGCATCGATCTGATCAACACCGTCAAACTCGAGAATCCGCATCTGTGGACGCCTGAATTCCGTGAAGAAATTCGCGGACTCTTCCTCAAAGCGGTCGAACTCGAATATGCTTACGCCGAAGATACGATGCCGCGCGGCGTGCTGGGCCTGAATGCACCGATGTTCAAGTCCTATCTGCGCTTCATCGCGAATCGCCGGTGCCAGCAGATCGGTATCGAAGCGCTGTTCCCGCAGGAAGAGAATCCCTTCCCGTGGATGGCGGAAATGATCGATCTGAAGAAAGAACGAAACTTTTTCGAAACCCGAGTAATCGAATACCAAACCGGAGGCACGCTGAACTGGGAATGATCCCGGTCAGGGTGTTCGAAGGCTGATAAGACTAGCGGTAGGCGGTGCACGGCGCACCGCCCACCCGCGCCATTTGAAATGGCTCGCGCCCGATTGCGCGGGGGCCATATCAAATGGTTGTGCCGTATTCATTAGCGCACATCGCAGTAGCTGCCGCCCGTCCGGGGCAGCGGTATGCGCCGATGAATAGCCCGGGCAGCGACCCGCCATGTGGCGGGCCGGTGCACGGGTTTAAGTTCTGGGACCCCTGAACCTAAGGAGCAAAACCATGGCAACTGCCAAGAAAGCCGCCAAGAAGGCGGTGAAGAAAGCCCCGGCCAAGAAGGCCGCGGCCAAGAAAGCCCCGGCCAAAAAAGCCGCGGTGAAGAAGGTTGCGGCAAAGAAGGTCGCCGTCAAGAAAGTCGCGGCCAAGAAGGCTGTGAAGAAGGCCGTGAAGAAGGTTGCGGTCAAGAAGGTTGCCGCCAAGAAGGCGCCGGCCAAGAAAGCCGCGGTCAAGAAAGTCGCTGCCAAGAAGGCCCCGGCCAAGAAAGCCGTAGCCAAGAAGGCCGTTGCGAAGAAGGCTGTCGCCAAGAAAGCCGTCGCCAAGAAGGCGACTGCCAAAAAGGCGGTCAAGAAGGCCGTAGCCAAGAAGGCCCCCGCGAAAAAGGCTGCTGCGAAGAAGCCCGCCGCGAAGAAGGCCCCTGCCAAGAAGGCTGCCGCCAAGAAGCCGGCTGCTGCCCCCTCGGCCGCTGCTGCCCCTGCTGCGAAGACGGCGTTGAATCCCGCCGCCTCGTGGCCCTTCCCGACCGGCGGCCGTCCGTAAGGACCGACTGCCAGTCTAAGCAGCACCAGCAGTACCAGCAGTATCTGAAGCCACCTGGCCCAAAGCCAGGTGGCTTTTTCAATGGCGCGGGCGCGCGGGCGCTCTCATCCGCCCTTCCCTCACATCCCCTGGCGATCTTTCACGGGCCGATTCAAGGCTTGGTCTTGCTATCGTGCGAGAATGCGTGTTGCCGTAAAACCCTAACTTTGCGATCAAGGCGGCCCATGTTCGGCGATATCTCCAGTTTCCTACTCGACACCGTCTTCACCCTGTTCGGGGCCGCGCTGATCGCGCGGGCCTGGCTGCACGCCGTGCGCATGCATCCATTCAACCCCGTGGCGCGGGTGATCTACCAGGCCACCAACTGGCTGGTGATGCCGCTGCGCAAGCTGCTGCCCGCGCGCGGCATGGTGGATGGCGCCAGCCTGCTGGCCGCCTGGCTGACCGCCCTGGTCTATCTGCTGCTCACGTGGCTGCTGGTGCTGGGCCTGGTGATGCCGCTGTCGGCCCTGGCCCCCGCCGTGCTGGTGTCCTTCCTGACGGTAGTGCGCTGGGCCTTCAACCTGCTGGTGTGGGTCACGCTGGCCCAGGCCATCCTGTCCTGGGTCAATCCCCTGGCGCCCATCATGCCGCTGCTGCAGACGCTCACCGATCCGCTGCTGGAGCCGATCCGCCGCGTCTTGCCGCGTGGCGGGATCGATTTCTCGCCCCTGGTCCTGGTGGTGCTGGGCCAGTGCGCGGTCATGGTCATCACGCGCATCAGCTACGCCATCTTCGCGCTTTGAACGCCGGCCGGCGATCGCGCCGGCATGGATGGAAATGGAAATGGGAAAGGCCTGGATCCGGTGTAAACCGGATCCAGGCCTTTGTCTTTCATCGGCCGCCCTGACGGCGGCCAGGGATCGCGACGGCGGGAACCGCCCTTTATCGGGCCGGCTCCCCTGCCGCCCTGCCCGCCGCTTATTGCAGCGGAACGATGCGGGTCGGACCGTTGCCGCTGATCACCTGGACGCGCTGGCCCACGCTGACCGGCACGTCGGCGGCCTGAGCCACCACGCGGGTTTCGCCGTTGTCCAGGCGCACCGTGATTTCCAGGCCGGAGGTGGTGCCCACGCGGTTCTCGATGGCATTGCCCGCCAGCGCGCCCAGGATCACGCCGCCGACCGTGGCGATGGCGCGGCCGCTGCCGCCGCCGACGGCGTTGCCCGCCACGCCGCCCAAGGCGCCGCCGGCCACCAGGCCGGCGCCCGAGGAGCGGTCGTTCTCGATGGTGATGGGACGCACGCCGGTCACCGTGCCGGTGCGCACGATCTGCTCACGCTGCGCCTGGTCGTAGCTGTACACGCCGCTGGACGCATTGGGATTGGCACAACCGGCCAGCAAGGCGACGGAAGTGGCGACCGCGCCCGCCGCCAGCCAGCGCACGGCTCGCGCACGGATCGGGGTGAAGGATGCTTTGTTTTGAGTCATGGTTTGCGAGCTCCTGAAACGGGGTTGCTGCGACACAGATAATACGCCTCCGGCTAGGGTAAACGAGCAGTAAACGACGCCCGAGAAATAGCCTGCAACGATTTCTTTACCTTAGTGCATAGGCCAAGTCGAAAGTTTCCGCCGTGTTGCCGGTGCTTGCACATGGCAGAGCGATCTTCACACCGGCAGGCTGATTCCATACGTCTGTAGCAAGGATTTACTGATCTCCTCGCGCGACGGGCGATGGTTCTGCGGACCGCGGGAGGCGATCTTGATGGCCCCCATCACGTTGCCCAGGCGGCAGCAGTCCAGCCAGCTCCAGCCCAGGCTCAGGCCATACAGCACGCCGGCGCGATGCGCGTCGCCGCAACCGGTGGGATCGACCACCTGCGTCGCCGCGATCGGCGCGATATGCTGTTCGCCCTCTTTCGTCCACAGACTGGCCCCCTCGCCGCCGCGCGTGACGATGGCGGCTTGCAAGCCCCGTGCCAGCTCGGCGATGCTGCTGCCCGTGCGCTGCTCCACCACGCCCGCTTCGTAGTCGTTGACCGTCAGCACCTGCGCCCATTGCAGCATGCGGCGCAGGTCGGCGCCGTCGAACAGGGGCATGGCCTGGCCCAGGTCGAAGATGAAGGGAATGCCGGCCGCGTGCAGGCGTTCGGCGTGCGCGAACATGCCTTCCTTGGCGTCGGGCGCGACGATGGCCCAGGCCGCCTTGGCGCCGCTGACGTCGTTCTGCGCGGAAAAGCTCATGGCGCCCGGGTGGAAGGCGGCGATCTGGTTGTCGTCCAGGTCGGTGGTGATGAAGCATTGCGCGGTCAAGGTCTGGGGAATCACCTTGACGCGGCTGGCGTCGATCTCCAGGGCGCGCAGCCGTTCCAGGTAATCGCCGGCGTCCTCGCCCACCGTGGCGACCGGGACCGGATTGCCGCCCAGCAGCTTGAGGTTGTAGGCGATGTTGCCGGCGCAGCCGCCGTATTCCTTGCGCATGGACGGCGTCAGGAAGGAGACGCTGAGGGACTGGACGCGCTCAGGCAGGATGTGCTCTTTGAAGTGGCCTTCGAAGACCGCAATGGTGTCGAACGCCATCGAACCGCAAACCAGCACAGGTGATGCCATGGTGAATCCTCTATTCGGGGGGAAGATCAGGGAAAGAATTTGTCGAGCTGATAGCCGTTGACCTGCGCGCCGGCGATCCGCAGGGGCACGCTCAGGGTCTGTTCGCCGCCGGCCGGAAAGGCCGAGCTCGCGTCGGTGGGCAGGTAATCGTCGGGACGCAGGATCTTGCGCACCACCACGGTATCGGAGAGATCGGTCAGCTCCAGCACCAGCGCCGGCCAGGGCTGCGGCTTGTCGTAGCGGTTGCGCAGGGTCACGTTGAGCACCAGCCGGGTGATGCCGTCGTCGGTGGCGGCCGCGCCGGCGGGCGGCTGCAATGACGACGCGGTGATGGAGATGCGCTCCAGCCGGCGCGGATAGCCGACCTCGCAGCCCAGCGCGCCGCAGGCGGCCTGCAAGGCCGGGCGCAGCGCGGGCACGGCGCTGGCCACCGCGGACCGGTAGACGTAGAGCCACTGCAGGCCCAGCACGCACAGGGCCAGCAGGCAGCCGAGCGCCCACAGGCGGCGGACCAGGGCGGCGCGGCGCAGTCGGGTCTCGTCCATGAAAACCGGCGGCGCCATGCCGGCGTCGACGTCGTCGTCGTAGCGGGTGCGCGCTTCGCCCCTGACCGGGGTATAGGCGCCGTCGTCGGCGTCATCGTCGCCGATGCGGGGATCGTGCGGCGGGTAGATATATACGCCGCCGTCGCGGCGGATATCCGGTTCGTCGCGGGCGGGCCGTTCTTCCCGTTCGTCCCGCTCGTTTCGTCCGGCCCGCCGGTCCCACGACTGCGCCGCCTCCCCGGCGTCCGCCTCGTCCCGGTTGTCCGATTCGAGACGGCGGTCCTCCTCGTCGATCTCGTGGCCGTGCAGGTCGTCGTCGTATCGCTCGTCGGCCGGATCGACATAGACCGGCCGTTGGCGGCGGCGGATGACCTGCGGGTCGCCGTGGTCGTCCTTGCCGCCATGAACGATCCCGCGGTCCTCGGCTTCCTTGTCACCGCCAAGGCCCCTGACGCCATGGACATCCTTGTCATCGCCGAAGTCCCTGGCGACATGGACGTCCTCGTCGTCATCGAACGGCTCGTCCTCATCCTCCGGCGCATCGCGGGAAAGGAGCGTCGGCTCCTGGCGCCAGGAGTCCGAGCGGCCGCGCAGCACCGCCGGCGGATCCGCCGGCAGCACCGGCTCCGTGGCCCACAAATGGGCATCGGAAATATCGTCCCGGACCGGCGGCGGCACGGTGTGAGGAACGGGCGGCGCGGGCCGCTCATCCCACGGCGGCGCGGAACGATCGGCCGGCGACGCGGGCGCCGGCGCGGAGGCGCCTTCGCTGCGCGAGGACGGCGCGTCCGGCACCCTGGAACTCAGCGTGGGCGCCGCCGGAGGCGGCGCGACCGGTATCGGGGGCGCGACAGGCGGCGCGGCGGCCGGGCCGGGGGGGCCGAGGGGGCCGTTCGAAACGAAGGGCCCCGCCGCGGGCGGCGCAGCAGCGGGTGCGGATTCGGGTACAGGAGCGGGCGAGGATGCAGGCGAGGGATCAGACGTGGACGACGGTGTAGGTGCAGGCGCCAGCACGGGCACGTCCTCGTCGACGATGGCTTCGTAGCCATCGAAGACCCGCGCGCAGACGCCGCAGCGGACCAGCCCGTTACGCACCCGCAGTTGATCCGCGACGACCTTGAAGGCGGTACCGCAATGGGGGCAGCGTGTGGTCAGGGCCATGGCGCGCGATCCACTTCAGCGGGAATCAGGCCTGCCGGCCATGCAGGCAGACCCAGCCGTCCAGCGCGCGCCATACCGACATTTGCAGGTATTTGGCATACACCGCGCACACTTCCTCCGCCTGCCGCTCCAGGACGCCCGACAACACCAGCGAGCCGCCCGGCGCGACGCGGCTGCTGAGCAGCGGCGCCAGCACCTTCAGCGGGTTGGACAGGATATTCGCCACCACCACGTCGCTGAGCCCGTCGGGCATGGCGTCCGGCAGCATGGCTTGCAGTTCGACGCGGTTGACGCGGGCATTCTCCAGCGTCGCCAGCACGGCCTGTTCGTCGATGTCCACCGCCACCGTGTGGCCGGCGCCGAGCTTGCGCGCGGCGATGGCGAGGATGCCCGAGCCGCAGCCATAGTCCAGCACCGTGGCGCCGCGCGGCAGCCCGGCTTCCAGCCAGGCCAGGCACAGATGGGTGGTGGGGTGGCTGCCCGTGCCGAAGGCCAGGCCGGGATCGAGTTCGATATGGATGCCGCCGCCGGCGTCCGGGACCGTGTCCATGCCGGGCACGGCGGGATCGTCGCGATGCCAGCTCGGCACGATCCAGATGCGGTCGGCGATGTGTATGGGCCCGAATTGGGCCTGCGTCAGGCGCACCCAATCGGCGTCGGGCACGTCGCGCAGCGACCAGTTTTCGAGCGCGCCGGCGTAATCGTCGCCCAGGATGCCGCGGACTTCCTCGACGATCTGCGCCGGATCGGCGCCGTCGGGCAGCAGGGCCACGACCTGATTGCGCTCCCAGGCCTGGACGTCCGGTTCCGTGCCGGGCTCGCCGAAAAGCGGCTGCTCCTGGTCGGTGTCGCGGTCGGCGTCCTCGACCGATACCGACAGCACGCCGGCCGCCAGCAATTCGTCGGACAAGGCTTCGGCCTGCGCCTCGGGGCAATGGAGCACGAGCTCACGCATGATGGTCTTCCGTATTTTGTGCCAGTCCCGCCGATAGGAATTGCCCCCACGCCGCTTGCTGCCCCCAAGGGGGCTTTTTGCCTTGGGGCGGCCCGGCGGCAAAAAACGCCGGGCGCAAACCTCGGTGCCCATCCAGGGCGTAGCGGATCCGGCTCTGCCGGTCCGCCAACGCCGCCCCCTTGAGGGGGCCGCGCGCAGCGCGGTAGGGGGTGGGCCTCCCCTCAAGCCCTGATTGTAGTTCCAGCGCTCAGGGGCGTTGCGAGAGCTTTTGCTCCAGGTAGTGGATGCTGGTGCCGCCTTCGATGAAGCGGGCGTCCTGCAGCAACTCGCGGTGCAACGGGATATTGGTGGAAATGCCCTCGACCACCATTTCCGACAAGGCGATGCGCATGCGGGCCAGGGCCTGCTCGCGATCGTCGCCATAGGTGATGACCTTGGCGATCATGGAGTCGTAGTTGGGCGGAACGAAATAGCCGTTGTACGCATGCGAATCGATGCGCACGCCCGGACCGCCGGGGGTGTGCCAGTTCGTGATGCGGCCGGGGCTGGGCACGAAACGGAACGGATCCTCGGCGTTGATGCGGCATTCCAGGGCATGGCCCTTGAACTGGATGTCGCGCTGGCGCAGCGTGAACTTCTCGCCGGCGGCGATGCGGATCTGCTGCTGCACCAGGTCGATGCCGGTGATCAGCTCGGTCACCGGATGCTCCACCTGGATACGGGTGTTCATCTCGATGAAGTAGAACTCGCCGTTCTCGTACAGGAATTCGAAGGTGCCGGCGCCGCGGTAGCCGATCTTGCGGCAGGCATCCGCGCAACGGTCGCCGATGCGCTCGATCAGGCGGCGGGCGATGCCCGGCGCGGGGGCTTCTTCGATGACCTTCTGGTGGCGGCGCTGCATCGAGCAGTCGCGTTCGCCCAGCCAGACGGCGTTGCGGCCGCCGTCGGCCAGCACCTGGATTTCCACATGGCGAGGGTTCTCGAGGAACTTCTCCATATAGACTTCCGGGTTGTTGAAGGCCGCCCCGGCTTCCGAACGCGTCATGGTGACCGCGTTGATCAGCGCCGCCTCGGTATAGACGACGCGCATGCCGCGGCCGCCGCCGCCGCCCGCGGCCTTGATGATGACCGGGTAGCCGACCTCGCGCGCGATGCGCATGATCTCTTGCGGATTGTCGGGCAAGGCGCCTTCGGAGCCGGGCACCACCGGAACGCCGGCCTCGATCATGGCGCGCTTGGCGCTGACCTTGTCGCCCATCAGGCGGATCGAGTCGGGACGCGGGCCGATGAAGACGAAACCGCTCTTTTCCACGCGATCGGCGAAGTCGGCGTTTTCCGACAGGAAGCCATAGCCGGGGTGGATCGCCTCGGCGTCGGTGACTTCGGCCGCCGAGATGATGGCCGGCATATTCAGGTAGCTTTCGCGCGAAGGCGCCGGGCCGATGCAAACGGACTCGTCGGCCAGCCGGACATACTTGGCCTCGCGGTCCGCCTCGGAGTGCACGACCACGGTTTTGATGCCCAGCTCGCGACAAGCGCGTTGGATGCGCAGCGCGATCTCGCCGCGATTGGCGATCAGGATTTTTTCGAACATGGAAGCTATCGCTATCAGCCGATGACGAACAGGGGTTGGCCATATTCGACGGGTTCGCCGTTCTCGACCAGGATTTCCTTGATGACGCCGGACTTGTCGGCTTCGATCTCGTTGAGCAGCTTCATCGCTTCGATGATGCACAGCGGATCGCCTTCCTTGACGGTCTGGCCGACGTCCACGAAGGGCGCCGCGCCCGGGTTGGGCGAACGATAGAAGGTGCCCACCATGGGCGCCTTCACCGCATGGCCCTGCACCACCGGCGCGGCGGGAGCGGCCGGGGCGGCAGGCGCGGCCGCGGCGGCAGCGGGAGCCGCATAGGCCTCGGGGGCATGGTACGCCACGGGCTGCAGGGTCTGGGAGAACTTGACGATGCGAACCTTGCCTTCACCCTCGGTGATTTCCAGTTCGGCAATGCCCGACTCGGCCACCAGGTCGATCAGGGTTTTAAGTTTTCGGAGGTCCATGAAGCTGCTTCCCGGTGTTTTGACGGCATGCGCCCTTGAATGGAGATGGGTGCCGTACGCTTAGGTGGAGATGAAAAAGCCTGGAGATGCCGCGGTTCAGTGCCGCGCCGCATAACGCACGGCGGCTTCGTAGCCGTCCGCGCCCAGGCCGGAGATAAGTCCCACGGCCAGATCCGACAGATAGGAGTGGTGCCGGAAAGGCTCGCGCTTGTACAGGTTGGACAAATGTACTTCAACAAAAGGGATCGAAACGGCGGCCAGGGCGTCGCGCACGGCCACGCTCGTATGGGTGTAGGCGGCGGCGTTGATGACGATGAAATCGGTGCCGTCCTGGCGCGCCGCCTGGATGCGGTCGACCAGATCGCCTTCGTGGTTGCCTTGCCAATGCTGCAGCTTGACACCGAGTTCGCCCGCGAGGGCAAGCAGGTTGTCGTTGATCTGAGCCAGGGTGAGGCTGCCGTAGATGCCCGGCTCACGGGTGCCCAACAGATTCAGGTTCGGGCCGTGCAAGACCAGTATGCTTTGCGCCATTCTGCTTTCCGGTCCCCGCGCGCTTTGCCGTCGTCCGCCAGCGGCGGGCATCGGGTCGCGCCAGGACCCAGGATTCAATAAATATGGAGTACTGAGTAAGGTACTGACCGTGGTACTTACATCGGGTGCTTACAAATACGGCGCCACAAGGACGCCGGGACTGCAGGCAAGTTAATCTGCCGCGAAAACCACCAATAAGGCAGCTTTTTACGACAAATCGCCTTATTTGTCCATGGTGGAAACCGCTGGAATCATGCTCCCAGCGATTTCAACCGCGCGCTGATGTCATCTTCCTTCACCGGGCCCAGAACTTTGTGGCTAATTCTGCCATCTTTGTCTAAAAGCACCGTAAACGGCAAGCCTCCCGGCGCGTTGCCCAGGCCCCGCATCAGGTCGATGGTGCCGGGGCCGGCCACCAACAAGGGATAGGAAACAGGCACTTTAGCGAGAAATTTACGGATGTTGTCCGCGCTATCGATGCCGATGCCGACGAAACGGGCGTTGGGGTGCGCCTTGCCCAAGGCGTCCAGCGCCGGCATTTCCTTGACGCAGGGCGCGCACCAGGTGGCCCAGAAATTGACCACCACCGGCTGGCCCAGCCATTCGCCCACGCGGTGTTGGCCGCCGTCGAGGCCGGGAAACTCCCGCGCCAGCAGGTCCCGCGTGTCGGGACCGGCCGAATCGGCGGAAGCGGAATCGGCCGCCAGGGCCACGGGCATGTAGCGGGCCAGCCACGCGCTTGCCGCCAGCGTGACCGTGCGCAAAAGAAAGGTGCGTCTATCCATGTCCGTGATATTACCCAAGGGCGGGCGCGCCGGCATCTCCCGCGCGCAATCGGCGCCCGCGGACGGGCCCCGGCCGGACGGAATCCGGCCACCCTCTACAATGCGGGCAGGAGAAATACGTCATGCACCTGCACATTCTCGGCATTTGCGGCACTTTCATGGGCGGCCTGGCGCTGGTGGCGCGCGCAGCCGGCCACACCGTCACCGGCTGCGATACCGGCGTCTACCCCCCCATGAGCACGCAACTGGAGGAACAGGGCATCGCGCTGACGGAAGGCTATGGCGCCGACCAGATGGCGCTCGAGCCCGACCTCTACGTCATCGGCAACGTCGTCACCCGCGGCAATCCCTTGATGGAAGCCATCCTGGAGTCGGGCGCGCCCTACGTGTCGGGCCCGCAATGGCTGTGCGAACACGTCCTGGCCGGCCGCCACGTCCTGGCGGTGGCCGGCACCCACGGCAAGACCACCACCAGTTCGATGCTGGCGTGGATCCTCGAATACGCCGGCCTGCGGCCGAATTTCCTGATCGGCGGCGTGGCGCGCGACCTCAAGGTCTCGGCCCGCTTCGACCCGGAAGTGCCCTGGTTCGTCATCGAGGCGGACGAATACGACACGGCCTTCTTCGACAAGCGGTCCAAGTTCGTCCATTACCGCCCGCGCACCGCGATTCTCAATAACCTGGAATACGATCACGCGGACATCTTCCCCGATCTGGCCGCCATCGAGACCCAGTTCCATCACCTGGTGCGCACCATTCCCGCCGGCGGCCGCATCGTGCTGCCCCAGGCCGACGCCGCGCTGGAGCGCGTGCTGGCGAAAGGCTGCTGGACGCCCACCGTGCGCTTCGGCGCGGGCGCGGCATGGGAGGCCGGCGAGCCGGACGACGACGGCGGCTTCGAGGTGTTGCACGAGGGCCGCGCCGCCGGCCGCATCCGCTGGGACCTGAGCGGCGCGCACAACCGCGCCAATGCCCTGGCCGCGCTGGCGGCGGCCGACCATGCGGGCGTGGCGCCGGCCACCGGCATCGCCGCCCTGTCCGCCTTCGGCGGCGTCAAGCGCCGCATGGAGCTGCGCGGGACCGTCCACGGCGTCAAGGTGTATGACGATTTCGCCCATCATCCGACCGCCATCGCCACCACGCTGGCAGGCCTGCGCCGCCAGGTCGGGTCCGCCCGCATCCTGGCCGTGCTGGAGCCGCGCTCGAACACCATGAAGCTGGGCACGATGGCCGAACGCCTGCCGGCGGCGCTGGCCGATGCCGACCTGGTGTTCTGCTTCGGCGCCGGCAGCGGCAAGCACGCGCTGGGCTGGGACCCGGCCAAGGTGCTGGCGCCGCTGGGCGCGCGCGCCGTGAGCCACGACGACCTGGACCAGCTCGTCCGCGCGGTCGTCCAGGCGGCCCGCCCGGGCGACCACATTCTCGTCATGAGCAACGGCGGATTCGGCGGCGTGCACGGCAAACTGCTCGATGCGTTGGCCGGCGCGGCCGCGCTGCGGGAACAACCATGATCCTCTACCTGCACGGTTTCCGGTCCTCGCCGTCTTCCTTCAAGGCGCGCCTGATGGCGCAGGCCATGGCCGACCGCGGGCTCGCCGGGGACTGGCGCTGCCCGCAACTGCCCGCCAGCCCGCGCGAGGCGATCGCCCTGGCTGCGTCGCTGGCGCGCGAACTGCTGGACCGCGCCCGGGCCGGCGGCGACGCCAGCCCCCGCGCGCTGACCGTCATCGGCTCCTCGCTGGGCGGCTATTACGCCGGCTGGCTGGCCGAACAACTGGACTGCCGCGCCGTGCTGCTGAATCCGGCCGTGCACGCGCCGCGCGATCTCGCCACCCAGGTCGGCGCGCAGACTATGTATCATTCGGGCGAGCCGTTCGAGTTCAAGCCCGAGTACGTGGCGGAACTCGCCGCCATCGAAATCGCCCGGCCGACCCGGCTCGAACGCTATTTCCTGGTGGCCGCCACCGGCGACGAAGTGCTCGATTGGAAGGAAATGCGGGATTTTTACGCCGGTAGCCGGCAACGGATCATCGAGGGCAGCGACCACGGCATTTCCGATTTCGAGAAATACCTGCCGGAAGTCCTGGAATTCGCCCTGGGAGACGGACACTCATAGCCCGCCGGCGCATCGGCCGCCACGGCGCGCTCGCGCGCCATGCCGGGGCCAGAACCCAGGCCAGGATAACGATACCTGCACACTTATATATATAGAGATAAACAACGCCGGGCCCGCGCGCCCGGCGCCTGACCAGAACCCCCGCAGCATTGCGCGCGGACGCTCGCGAGCCGCGCCCTCAGACAGACCCTGACCATGTACGTGTTTTACGAAGACGACGGCGCTTTCAAAGCCGGCCGCATCATGTCCGAAACGGACGCCAGCCTCCAGGTCGAAGCCGACTCGGGCAAACGCAGCAAGATCAAGCGGGCCAGCACGCTGTTCACCTTCGACAAACCGGAGCCCGCCGAGCTGCTGCGCCAGGCCGAGGCGGCCGCCGCCGACATTGACCTGCAATTCCTGTGGGAATGCGCGCCGCAGGAAGAATTCGACACGCCCGCGCTGGCGGCCGATTATTACGGCCACGCGCCTTCGCCGGTGGAACAGGCGGCCCTGCTCATGCGCCTGCACGGCGCGCCGGCGTATTTCCACCGGCGCGGCAAGGGGCGCTACCGCCCGGCGCCGCCCGACATCCTGGCCGCCGCCCTGGCGGCCATCGAGAAGAAACGCCTGCAGGCCGAGCAGCAGGCGAACTGGGTCGACGACATGGCCGCCGGCAAGCTGCCGGACGAAATCCGCGACGCCGCGGAAAACCTGTTGATCCGTCCCGACAAGAACAGCCAGCAATGGAAGGCGCTGGAGGCTGCCTGCGGCCGCCTGCAGAAGACGCCCGACCGCCTGCTGCTGGAACTGGGCGCATGGCCGCACGCGCTGGCCCTGCACCTGCGCCGCTTCCTGGCGGTGAACTTCCCGCGCGGCACCGGCTTTCCCGACGTCGCCGTGCCGCCGCTGGATCGCGAGCTGCCGCTGGCCGACGCGGAAATCTATTCGGTCGACGACGTCACCACCACGGAAATCGACGACGCGCTGTCGGTCACCGAACTGGAGGACGGCCTGGTCCGCGTCGGCGTGCACGTGGCCGCGCCGGGGCTGGCCGTGACCCGCGGCAGCGAACTGGACGCGCTGGCCCGCGCGCGCCTGTCCACCGTCTACATGCCGGGCGACAAGATTCCCATGCAGCCGGACGCCGTGATCCGGGCATTCTCGCTGGATGCCGGACGCGAAGTCCCCGCGCTGTCGCTCTACGCGACGATCAACCCGTCGACCGGCGAGGTCGTCGAATCGAACAGCCGCGTCGAACGCATCGTGGTGCGCGAGAACCTGCGCCACAACATGCTGGACGGCGAAATCACCGAGGCCGCGCTGGCCGATCCGCAAGCGCCCCTGCCCTATGCCCATTGGCTGCGGCCGCTGTGGCGGGCCGCGCTGGCGCTGAGCGCCAAGCGCGAGGAAGTGCGCGGCAAGCCGGAAAACAACAGCCGCGTCGAGTACAGCTTCTACCTGGACGGCCCGGCCGACGACCCGGACACGCCGGTGCGGCTGGTGCCGCGCCAGCGCAACGCGCCGCTGGACCGCATGGTGGCCGAGTTCATGATCCTGGCCAACAACCTGTGGGGCGGCCTGCTGGCCCAGCACGGCGTGCCGGGCATCTACCGTTCGCAGCAGGCCGGCCGCGTGCGCATGAGCACCCAGCCGCTGCCGCACGAGGCGATCGGCGTGCCGCAGTATGCGTGGAGCACCTCGCCGCTGCGCCGCTACGTGGACCTGGTCAACCAATGGCAGCTCATCGCCGCGGTCGACAACGGCGTTTCGGCGCGCCTGGTGGCGCCCTTCAAACCCAAGGACTCGGACCTGTTCGCCATCATCGGCGCCTTCGACGCGCAGTACGCCGCCTGGGCGGACTTCCAGAATTCGATGGAGCGCTACTGGTGCCTGCGCTGGCTCAAGCAGCAGAACGTCACCCGCGTCACGGCCAGCGTGCTGCGCGACGACCTGGTGCGCCTGGGCAACGCCCCGCTGGTGGTGCGCGTGGGCAACCTGCCGGCCCTGGAGCGCGGCACGCAGGTGCTCATAGACATCCTCGGCACCGATGAGTTGGCGCTGGAAGCCGAATGCCGCTACGTCGGCGAGGCGGCGCCGGCGGAGGCGAACGCCGCCTGAGCGCGCCATCGGTACGCTATGATCGGCGCATACGACGGCGCGCCGCCGCCGGCGAGAAGAACGAAACGCAAGCGAACCAAGCGAAAGAATGAAGGCTGGCGCGCCATAGCGCCGGGGAGACATCATGCGCATCCTGCTCGTCGAAGACAACCTCGACCTTGGCGATGCGGTCGAAAGCAAATTGCGCAACGCCGGACACAGCGTCCAATGGGTGCGCGACGGCGAGACCGCCTTGCAATGGACCCGGCACGAGACCTGGGACGCGCTGGTGCTGGACATCATGCTGCCGGGCAAGAGCGGCTTCGACGTCATCCGCGAGCTGCGCGGCAACGGGCTGGAAGCGCCGGTGCTGGTGGTCACGGCCCGATCCGAAATCGAGGACAAGATCGACATGCTGGACCTGGGCGCCGACGATTACCTCGTCAAGCCCTTCGACCTGCGCGAACTGGAAGCGCGCCTGCGCGCCCTGATGCGGCGGCCCGCCGGCCGCACCACCAGCCTGGCGACCTACGGCAACCTGGCCCTGGACCTCGCCGGCCGCACCGCCCTCGTCAACGGCGTGCCGCTGGAACTGGGACGGCGCGAATTCCGCCTGCTGGAGATCCTGCTCAGCCGCCAGGGCAGCACGGTAGCCAAGGAAAGGCTGATGAGCCAGCTCTTCGACCTGGACGACGTTTCCCTGAATGCCCTGGAACTGCTGATCTCGCGCCTGCGCAAGAAACTGGCGACGTCGTCGGTGGATATCGTCACGGTGCGCGGCGTGGGCTACCAGGCGCGCGTCAGCGAGAGCGTCGCGGCTTGATCGAGCGCCGCCATTCCGAGCGCCGCTTTTCCATCCTCGGGCGCATTTTCACCACGGGCCTGGCGCTGCTGGGCTGCGCGTCCATCGGCCTGGCGCTGTTCCTGCGCCACGATGCGCACCGCGCGGCGGACCGCGCTTTCGACCGGCTGCTGGCCGCCTCCGCGCTGACCATCGCGGGCTCGGTGCGCATCGGCGACGGCGGCATCGTGGTCGAGCCACCGCACGCCGCGCTGGCCATGCTGTCCGGTATGAACCGCGTGTTCTACGCGGCGCGCGGGCCGGACGGCGAGGCGATCACCGGCTACGACGATCTGGCCTGGGCCCTGCCGCCCGCGGCATCGTCCAGCCCCAGGTACGACGATATCGAATACCGCGGCGAAGCGGTGCGCGTGGCGACGGTGGGCCGCCTGGTGACCGCGGGACCGCGCGCCGGCTGGGTCACCATCCGCGTCGCCGAGACCCGCGACGCGCGCGACGCCCTGGCCTCGGAGCTCTGGCGGCGCGGCGTCGGGCCGCTGCTGGCGATCGCGCTGCTGGCGCTGGCCTTGCTGTGGTTCGGCCTGCGCCGCGCGTTCGCGCCCCTGGCGGCGATGGAACAGGAATTGAGCCGGCGCGAGCCCCACGACTTGCGGCCGCTGGCCATGCCGGCGCCGCGCGAGGTGACGCGCCTGGCCGAAGCGCTGAACGGCGTCATGCCGCGCCTGGAAAGCGCCATGCGCAACATCAATACGCTGGTGGCCGACGCCGCCCACCAGGTGCGCACGCCGCTGGCGTCGCTGCGCGCGCAGGCCGAGGTCGCGATGGAGGAGACCGATCCGCAACGCCTGCACGAGCGCGTGACGCGCATACACCAGAACGCGACCGTCGCCAGCCAGTTGGTCAGCCAGTTGCTGATGGACGCGACCATCACCCACCGCCTGGGCATGCGCGGCACGGCCAGCGTGGGCATCGCCGAAATCGTCAACGACACGCGCAACCATATCGGGCCGCTGGAAGCCGCGCGGCTGCGCATTTTCATCGCGCCCGAAGTGCGGCGCGCCCGCGTGACCGGCGACCGCGTGGCCCTGCGGGAAATGCTGCGCAACCTGGTCGACAACGCCCTGCGCTACGCGCCGGCGGGGCCGATCGAGATCCAGGTCACGCCGGTGTCGGCGCTGCGCGTGGCCATTACGGTCAACGACCACGGCCCGGGCATCCCGGACAACGAGATCGAACTGGTGCAGGAGCGTTTCCAGCGAGGCAGCAGCGGCGCGCAGCAGCCGGGCTCCGGCCTGGGGCTGGCCATCGTGCGCATGGTGGCGCAGGCGCACGGCGGCGCGCTGTGGCTGCGCAACCGTGCGGGCGGCGGCCTGGCGGCCAAGGTGATCCTGCCGCGCGTCAAGCCGACCTACCGGAAATCCACGGCCATGCTGGCGGCCGCCGCGGCGGCGGTGCTGCTGTCGGCCGCGGGGGCGCCCGCGCCGGCGCGGGCCCAGGGCTGCGCCAAGGTCCCCGCCACGACGCACTATCCGACCCCCACGCCGGGCGATCCGCAACTGACCATCGCCGGCACCACCGACACGGCGACGATGAGCGGACTGATCCAGTCCTTCCAGAACGCCCATCCCGGCGTCGCGGTGAGCTACCTGGAAATGGGCAGCCGCGCCCTCTACGACGCCGCGGAAGCGGGACGCCTGCCCGACGTGGACGTGCTGATGAGCCCGGCGACGGACCTGCAGGTGCGGCTGGCCAACGACGGCTACGCGCTGCGCTACGAGACGCCGCGCGCGGCCGGCATGCCGGAATGGGCGACGTGGCGCAATGAAGTCTTCGGCTTCACGCTGGAGCCGGTGGTGATGGTCTACAACCCACGCCGCTATACCGAGGCCACGGCGCCGCGCTCGCACCAGGCGCTGCTGCGCCTGCTCGAAAGCGATGGCGCCGCCCTGCATGGACGCATCGGCACCTACGACCTCACGCGCAGCAGCGTGGGCTACCTGCTGGCCGAACAGGACGAGCAGGTCTCGTCCGACTTCTGGGGCCTGGCCCATGCCCTGGGCCGGGCGGGCGTGCGGCGCGCCGCCTGCGGCCAGGACATCCTCGACGCCATCGAGCATGACCAACTGGACCTGGGCTACAACGTGCTGGGCTCGCAGGCGCTGGCGCGGCTGGCCGCCGGCGGACGCATCGGCGTGATCTATCCACGCGACTACGAACTGGTGCTGACCCGTTCGGTGCTGATCGCCCGCCATACCCGCCAGCCGGCGCTGGCGCGCGCGCTGGTGGACTGGCTGCTGTCGCCGGCGGGACAGGCCGCGGCCGCCGGCAGACCGGGGCTGGGATCGCTGATCGCCGGCACGCCCGGCCCCTGGACGGCCGACGCCGTGCTGGCGCACACGCCGGGCGTGGTGCAGCCGGTCGCCATGGGCCCGGGCCTGCTGGCCGGCCTGGACCGCCAGCGCCAGGCGCGCTTCATTCGCAACTGGCTGCGGCTGGTCGGAGAGGCGCCGCCGGACGGCCCGGTCGCTTCCGCCGACGACGGTGAATGAGACCCGTGAACTGAAACCGGTCCGGGACGCGGCCATGCCCGCCACCTGTCGCCGCGTGACAGCATCACGACAGGACGGCGACAGGATTGCAAACCTAAGATGCCGCCAGACGACTGCCCAAGTCGCCTCGAACTATTCCAATATCAATACCCGGAGAGACATCCATGCTTCCCCAGTCCCGCCTCGCGGCCGCCTGCGCCGCCGCTTTCGCCCTTGCTTCCGGCAGCGCCCTGGCCCAGGTCCCCGCCGGCTACCCGGCCGATTACCAGAAGATCATCGACGGCGCCAAGAAGGAAGGCACCGTGGTCATCTACTCGACCACCGACACCAAGGCCGCCGGCCCCATCATCAAGGGCTTCGAAGCCGCCTACCCCGGCGTCAAGGTCGAATACAACGACATGAACAGCACCGAGCTGTACAACCGCTTCATCAGCGAACAGGCGGCGGGCGGCAACAGCGGCGACGTGGTGTGGAGCTCGTCGATGGATTCGGCGCTGAAGCTGGCGACCGACTACGCCCTGCAATACAAGTCGCCGGAAAGCGGCAAGCTGCCGTCCTGGGCCGTCTGGAAGGACGCCGCCTACGGCACCACGTACGAACCGGCCGTCTTCATCTACAACAAGCGCCTGATCGCCCAGGCCGACGTGCCGAGCACCCACGCGGCGCTGGCCAAGCTGGTCGCCTCGCAGACCGACAAGTTCAAGAACAAGGTCACCACCTACGACGTCGAGAAGTCCGCCGTGGGCTTCATGCTGGCGGTGCAGGACAAGGCCAACGACAGCAAGTATTTCGACACGCTGCGCGACATCGCCAAGGGCGGACTGGTGGTGCAATCCTCGACCGGCACCATGATGGAACGCGTGTCGTCGGGCGAGAACCTGATCGGCTACAACATCCTCGGCTCGTACGCCGAGGCGCGCGCCAAGACCGATTCCTCCATCGGCATCGTCTATCCCACCGACTACACCCTGGTGCTGTCGCGCGTGTCCTTCATCGCCAAGAAATCCAAGCACCGCAACGCCGCCAAGCTGTGGCAGGACTTCCTGCTGTCGCAGAAAGGCCAGGACCTGGTCGCCAACCAGGCCGACATGGCGTCGATCCGCGACGACGTGCCCGGCGACAACGACGTCGACGGCATGACCAAGAAGCTGGGCAGCGCGCTCAAGCCCATCCCGGTCAATGAAAACCTGCTCGACTTCCTCGAACAGAAGAAGCGCCTGGAATTCATCAAGGACTGGCGCGCGGCGGCCGGCAAGTAAGCGGCAGATAAGCGGCGAACAAGCCGCCGGCCGGCTAGGCCCCGGGCCCGTCCCGCGTCCGCGTCATGCGCGGACCGGCAGCGCGCCCGGACCCTTCCGCCGGCGGCCCGGCCCACGGCCGTCTCCGGCCAAGCCTCCGGCTATTTACCAGGATTCCCATCATGCAGTCATTGCGCTCAAAATGGCAGTCGCTGCCGCGCGGCGTGACCGTAGCGATCACGGCGCTGGCCATCTACGTGCCGCTGTCGCTGATCATCTACCAGAGCTTTCTGTCGGCGCCGTTCTTCATGCCGTCGAAGACCGTCAGCCTGGACGCGTTCCGCTTCATCTTCGACGACCCCGATTTCTACAAGGCCCTGATCAGCGGCCTGATCCTGGCCTTCGGCCTGTTCATCATCGCCGTGCCGCTGGGCGGCATGCTGGCCTTCCTGATGATACGCACCGACCTGCCGGGACGGCGCTGGATCGAGCCCCTGATCCTGGTGCCCGTCTTCGTCTCGCCCATGGTGCTGGGCTTCGGCTACGTGGTGGCCGCGGGGCCGGTGGGCTTCTTCTCGAAATGGGCGCAGGACCTGCTGGGCTTCGTGCCGTGGAATATCTATTCCATGACCAGCATCGTCATCATCGCCGGCCTGACCCACGTGCCGCACGCCTATCTCTATATCTCCTCGGCCCTGCGCAGCATGGGTTCGGACGTGGAGGAAGCCGCGCGCATCACCGGCGCCTCGCCGCTGCGCGTGATGATGTCCGTCAGCCTGCCCATGGTGCGGCCGGCCCTGCTCTACGCCAGCGTGCTGCTGTTCTTCCTGGGTCTGGAAGTCTTCGGCCTGGTGCTGGTGCTGGGCGACCCGGAAGGCAACCTGGTGCTGGCGACCTATCTGTACAAGCTGACCAACAAGCTGGGCGTGCCGTCCTATCACCTGATGGCGGCGGTCACGGTCGTGCTGATCTGCATGACCGTCCCGCTGGTGGCCCTGCAGCGCCGCCTGATGCGCACCGCCAACCGTTTCGTCACCATGAAGGGCAAGGCCTCGCGCGCGCGGCCGCTGCCGCTGGGCAAGTGGCGCTGGGCGGCGGGCGGCGTGGTCGCGGCGTGGCTGTTCGTCACCGTCGTCGTGCCGCTGGTGGGCGTGCTGCTGCGCGCCTTCGTGTCCAACTGGGGCATGGGCGTGCGGCTGGTGGACGTGCTGTCGCTGGAGGCCTTCCGCGCCGTCTTCGCCTCTCCCAACCTGATACGCGCCATCGTCAATTCCGTGGCGATCGGCGTGATCGGGGGCGCCCTGGCGGTGATCTGCTACGGCTTCATCGGCCTGGCCATGCACCGGCGCCAGGACGGCGTCACCCGCTTCCTCGACTACAGCGTGCTGGTGCCGCGCGCTGTGCCCGGCCTGCTCGCCGGCCTGGCCTTCCTGTGGGTGTTCCTGTTCGTGCCGCTCTGGCTGGACAACGCCCTGGACGAGGGCGGCATCCTGTCGGCGCTGCCCTATGCCGAATGGCTGCGCGAAAACTTCGTCGAGTGGCTGCGCAGCATCCGCAGCACCATCTTCAGCGTCTGGGTGGCCTACACCGTCGTCTGGATGGCCTACGGGCTGCGCCTGATTTCCTCCACCCTGTTGCAGGTGGGCCCGGAACTGGAGGAAGCCGCGCGCAGCGCCGGCGCCCGGCGCGGCCAGGTGACGCGCCACGTCACGGTGCCCCTGGCGCGGCACGGCCTGGTCGGCGCCTGGCTGCTGATGTTCCTTATTTTCGAGCGCGAATACTCCACCGGCGTGTACCTGCTGTCGCCGGGCACGGAGACCATCGGGTCGATGCTGGTGTCGCTGTGGGCGACCGGCGCCATCGACATCGTGGCCGCGCTGTCCTTCATCAATATCGTGCTGGTCGTCATCGGCCTGGGCATCGCCCTGCGATTCGGAGTGAAACTTCATGATTGAACTGTCAGTGGAAGACCTGCACCTGGACTATGGCGACGTGCCGGTGCTCAAGGGCGTATCGATGGAATTGCGCCAGGGCGAAGTGGTTTCGCTGCTGGGACCGTCGGGCAGCGGCAAGACCACGCTGCTGCGCGCGGTGGCCGGCCTGGAGGCCGCCAAGCGCGGCAAGATCGCCATCGGCGAGCGCGTGGTGTTCGACGGCGCCAAGGGCGAAGTGCCGGCCGAGGACCGCAACCTGGGGCTGGTGTTCCAGTCCTATGCGCTGTGGCCGCACAAGACCGTGTACGACAACGTGGCCTACCCCCTGCAACTGCGCCGCACCCCGGCCGCGGAAACGCGCCAGCGCGTGCAGGAAGTGCTGGACCAGTTGGGGCTGGGACACCTGGCCGCGCGCCACCCGCACCAGTTGTCCGGCGGCCAGCAGCAGCGCGTGGCCATCGGCCGGGCGCTGGTCTACAACCCCCCGGTCATCCTGCTGGACGAGCCGCTGTCCAACCTGGACGCCAAGCTGCGCGAGGAAGCGCGCGCCTTCCTGCGCGAACTGATCGTGCGCCTGGGCCTGTCGGCCCTGATGGTGACGCATGACCAGAGCGAGGCGCTGGCGATTTCCGACCGCATCCTGCTGCTGAACAACGGCCGCATCGAACAGCAGGGCACGCCCCAGGAGATGTACGGCGCGCCGCGCACGCTGTTCTGCGCCGAGTTCATGGGCAGCAACAACCGCATGAACGGCCGGGTCGCCGAAATCCGCGACGGCAAGGCGCGCATCGAGGGGCCGGGCTGGAAGCTGTGGGGCAAGGCGGCCGACGGGCTGAACGTGGGCCAGGACGCGACCGCCGTCATCCGGGTGGAGCAGGTGCGCCTGGCCGACGATCCGGAAGGCAATCACCTGGACATGCAGTTGATGACCGGCATGTACCTGGGCGACCGCTGGGAATATCTCTTCCGCACGCCCGGGGACGACTCGGTCAACGCCATGGCCCTGCGCGCCTACGGCCACGAAGGCCGCGCCACCGGCGCCTGCCGCCTGGCGCTGCCGGCGTCGCAGGTCTGGGTCTTCCCGCCGGCGGCGAAGTAAGGAAGGGGAGCAGCCGGGGGGCAAGCCCGGGGCCGGCCATCCGTCGATCGGCAAAACGGGCCTAAAATGCCCGCGTGCAACAGACTTTGCCCTCCTCCCCCCTGACCCGATCCGCGCGCTGGCTGAGCGCGCGGGCGCAGCATTACCTGTGGATCGGGCTGGCGATTTCGCTGTTCGTCCATGCCATCGCGCTGGCACTGCGCTTCGCGCCGCCGCGCACCCCGCATCCGCCGGCCCAGTCGCTGGAAGTCATCCTGGTCAATACGCGCACGGAAAACGCGCCGGCGCACGCCGACGCCCGGGCCCAGGCCAATGTCGAGGGGGGCGGCGACGCCGAGCGGGGCATGGCGCAGTCGCCGCTGCCGCAGTCGGGCGACGCGCCCAACGCCATCGTGCTGGAAGCCATGCGCAAGCGGCAGGCGGAGCTGGAAACCGAGCAGCAGCAGTTGCTGACCCAGTTGATGGCGCGCACGCAGGCCGGCCGCGCCCACCAGCAGGGCCAGCCGACGCCGCAAGCCGCGGCGCCCGGCCACGACGATCTCGACCAGGACAGCGTGCTGCAGAACGCCCAGGTGGCGGCGCTGTCCCAGCGGGTGCAGGCCTATAACAAGAAGCCGCGGCGCGCCTTCGTGGCGCCGGCCGCCGAGGCCTCGCGCTTCGCGCCCTACCTGGACGCCTGGCGCAACCGGGTCGAAACCATCGGCACCCAATACTATCCGGACGAAGCGCGCGGCAAGGTCTATGGCTCGCTGCGCATGACGGTCTACGTGCGCGCCGACGGCAGCGTGGCGGACGTCGAGATCGACAATCCCTCGCCGCACGCGGTGCTCAACCAGGCGGCGCGCCGCATCGTGCAGTTGTCCGCGCCCTTCCCGCCGTTCCCGCCCGAGATCGCCCGCGATACCGACGTCCTGGCCATCACGCGGACCTGGAACTTCGTCAACGATACCTTGGAAACCCACGCGCCATGACCGCCCCCTCCTCCCAACCCGGCCGCTACGCCGTCATCGGCAATCCGGTGGCGCACAGCCGCTCGCCGCAGATCCACTCCCTGTTCGCGCGGCAGACCGGCATCGACCTGGAGTACGGTCTCCTGCCGGCGCCCCTGGACGGCTTCGCGGCGGCGGTGCGGGATTTCTTCGCCCAGGGCGGCCGCGGGCTGAACGTCACCGTGCCGTTCAAGCGGGAGGCCTGGCAACTGGCCGAAGCCAACCTGAGCGAGCGCGCCCGCCTGGCCGGCGCGGTCAACACCCTGTGGCAGCGCGACGGCGCGCTGCACGGCTGCAATACCGACGGCGTCGGCCTGGTGCAGGACCTGCGCCGCCTGGGCGCGGACCTGCAAGGCGCCCGCCTGCTGCTGCTGGGCGCCGGCGGCGCCGCGCGCGGCGTGCTGCAACCCCTGGCGCAGGCCGGCTGCGCGCGCCTGCACATCGTCAACCGCACCGCCGAGCGCGCCCGCGAGCTGGCCAGCGACTGGCTGCGCGCCAGCGGCGCCACCCATCCCGCCGTCAGCGCCGGCGGCCTGGACGAGGCGGCGCTGGGCGGCCCCTGGGACGTCGTCGTCAACGCCACCTCCAGCAGCCTGGCGGACGCCCCGCCCGAGCTGCCCGCCGGCCTCTACGCGCCCGGCGCGCTGGCCTACGACATGATGTACGGCGCCCAACCTACCGCCTTCATGCGGCAGGCGGCCGCCGACGGCGCGGCGCACTGCGCCGACGGCCTGGGCATGCTGGTCGGCCAGGCGGCCGAAAGCTTTTACATCTGGCACGGCGTGCGGCCCGACCCGGAACCGGTGCTGCAGGCCCTGCGCGCGGCCCTGGCCGCGCCGGCGCGCTGATCCCGCATGGCGTCGCGTCGCCCGGCCGCCGGCCACTGGACCGTCAAGCGCATCGTGCTGGCCTCGCTGATGGCCCTGATGTGCCTGCTCATCCTGTACGAACTCTGGCTGCTCTGCATGGTGGTCTGGTACGCCCACCGCAATCCCGCCAGCAGCGCCATCATGCGCGAGCAACTGGCCGAACTGCGCAAGGACGACCCGCGCGCCGCGCTGAAATTCACCTGGGTCGACTACGACCGGATCAGCGCCAACCTCAAGCGCGCGGTGGTGGGGTCCGAGGACGCCAATTTCCTCGAACACGACGGCGTCGAATGGGATGCCATGCGCAAGGCCTGGGAATACAACCAGAAGCAGGCGGAGGAAGGGCGCGCCAAGATGCGCGGCGGCTCGACCATCACCCAGCAACTGGCCAAGAATCTTTTCCTGTCGGGGTCGCGCACCTACCTGCGCAAGGGCCAGGAACTGATCCTGACCTTCATGATCGAATGGGTCATGACCAAGCAGCGCATCCTCGAGCTCTATCTGAACGTCGCCGAATGGGGCGTGGGCGTTTTCGGCGCCGAGGCGGCCGCCCAGCATTACTTCAACGTCAGCGCGGCGCGCCTGGGGCCGGCCCAGGCGGCGCGGCTGGCGGCCATGCTGCCCAATCCGCGCTATTACGACCGGCATCGCGGCACCGCCTACCTGAACTCCCGCACGGGCATCCTGCAACGGCGCATGCCGCAAGTCGAGATACCGCAATGACCGGCCGACACGGCCTGCGGGGCAGAAGCCCCGCATATTTGTTAAGCTTCCTGGTTTGGCGGTTCGAGTGCTTGTTCGGCGCCCGTCCGGCTTGAGATCATTCCCGCGATACCCGTTTCCAATGCGCACCGCCCGCCGCTACCTGGCTCGTGAAATCTACCGCTCCTGCACCGTGGTGCTGCTGGCGCTGATAGGCCTGTTCACGTTCTTCGCGCTGGTCGACGACCTGGACAACCTGGGCGGCAAGTTCACCATCTGGGCCCTGTTCTACATCCAGGCGCTGGCGCTGCCCACGCGGCTCTACGACCTGTTGCCGATCGGCCTGCTGATCGGCGCCATCCTCGCGCTGGCCAGCCTGGCGCAGCGCAACGAGCTGGTCATCCTGCGCGTCTCCGGCGTCAGCGGCATGCGCCTGCTGGGAATGTTGTGGATCGTCACCATTCCCCTGGTCATCGGCGCCACCATGCTGTCGGAATGGGTGACGCCGGCGGCGGAAATCAAGGGCGGCGAGGCCAACCTCGTCTACCGCGGTAAGGCCGGCAACGGCCGGCTGGAAAGCGGCTACTGGTTCAAGGAGCCGACCAAGGACGGCGGCAGCCGCACCATCAATATCCAGTCGCTGGGCGGCGGCGGGGAAGTCACGGACATCACCCTTTACGAATTCCGCAAGGACCAGGAGCTGATCGCCCTGTCCAAGGCCGAGCGCGGCGTGTTCTCCCACGGCGACCTGGTCATGGAGAACGTCACCGAGAACCGCATCGCGCCCGACGCGGTGGACGCCCTGGACAAGGCCGAGCCGCCCAAGGACGCGATCCTGCAGGTCGTCAAGCTGCCGCGCCGCGTCCTGCCCACGTCGCTGACGGCGGAACGCCTGCTGGCGCGCGTGCTGACGCCGGAACGGATGTCGGTGGTGACCCTGCTGGACTACATCGATTACCTGCGCCACAACAACCTGCAATACGACCGCCAGGTGGTCGCCCTGTGGCGCAAGGCGGTCTACCCCTTCACCCTGCTGGTGATGATGACCATCGCCGCCCCGGTGGCGTTCATGCAGACGCGGCGCGGCGGCGTCGGCGCCAAGGTCTTCATCGGCATCCTGGTCGGCGTGGCCTTCTTCATGGTCAACCAACTGGCGCTGAACGTCGGCATGCTCAGCCATTGGCCGCCATGGCTCACGGCGCTCGGCCCCAACGCGGTGGCCTTGCTGCTCGCGTTCGGCGCGCTGACGATGATGGAATACCGGCATGCAATCTCGCGCAACTTCTCGCAGCGGGCGCCCTGGAGCAAATCGCCAGTATGAAGGGCCATGACATCTGGATGATCGGCGACTTGCAGGGATGCTGCGAGCCGCTGGCCAACCTGCTCTCGCAAGCCGAACTCAAGGAAGATCCGCAGGCGCGGTTCTGGTTCGCGGGCGACCTCATCAACCGCGGTCCCAAGTCGCTCGCCACGCTGCGCCGCGTGATGGCGCTGGAAGAGCGCGCGGTGGCGGTGCTGGGCAACCACGACCTGCACCTGCTGGCGGCCGCCGCCGGCGTGCGCAAGCCGGGCAAGTCGGACACCATCGACGAAATCCTGTCGGCCCCGGACGCCAGGCAGTTGATCGACTGGGTGCGCCATCGTCCCCTGGCCCACTTCGCCTACGACCATTTGATGGTGCACGCCGGCACGCTGGCGAAATGGGACGTGGCCAAGACGCTGTCGCTGGCCAGCGAAGTGCAGGACGCCCTGCGCGGCCCCAATTGGCAGCGCGCGCTGCAGAAAATGTACGGCAACCAGCCTTCGCGCTGGGACGAGCAATACCGCGGCGGCAAGCGCATGCGGGTGATCATCAACGCCTTGACGCGCATGCGGCTGTGCACGCTGTCGGGCCATATGGAATTCGCCACCAAGGTCGCGCCCGGCGCTTGGCCGCCCGGATTGATTCCCTGGTTCGACGTGCCCAACCGCGCCACCAGCAGCGTCACCGTGGTGTTCGGCCATTGGTCGACGCTGGGCCTGCTGATGCGCAAGGACGTCATCTGCCTGGATACGGGCTGCGTGTGGGGCGGCAAGCTGACGGCGCTGCGCATGCGGGACCGCAAGCTGGTGCAGGTGGCCTGCGGCAAGGGCCTGGACCCGACGTCGGACGGCTGAGCGACCTCAGAGCAGGTGCGAGCGTATGCCCTCGCGCGCCCGGCGCGACAGTTCCAGCCGGGACACGGGCGTGCCGTCGGGGTGCGTCTGCGCTAGCGGCGGTAGGTACACCACTTCCACGGCCAGGCCGCGCGCGCCCAGCACGCGCCAGAGATTGGCGACCAGGGACTCCTCGCCGACGAAGGCGGCGAAAGGGTCCCGCCGGCCGTTGCGCAGGAAGCGCAAGGCCAGCGGCTGGATGGTCACGCCGGCCTGGCGCGCGGGCTCGAACAGGCTGGCGTGGAAAGGCAGCAGGTCGTAGCCCTCGGTGGTGGTGCCCTCCGGGAACAGCCCCACGGCCTCGCCCCGGGCGAAACGGCGCTGCATGGCCGTTCCCACCGTCTGCACCGCGTGCCGCTGGCCGCGCTGGATGAACAAGGTGCCGGCGCCGGCCACCAGCCAGCCCACCACCGGCCAGCGGCGGATTTCGGCCTTGGCCACGAAGGCGGTGGGTCGCACGGCATTGATCACGAAAATGTCGATCCACGACACGTGATTGGCCACCAGCAGCACCGCCTCGCGCAGGCGCGGCGTGCCGCGCACCGTCAGGCGCACGCCGCAGGTGCGCATCAGGCAACGCGACCAGGTGCGATTGAGCAGGGCCCGGCCCGCCACCCCGATGAACGGGTAGACCAGCCCCACCAGCGCTAGCCCCACCAGAATCAGCAGAATCACCACCAGACAGCGCGGAATGAAGCGCAGCAGCCGCATCGTCATGGCCGGGCGCCCCGGCGCGCGGCCTGCCGGCGCCTGGCGCGCGGCGTAAATCGTTCGAGAGAGGGATACAGGCAGCCGGAATCCAGGACGGTCATGGATAGACAAGGAAGAAGGGGTCGGCCGAGCCGGCGGCTCGCCGGGCGCAACCATAACACGGCGCGGCGTCATCACGCCGGCGCGGGCCGTGGCCGGCCCGGCGCCCCTGCCTGCGCCCCTACCCCGTTCTTACCCCGGCAGCGCGTCCAGATACCGTTGCAGGATCACCGCGGCGGCCATGGCGTCGTCGTCGGCGTGGGTGCCGAGCAGGGCCTGGGCCTGCATGCTGGAACCCCGTTCGTCGACCAGCTCCACCGCCACGCCGAAACGGCCGTTGAGCTGGTTGGCGAAACGGCGGCAGCGCGCGGTGGCCTCCTGCTCGCCGCCGTCCGTGGCCAGGGCCAGGCCCACCACCACCCGTTGCGGCTGCCATTCCCGCAGCAGCGCCTCGATGCGGGCGAAGCGAGGCGCGCGCGCCTCGCCATAAATGATTTCCAGGGGGCGCGCCTGGCGCGTCAGGGTATTGCCGATGGCGATGCCGATCTTCTTGGTGCCGTAGTCGAAGGCCAGCAGGGTTTCGTCAGGCATGGCCGGCATCGCCCGCCAGCATGACGGGATCGATGCCCAGCAGCTTGAGGGCCGCGGGATAGCGCTCTTCCGGCGGCACGTCGAAAATGATGTGGGGGTCGGCCGACACGCTGAGCCAGGCATTGCGCGCCATTTCGCTTTCCAGTTGCCCCGCGCCCCAGCCGGCATAGCCCAGCGTGACGAGCATCTGCTCGGGGCCGTTGCCGTCAGCCACCGCCTGCAGCACGTCGCGCGAGGTGGTGAGGGCCAGGCCGCCCAGCTTGATGCTGGAGTTGTAGTCCCCGGGCGGCATATGCAGCACGAAACCGCGATCGGTCTGCACGGGGCCGCCGAAGAACACCGGGGTTTCCTTGACCGGCGCGATCTCCAGGTTCAGCTCGATGCGCTCGAAGAGCGTGCCCAGGGTGAGATCGGTGGGGCGGTTGATCACCAGCCCCAGCGCGCCCTTGGTCGTGTGTTCGCAAACATAGATGACGGAACCCGCCAGGCTGCCTTCGACCATGTTGGGCATGGCCATCAGGAACTGATTGGAGAAGTCGACGGACGGGGATTCGCCGGATGCATCGGAGTGGCTTTCGTCGGTCATGGCGTATTCCTAAAAGTGGCGCCCCGCGAACGAGGGCGACAGGCTGCGGGAGCCGGTCGGCGCGGTGCGGGCGCCTGTCAGATTTCCATCAATTCGAAATCTTCCTTGCGCGCGCCGCATTCCGGACAGACCCAGTTGGGCGGGACGTCTTCCCAGCGCGTACCCGGGGCGATGCCCTCTTCGGGCAGGCCGGTCGCCTCGTCGTAAACCCATCCACAGATCAGACACATCCAGGTTCTCATAGTTCTCTCAAGCTTCCAAATCGTTTTCGGTCCACACCGGGCCGTCCAAGTCCCCGTTTTCGGAAGAGCATCGACAACGCGGACGGCGCGATCCATTAGAATGGGGTCGATCTTACCGAAACCCAATAGGCATTGGTCTGACCGAGCACAAAAAATCCGGACCTGCCTTTTTGATCCGCCGTACACGTGGCCGCCGCAACTCCTCCCATCGTTCTCATATTTGGCCCCGCCGATCCCACGGGATCCGACGGCCTGCCCGCCGACGCCGTGACCTGCGCCCGCATGGGCTGCCACGGCTTGGCGGCGATTACCGCCGTTACCGTGCAAGACACCGCGGTGATGGAGGAAGTGCATGCGCTTTCGCCGGAATTGCTCGACGATCAGGCGCGTTGCCTGCTGGAGGACATGCCGGTGCAGGCGATCAAGGTCGGCGGCCTCTATAGCGCCGAATGCGCCAGCGCGGTCGCGCAGATCGCGGCCGACTACAGCCAGGTGCCGCTGGTCCTGCACCTGGGACACCGCACGCCGCTGCCGGCCGACGCCGCGGCCCAGGACGACGCCGACGATCTGCTGGCCGCCACCCTGGAACTGGTGCTGCCGCAGGCCGACGTGGTGGTGGTCGAGCACGCCCGGCTGGCGCAATGGCTCAGCGACGGCACCCTGGAAATCGGCGAGGCCGCCTCGGCCGCCCACGCCATGGTGGGCGCCGGCGCCAAGTGGGTGCTCGCTCTGGGCTCGCCGCTGCGGCCCGGCCATGCCGTCAACCTGCTGGTCGGCCCGGAAGGCGCGACCAGCAACTGGCCGTGGCAGGCGCCTCCCGACCGCAGCAGCGACAGCGGCGGCCTGCTGGCCACCGCGCTGGCGGCCTGCCTGGCGCAGGGCATGGAAGTCCCCGACGCCGTGGAAAAATCCCTGGGCGTGGCCGACGCGGCGGTCGCGGCCAGCTTCCTGCCCGGCATGGGCCGGCGCATCGCCAACCGGACATTTTCCTGATGAAAGCCCAACGTTTCCCCAGCGGCCTGTACGGCGTGACGCCGGAATGGGACGATACCGCGCGCCTGCTGCGCGCGGTCCAGCAAGCCGCCGCCGGCGGCATGCGCGCCCTGCAACTGCGGCGCAAGGACATTCCCGCCGCGCAGCGGCGGGAGCAGGCGCTGGCCCTGGCGCCCCTGTGCCGTGAACTGGGCGTGATTTTCCTGATCAACGACCATTGGGAGCTGGCGCTGGAGATCGGCGCCGACGGCGTGCACGTCGGCCGCGACGACGCCGCCGTGGCCGAGGTGCGGGCCCAGGCGCCGGACCTGATCGTCGGCGCGTCCTGCTACAACGAGATCCAGCGCGGCCGCGACATGCTGGCCGCCGGCGCCGACTACATCGCCTTCGGCGCCGTCTTCCCCTCTCCCACCAAGCCGAACGCCGTGCGCGCGCCGCTGGAATTGCTGACGCAGGCGCGCGCCCTGGCCGAGGAACAGCCGGCGCCGCGGCCAGCGGTGGTCGCCATCGGCGGCATCACGCCGGAAAACGCGCCGCTGCTGGCGCAGGCCGGCGTCGACGCCATCGCGGCGGTCAGCGGCCTGTTCGAGGCAGCCGACGTCGCCGCCACGGCGGCCGCCTACGCCCAGCCCTTCCAGCCCAAGGGCAGGCCGCGTCCCTAGCGTCTTTAGCGAGATTCATCATCATGTCCACCAACGCCGAACTCTTCGAACGCGCCTCCCGCAGCATCCCCGGCGGCGTCAATTCGCCGGTCCGCGCCTTCCGCTCCGTCGGCGGCACGCCGCGCTTCATCGCCCGCGCCGTCGGCCCCTACGTGTGGGACGCGGAAGGCAAGCGCTACATCGACTACGTGGGCTCCTGGGGCCCGGCCATCTTGGGCCACGCCCACCCGGAGGTGGTGCGCGCGGTGCAGGAAGCCGCGGTGCACGGCCTGTCCTTCGGCGCGCCCACCGAAGCCGAAATCGAACTGGCCGAACTGCTGATCCAGCGCCTGCCGTCCATGGAGCAGGTGCGCCTGGTCAGTTCCGGCACCGAAGCCACCATGACGGCCATCCGCCTGGCGCGGGGCGCCACCGGCCGCAAGAAAATCATCAAGTTCGAAGGCTGTTACCACGGCCACGCCGATAGCCTGCTGGTGAAGGCCGGTTCCGGCCTGCTGACCTTCGGCAATCCCACCTCGGCCGGCGTGCCGGCGGAGTTCGTCGAACACACGCTGGTGCTGGACTACAACGACCTCGAGGGCGTGCAGTCGGCCTTCGAACAATACGGCAGCGACATCGCCTGCATCATCGTCGAGCCGGTGGCCGGCAACATGAACCTGGTGAAGCCGCGCGCCGGCTTCCTGGAAGGGCTGCGCGAGATCTGCACCCGCCATGGCGCCCTGCTGATCTTCGACGAAGTCATGACCGGATTCCGCGTCGGCCCGCAAGGCGTGCAGGGACTGACCGGCATCAAGCCCGACCTCACCACGCTGGCCAAGGTGATCGGCGGCGGCATGCCGGTGGGCGCCTTCGGCGGCAGCGCGGAAGTCATGCGCCATATCGCGCCGCTGGGCGGCGTATACCAGGCGGGCACCTTGTCCGGCAATCCGGTGGCGGTGGCGGCCGGCCTGGCGACGATGCGGCTGATCGCCGCGCCCGGTTTCTACGAGCAATTGACCGCGCAGACGCGCAAATTGGCCGACGGCCTGCAGGAACGTGCCCGTGCCGCGGGCCTGGCCTTCAGCGCCGACGCCATCGGCGGCATGTTCGGCCTCTATTTCTCGCCCCAGGTGCCGGCCTCGCTGGCCGAGGTGTCGGCGGCCGACGTCGACGCCTTCAAGCATTTCTTCCATGCCATGCTGGACCGCGGCGTCCATTTCGCGCCCTCGGCGTTCGAGGCCGGCTTCGTCTCCGCCACGCACGACGACGCCGTGATCGGGGAGACGCTGGACGCGGCCGAGGCGGTTTTCCGGGAAATGAAGAAAAGCTAGGCTTCGGTTTCCAGGGCGACGCGGTCGCGGCCGGCCTGCTTGGCCAGGTACAAGGCCCGATCGGCGCGGCGCAGCACGGTGGAGATATCTTCCCCGTATTGGTGCCGCGCCATGCCCACGCTGACCGTCAAGGTCAGTTGTTCGCCGTCCACTTCCAGCCGCTTGCGCCGCACCGCGTCCAGCATGCGGTCGATGACGGCCTCGCCCTCGCCCAGCCTGACGCCGGGCAGCAGCACCAGGAATTCCTCGCCGCCCCACCGCACCACGTCGTCCGTATCGCGCACGTTCGTGCGCATGATCTCCGCCAGTTCGATCAGCGCCTGGTCGCCCGCTTCATGGCCGTAGCGGTCGTTGATGCGCTTGAAATGGTCGACGTCCAGCATCGCCACCACGAAGCCGCCGGCGTGCCCGGCGGTCGGATGGACCAGGTCTTTCAGGCGTGCCATCAAGGCGCGCCGGTTCAGCAGATTGGTCAGCGGGTCGCGGCTGGACGACTCCTTCAGCGAGGCGTTCATGCCGCGCATGAGTTCCTGGTAGCCGTCGGAAATCCGCATGACCTTGGCCAGGCGGCGCAATTCCCGGCCGAAGCGCTCGAAACGGTCGGCGAGCCCGCCCTCGCGCCGCGGCGCCGCCGGCGCGAAGGCGTCGGACAGGTCCGAGATACGCTCCAGCCGGTCGAGCTGCTCGTTCGTATGCTGCCAGAGATCGGCCAGGGTCTCGCGCAACGGATGCGCTTCATGGGCCGGATCGGCCAGCAGCGTCTGTATCCGTTTTTCCAGATCCTGATAGCGTTTTTTCATCGCCGGGCCGCTCCCAAGATGAAAAGCGCCCCCTCGGGGGGCAGCAAGCGGCGCAGCCGCGCGGCGTGGGGGCCTTTTTTCATCGCCGGCCGACGATATCGAAGGAAAAGGTGCAGTCTTCCCGGAATTCCTCGACCAACTCGCCGACGCGCGCGTTGTCCCCATCGTAAAACCAGGTGACGGAGACCGGGCGCGCCTGGGCATGGGCCGCCTCGAGCAGGTCGAAGATGTCCATCAAGGCCTTGATGCTGCGGGTATTCAGGTACTGCAATTCGAGCGTCAAGGACAGCGGCGCCTGGCAGGCGGCAAGATAATCCTCGATCCATCGGGCAACGGGGCCGAACAGCGCGTAGGCGTTCTCGGGAAAGGCGTCCCCGCGCAGCACGAGCACGCCGCAGGAGGCGTCCGATTCGACGGCGGGCGTCGAGTCCGTGGCGGGGATATTCAAATCGTTCATGTAGGTAATCTTGAGAGCAGCCGGTACGGATCGATGGCAACGCTCGGGTCGAAGCGCCATGGCCGCCGCCCCACGGGCGGACGACCCGTCGCTTCCCGATGGGCCGGTGGCCGCGATGGCGCCGGCTAGTGAGGCTCGTGCGGCACGGAGGGTTGGACGCGCCGGCGTCATCGTGAAAATTCTCCCGCGCCGCTGCACAGGGCGCGGGCGCCCTGCCGCGCGACAATAGCGCCAGTTACAAAAGGGGCCTGAGTGGCCGGCGTTTGACAAAATGTGTAAGGCTGGCTGTCAATGGAGCACACACACCTTGTCATAAAAGTGCATAGTGTAGAGGGCGCCTGGACGAAATTCTGCGGGAAAAACGGGCAATTTCTGCCTTGAATCAAGGATTATGCAACTGCCGGGCAGGCGACACGAAAGCGTCATCATATTTCAAAATGAAACCTTCGTATTTCCAAAGATGATGCCGGCACCGTCCGCCACGGCTCCTGCGCGCAGCGCGGAACGCGTACACTCCTGTCCAGGATCCGCGCGCGTCGCGGACTGTCCGTTCAACCCACTTTTTCGCCCCTCCCGATGATTCCGGTCGCGCTGCCCGGCGGCAACTTCTATCCGATGCTGGTCGCGTCGCTGATATGTCTTGCCACCTTGCTGACCTGGATCGCCGTCCTCTGTACCACCCCCACGGCGCGCCTGCGGGTGCGCGAGCATCCGCGCAAAAGCCTGGCGGCCATGGGCCTGCTGGCCCTGGTGGGCGCCATTTTCCCCGCCGGCCAGGCGCAGCGCTGGCTGGCGGCGCGCGAAGCCGCCGAAGACCAGGCGCGCCGCACCCTGGTGCTGGACCACGGCGCCGAGCTGGACGGCATCCCCATGCCCGCCAACACCCGCCTGCTGCTGAAGACCCCCGGCCAATTGGCCAGCTTCGAACTGGCCAGCTTCCCCGCCGAGGTAGACCTGGACGGCGCCCGGATCCGGCAATTGCGGCGCTATGTGCGCGGCGACGGCGCAGCGGCCACGGTCATCGGCGCCTCCGCCACCATTGCCCAGGACCAGGACATCGACGGCTGGCGCTGCAGCCACGGCCATTTCGTCGAATTCCGCATGTCCACGGCCGACGGCCGCCTGCATTTCAGCAGTTGCCACCTGGCGGCCGGCAACCAGCTCGACAAGCAAGCCATACCCGCGGGGACCTGGGCCAGCCTGCGGAGCGGCGCCGGCGCGGCGAGCGACCCGCGCCTGGCCGAAGGCTGGCTGCTGCGCACGGAAGGCAGCGAACCGATACTGGTCCAGGACCTGCCCCTGTTCAAGGCCGAACTGCGCCTGGACCCGCAGCACCGCGTGCGGTCCTTCGAGGGCGCGCTGGCGCAGCCCTTCACCCTGGGGGCCATGACCTACCCGCCCGGCACGCGGGTGGCGACCGCGGCCCCCTCGCTGCCCGGCGCGATGCCGGGCGACCTGGTCTTCAGTCCCTCGCGCGGCCGTTCGGCCAAGCGCGAAGGCGGGCAGGACGTCGCCGCCGGCAATTCCGTGCTGCAGGCGCCGGACGGCAAGGTGCGGGCGGTGCTCGCCAACCGCGCGGCCGGCGTGCTGGACTACGCCTCGATCGGCCTGACCCCTTGATGGGGCCCGCGGCGCGCGGATCGATGCGCCGCGCGACACGGCGGGCGTAGCCCGCGACGATGCCTGTCGCAAAACACTGGGATAATAGACGTTTCCCCTGTGACAGCCGGACCGCCGCGCGCGGCCCGCCAACTCGAGACTAGCGACATGGCCGTCAACCTGCAAATCCCCTCGGAATCCGAGATTTTCCCCGTCCCCGGCATTGAAATCGGCGTCGCCGAAGCCGGTATCCGCAAGGCCGGACGACGCGATCTGACGGTATTCCGCCTGGCGCCGGGCACCAGCGTGGCGGGCGTGTTCACCCGCAACCGCTTCCGCGCGGCGCCGGTGCAGGTATGCGAAGCCCATCTCGCGGCGGGCAAGCAGATCGCCGCGCTGGTGATCAACACCGGCAACGCCAACGCCGGCACGGGCGCCGACGGCATGCAGCGCTGCAACGACACCTGCGCCGCGCTGGCCCGGCTGCTGGACGTGCAGGCCGACCAGATCCTGCCCTTCTCCACCGGCGTCATCCTGGAGCCGCTGCCGGTCGACCGCTTGGTGGCCGGACTGCCCGCCGCCATCGCCAACCTGGGCCCGAACAACTGGTTCAGCGCCGCCCACGGCATCATGACCACCGACACGCAGCCCAAGATCGCCTCGGTGCGCCGCGACATCGGCGGCAAGACCGTCACGTTCACCGGCATCAGCAAGGGCGCCGGCATGATCCGGCCGAACATGGCGACCATGCTGGGCTTCCTGGCCACGGACGCCGGCATCGCGCCCGAACTGCTGAAGCGGATGGCGCGCGAAATCGCCGACGTGTCCTTCAACCGCATCACGGTCGACGGCGACACGTCCACCAACGACTCCTTCATCATCATGGCCAGCGGCCAGTCGGGCCTGCGGGTCGACAGCGCCAACGATGCCGCCTATGCCGAGCTGCACCAGGCCCTGTCGGCGGCCGCCGCCGAACTGGCGCAGAAGATCGTGCGCGACGCCGAAGGCGCCACCAAGTTCATGACCATCCGCGTGGAAGAAGCGGGCACCACCGAGGAAGCCTTGAAAGTAGCCTACGCCGTGGCCCATTCCCCGCTGGTCAAGACCGCCTTCTACGCCTCCGACCCCAACCTGGGCCGCATCCTGGCGGCGGTAGGCTATGCCGGCATCGACGACCTCGATACCGCGAAACTGCGCCTGTGGCTGGACGACGTGCTGGTCGCCACGGCGGGCGGCCGCAACCCCGAGTATCGCGAGGAAGACGGCCAGCGGGTGATGAAGAAAGCCGAGATCCTGGTGCGCATCGCGCTGGGCCGCGGGTCGGTGACGGACACGGTCTATACCTGCGATTTCTCGCACGACTACGTCAGCATCAACGCCGATTACCGTTCCTGAGCCCGGTTCCCGAATCGCGATTCCTGAATCACGATTCCCGAACCATCGTTCCGAACGACTGTTCCCGATCCTGGACATCGAAGTGACCATCAACGATTTCACCACGCTGATCTCCCGCGCCGAGCGTGTGCTGGCGCAACTCGAAGCCTATCTGCCGCCGGCCCCGCCGGAAATCGATTGGTCCGCCCGCGCCTTCCGCTGGCGCCGGCGCGGCTCGCGCGGCTGGCTGGACGCGGTGCGCCACGTCGCCCAAATCGATATGGCCGACTTGCAGCATATCGAGCGGCAGAAAGACATCATCGACCGCAACACCCGCCATTTCATCGACAAGAAACCGGCCAACAACGTGTTGATGACCGGCGCGCGGGGAACGGGCAAGAGTTCGCTGGTCAAGGCCATGCTGGCCGCCTACGGCGACCGCGGCCTGCGCCTGATCGAGGTCGACAAATCGGACCTGGGCGACCTGGCCGACATCGTCGAACTGGTCGGCGCGCGCCCGGAACGCTTCATCGTTTTCTGCGACGACCTGTCCTTCGAGGAAGGCGAGGCGGGCTACAAGGCGCTGAAGTCGGTGCTGGACGGCTCGGTGTCGGCGTCGGGCGACAACGTGCTGATCTACGCCACGTCCAATCGCCGGCACCTCATGCCCGAGTACATGAGCGAGAACCTGCAGGCCAGGCACCAGCCCGACGGCGAAATCCATCCCGGCGAAACCGTGGAGGAGAAGATCTCCCTGTCCGAGCGCTTCGGCCTGTGGCTGTCGTTCTACCCCTTCCGCCAGGACGACTACCTGGACATCGTCTACCACTGGCTGCGCGAACTCGGCTGCCCCGAGGAGCACGTCGCGCCGTCGCGCACCGAAGCCCTGCAATGGAGCATCGAGCGCGGCTCGCGCTCGGGGCGCGTGGCGTTCCAGTTCGCGCGCGACTGGGCGGCCCGCCATGCCTGAGAAAACCGTTGCCGAGAACGTCCTCGACGTCGCCGCCGGACTGATCCTGCGCGCCGATGGCCAACTGCTGCTGGGGCAACGGCCCGAGGGCAAGCCCTGGTCGGGATGGTGGGAGCTGCCCGGCGGCAAGCTGGAGCCGGGCGAGACCGTGCTGCAGGCCCTGGAGCGCGAGCTGGATGAGGAACTGGGCATCCGCGTCACCGAGGCCACGCGCTGGGTCACCTATGTGCACGCCTATCCGCACACCACCGTGCGTCTGGCCTTCTGCCGGGTGACGAAATGGGAAGGCGAGCCGCGCGGACGGGAAAACCAGCGGCTGGAGTGGGTGGATCCCGCCCGCGCCACGGAGGTCGGCGACGTGCTGCCGGCCACGCTGCCGCCCTTGCGCTGGCTGCAATTGCCCGCGACCTACGGCATCAGCAATATCGGCCGTCCGGAAGACCTGCCCGCTTTCCTGCAACGCCTGGACGCCGCCCTGACGGGCGGGCTGCGCCTGATGCAATTGCGCGAACCGGGATGGCCCGAGGGGCCGCAAGCGGCATCGCTGCATGCGGCGCTGCAAGCCGTCTTGCAGCGCTGCCGCGGCGTGGGCGCGCAAGTTCTCGTCAACAGCGCGCATCCGCGCGCCTGGTGGGGCGAAGCGGACGGCGTGCACCTGCGCGCCGCCGACGCCGCGGCGCTGGCCGGACAGGGCCCCGCCTTGCGCGAGGCGCTGGGACCGCAAGCCAAGGTGGGCGTATCCACGCATGACCGCGGCCAGGTGACCGTGGCGCGTGAACTGGAGGCGGATTTCATCGTCGCCGGCCCGGTGGCCGAGACCGCCAGCCATCCCGGCCAGGCCGGCGTGGGTTGGGAGGGTTTCGAGGCCATCATCGCCGATGCCGGCTTACCGGCCTATGCCATCGGCGGCCAGGGCCCGGACACGCTGGCGCGGGCGCGAGAGCACGGCGCGCACGGCGTGGCGGCGATACGGGCGGTGTTTCGATAAGGGCCCGAGATAAGGGCCTGAGATAACGGCCCAAGACAAAGGCCTTCGATAAAGGCCGTTCGATAAAAGCCGGCGGACGGGAAGCGGTGGGGCAATGCAGCGATCGGCGCAGTAATCGGTGCAGGAATCGGTGCCATGATCGTTGCAACGACCAATGCGGTGACGATGGGGCGATATCGTCGTTATCGCCCCATCGCGGAAATCATGCGGCTTCGCACTGGCCGTGGTCGAAGAACGAGCGGCTGGCCGAAACGCCGGTGGTGATGCCCGTGCTGCCCGTGGTGAGCGCGTCCCGCCCTGCCTGGGTCAGGCGCAGGCGGGTAACGATGATTTTGGCGCCCGGCCGGGAAACGATTTCCTCCCGGGCGATATAGCGATTGGGGCCGTTCGCTTTCCTGGTTTGCGTGTCCATGTGATCAATACCTCCGCGTCACGTAATCACCGACGGCATCGCCGATAGCGATCAGCATCTGCCTCGATTCAGACTCACTGAATATCTGGGGCGCGCTTGAGTCCAAGTAGAGCACTCCCAGGACATGCTGTCCACTGCGGTCCAGCACGGGCAAGGCCGCCGCCGAGACGCGTCCCGGTTTGATCTGCGCAGCCTGCGCGGATGTGTAACCCCATTCGGCGACCAGTTCCGCGCGATGGTCCGCTTCGGTGGCCGCCACGCTTTCCATGATGTAGGGCTCCATGTTCCGCACCGCCTGGCCGGTGATGCCGGTATTGACGGAGAACGTCCGGCCCGCGCCGCCGCCCTCGCCGTCTCCGACGTAAGGAATGATCTGCTGCAGCTTCTGCGGACTGCCCAGCGGCGGGACGACGCGATGGAAGGTCGCGCGCAGGTCGACTTCGGTCTCGCTGTTCGACTCGACCAGGAATTTGACGGCCGCATGCGCCACGGTCACCGCGCCGTACAACCCGTCATGCGTTTCCTCCGGCGCCTCCTGGCGGTCCTGGCGCCGCGCGACCAGAACCTTGAGAAAGGAAAAAAGGCAGACCCACACCACCACGGCCAATGCCAGGTCGGCGAACAGCCTGTCGTCCGGCGATCGCCAGAAGCGCACCATGGTGAAGGCGGCCGCGCCCACGACGGGGACGGCGCCCAGGACTTCGATAAACCACTTGCGGTACCAGATCGGGGGCCGGTCGACGCCCGGTATGGGGTTGATGCGCACGTCACTGTCCTCCTTGCCGCCCGGCAAACGTCATGAGAGCGATTGTCCGCCGCGCCGCGCCCGCGCGCCATACGCAAAACTACGCGAGACCCTTTTGCCTGTCCGGGCGCCGGCGGCCCGGCCCGCTGCCCGCGACCGCAACCGCGACCGCAACCGCAACCGCGACCACAACCGCGAGGCAAGGAAACCGCGCGCGGAGCCCGTCGTGCAATGGCCCCGCGATCCCACGGGCCAGGACCTGACTAAGGCTTGTCGGCCGCCAGCTTGGGCTGGACGTTGCCGTCCCAGCCGCCGCCCAGCGCGGCGGCGAGCTGCACGCTGGCGATCAGGCGGTCGCCCACCAGGCTGATGGCGCTGCGCTCGGCCGACAGGGCGGTGGTCTGCACGGTGGCGACGCTGAGATAGTCGACCAGGCCCTGCTCGTACTGGTTGCGCGTGTACGCCAGCGACTGCCGCGCGGCCTCCAGGGCGCGCCGCTGCACCTGCTGCTCGTCGGCCAGCACGCGCAACTGGATCAGGTAGTCCTCCACCTCGCGCAGGGCGCCCAGCACGATCTGGCGATAGGCCGCGGCCTGCGCGTCGTAGGCGGCGCGCGCCGAATCGATCTGCGCGTTGCGCAGGCCGCCGTCGAACAGGGTCGCCGCCAGCGCGGGGCCGATGGACCAGTAGCGCGCCGGCGCCGTCAGCCACTGCGCGAACTCGCCGCTGCGAAAGCCGCCCGAGGCCGACAACGTCAGGTCGGGAAACCAGGCGGCCACGGCCACGCCGATCTGCGCATTGGCCTGCGCGGTGCGGCGCTCGGCCCCCGCCACGTCGGGACGGCGCTCCAGCAATTGCGAAGGCAGGCCCAGGGGGATGTCCGGCACCGGCTGCCTGAAGGGCTGCGCCGCCAGCGCGAAGGTGGACGGCGCCACGCCCATCAGCACGGCGATGGCGTGCTCGTACTGGCCGCGCTGCCATTCCAGGTCGACCAGGCTGGCGCGCGTATTCTCCAACTGCGTCTGCGCCACCGCCACGTCGCCCTTGCCCGCCACGCCGACGTTGAAGCGGTTCTGCGTCAAGGTCAGGGACCGCTCATAGGCGGCCACGGTTTCCTCCAGCAGGCGCTTCTGCTCGTCGAGTATGCGCAGCTGGAAATAGTCCTGCGCCAGCGTGCTCTGCGCGCTGAGGCGGGCGCCGGCGAGATCGGCGGCGCTGGCCTGGGCGCTGGCCTGGCTGGCCTCGACGTTGCGGCGGATGGATCCCCACAGGTCGGCTTCCCAGGTGACCGTTCCCCCCAGCGAAAAGGCATTGCTCACGGACTTGCTGCCGGTGCCGCTGCTGCTGCCGCCGCTGCCGGAACGGGTGACGCCGGCGTCGACGCCGACGGTCGGAAAGAAGGAAGCGCGCGCGCCGCGCACCAGCGCCTGCGCCTGGCGGTAGTTCGCTTCGGCCTGCACGATGTCCAGGTTGGCGGCGTTCAGGCGGTCCATCAATCCATCCAGCACGGGATCGCCATAGACGCGCCACCATGCGCTGTCCAGGGCGACGCCGGGCTGCGCCGGCGTCCAGCCGGGCGCGCCCTGCCGGGCCTCCTTGTACGCGGCGCCGACGTCCAGGGGCGGGCGCTGGTAGTCCGGGCCGACCGCGCAAGCGCCCAGCGCGCCGCACAAGGCCAGCACCGGCAGCAGGCGCGCGGCGCGCGCGCGGGAAGGAGGAAAGGACAGGCGCATCATGAATAGTCGGAAGTGGTGGCCACCGCGCGGGAAGCCTGGCGGCGCCGCGCCCAATGGCGCAGCCGGTCGAGATACAGGTAGATCACGGGCGTGGTGTAGAGCGTGAGCAACTGGCTGACCACCAGGCCGCCGACGATGGTCACGCCCAGCGGCTGGCGGAATTCGGCGCCGGTCCCGGTGGCCAGCACCAGGGGCAAGGCGCCGAAGATGGCCGCCATCGAGGTCATCAGGATGGGCCGGAAGCGGGTGATGCAGGCCTGGAAAATGGCGTCGCGCGGGCTCAGGCCGTGGCGCCGCTCCGCGTCCAGCGCGAAGTCGACCATCATGATGGCGTTCTTCTTGACGATGCCGATCAGCAGGAAGACGCCGATCAGCGCGATGATGGAAAACTCCATGCGCACCATCAGCAAGGCGAGCAGCGCGCCGATGCCGGCCGACGGCAGGGTCGACAGGATGGTCAGCGGATGCACGAAGCTTTCGTACAGCATGCCCAGCACGATATACATCGTGACCAGCGCCGCCAGGATCAGCCAGGGCTGTTGCGCCAGCGTCTGCTGCAGGGCCGCCGCCGTGCCCTGGAAACTGGCCTGGATCTGGTCGGAAGGCAGGCCGATGCGCGCCACCGCCTCGTCGATCGCCGTGCTGGCCTGTCCCAGCGAAACGCCCGGCGCCAGGCTGAAGGAGATGGTGTCCGCCACGAACAGGCCCTGGTGCTGCACGCTCAACGGCGCGGCGCCGACCTGGAAGCGCGCGAAGGCCGCCAGCGGCACCCGCGCGCCGCTGCTGGAGATGACGTCGATCTTCTTCAACGATTCGGCGTTTTGCGCGAAGCGCTGCTCCACGCCCATCACCACGTGGTATTGGTTCAGCGGCCCGTACATCACCGAGACCTGCCGCTGGCTGAAGGAATTGTTCAGCACCGCCGAGATGTCCGTCATGTCCACGCCCAGCCGCGTGGCGGCCTCGCGGTCGATGACCAGGTCGACTTCCTGGCCCTTGTCCTCGACGTCCGTATCGACGTCGACCAGCTCCGGCAGCGTGGCCAGGGCCTGCTGTACGCGCGGCATCCAGGTCCGCAGCAGTTGCAGGTCGCCGGCCATCAGCGCGTAGTCGTAGGACCCGGTGCTGCTGGCGCGGCCGCCGATGCGGATGTCCTGCTGCGCCACTAGGAACATGCGCGCCCCGGGAATGCTTTGCAGGCGCCCGCGCAGGCGGTCGATCACGGCTTCCGAGGACACGCCGCGCTCGGACAGGGGCTTGAGCTGGATCTGCATGAAGCTGCTGTTGCTGCCGCCGCGGCCGCCCGCGTAGCCCGTCATGCTCTGCACCGCGGGATCCGACTGCACCACCTTGCGCATGTATTCCAGCTTGGGCAGCGTGGCCTGGAAGGACGTGCCCTGGTCGACCCGGAAAAAGCCCAGCAACTGGCCGGTGTCCTGCTGCGGAAAGAAGCCCTTGGGCACGTGCACGTACAGATAGAGGTTCAGGCTGATCGTGACGAGCAGCACGAACACCATCAACAGGCTGTTTTTCAGCGTCCAGGCCAGCGTGTTCTCGTACAGCCTGCCGAGCCAGGCGAAACCCTGCTCGGACCAGCGCGCCAGCCGCCCGGGCTGCTGCCCCGCGCGCTCGGCGTCGTGGCGCAGCATACGCGCGCACATCATCGGCGTCAGCGTCAGCGAGGTCACCAGCGAGACCATGATGGAGGCCGACAGCGTGACGGCGAACTCGCGGAACAGCCGCCCCACCACGCCGCCCATCAGCAGGATGGGAATGAACACGGCGATCAGCGACAGGCTCATGGACAGGACGGTGAAGCCCACCTCGCGCGCGCCGCGCAGCGCCGCGCGCATCGGCGTCATGCCGCGCTCCACGTGGCGCATGACGTTTTCCACCACGACGATGGCGTCGTCGACCACGAAGCCGGTGGCCACGATCAAGGCCATCAGCGAGATGGTGTTCAGCGTGTAGTCGCACAGGTACATGATGGAGAAGGTGCCGACCAGCGACACCGGCACGGCGATGCTGGGGATCAGCGCCGCGCGCCAGCTACGCAGGAACACCAGCACCACGATCATGACCAGCACCACCGCGATGACCAGCGTCATCTCGGCCTCGTGCAGCGAACTGCGGATGCTGGGCGTGCGGTCCTGCGCCACCCGCAGGTCGACGCCGCCGGGCATCTGCGCCTCCAACTGCGGCAGTTGCGCGCGCACCGCGTCGACCACGTCGATGATGTTGGCGTCCGCCTGGCGCCGCACGATCAGCAGGATGGACCTGTCGTTGTTGTAGAAGCCGGTCTGGAACAGGTCCTCCACCGAGTCGGTGACGGTGGCCACGTCCGACAGGCGCACCGCCGCGCCGTTCTTCCAGGACACGATCAGCGGCTTGTACTGCTCGGCCTTGCTGAGCTGGTCGCTGGCCATGATGACCCAGTGCTTGTCGTCGCTCTCGACGAAGCCCTTGGGCCGGTTGGCGTTGGCGTTGGACAGCGCGGTGCGCACCTCGTCCAGCGACACGCCCTGGTTGCTGAGCGCGCCGGGCAGCAGCTCCACCCGCACCGCCGGCAGCGAGCTGCCGCCCACCGTCACGTCGCCCACGCCGTTCACCTGGGACAGTTTCTGCGCCAGGATGGTGGACGCCAGGTCGTACAGCTCGCCCTGGGTATGGGTGGGCGAGGTCAGCGCCAGCGTCATGATGGGCGCGTCCGAGGGATTGGCCTTGCGGTAGGTCGGATTGCTCTTCAGGCTGGTGGGCAGCAGGGTGCGCGAGGCATTGATCGCGGCCTGCACGTCGCGCGCGGCGCCGTCGATGTCGCGCTTGAGGTCGAACTGCAGGGTCACGCGGGTCGAGCCCTGGGTGCTGCTCGACGTCATTTCCGTCACGCCGGCGATCGAGCCCAGGGCCCGCTCCAGCGGCGTCGCGACGCTGGAGGCCATCGTCTCCGGACTGGCGCCGGGCAATTGCGCCGTCACCGAAATGGTGGGGATGTCCACCTGCGGCAGCGGCGCCACCGGCAGCAGCGCGAAAGCCAGCGCCCCGGCCAGCACCACGGCCAACGCGAGCAGCGTGGTGGCCACGGGCCGGACGATGAAGGGCGCCGACAGGATCATCGCGGCGCTCCGGCCGGATCGCCGCGGCGGGCCGCGCGGCGTTCGCGCCAGCGCTGGCCCATGCGGTCGAACATCAGGTAGATGACCGGCGTGGTGAACAGCGTCAGCAACTGGCTGAACAGCAGGCCCCCCACCATCACCAGGCCCAGCGGCTGGCGCAGTTCGGAGCCGGTCCCGGTCGACAGCATCAGCGGCACGGCGCCGAACAGCGCGGCCAGCGTGGTCATCAGGATGGGCCGGAAGCGCAGCAGGGCGGCCTGGTGGATGGCCTCGCGCGGCGCCATGCCGTGCTTGCGCTCGGCGTCCAGCGCGAAGTCGATCATCATGATGGCGTTCTTCTTGACGATGCCGATCAGCAGGATGATGCCGATGATGCCTATCATGTCCAGCTCATTGCCGGTGAGCAGCAGCGCCAGCAGCGCGCCCACGCCGGCCGACGGCAGCGTCGACAGGATGGTCACCGGGTGGATGAAGCTCTCGTACAGCACGCCCAGCACGATGTACATCGTGACGATGGCGGCCAGCACCAGCCACAACGTGCTGGTCAGCGAGGATTGGAAGGCCGCCGCCGCGCCCTGGAAGCGGGTTTCGACGGCGGGCGGCAGGCCCATGTCCTTCTCCGCGGCCTGGATGGCCTTGACCGCGCCCGACAGCGACGCGCCGCGCGCCAGGTTGAAGGACACGGTCACCATGGGGAACTGGTCGAGCCGGTTCACGGCCAGCACGGTCCGGCTTTCGGAGATGTGCGCGACGCTGGAGAGCGGCACCTGGGTGCCGGCCGCCGTGGGCACGTAGATCTGCGACAGGGCGTCCGGCCCGCGGCTGAACTGCGGCATGACCTCCAGCACGACGCGGTACTGCGCCGACTGCGTGAAGATGGTGGAAATCAGCCGCTGGCCGAAGGCGTCGTACAAGGCCTCGTCTATCGTCGCCGCCGTGATGCCCAGGCGCGAGGCGGCGTCGCGGTCGATGTCGACGAAGGTCTGCAATCCCTCGTCCTGCAGGTCGTCGGTGACGTCGGCCAGCTCCGGCAGGCGCGACAGGCGCTCGACCACCTTGGGAGTCCATTCGCCCAGCACCTTCAGGTCCGGGTTGGACAGCGTCATCTGGTACTGCGTGCGGCTGACGCGGTCCTCGATCGTCAGGTCCTGCACCGGCTGCATGTAGGTGGTCATGCCCTGCATGCCGGCCAGCGAATCGCCCAGGCGCGCGATGACGTCGGACATGGAGTCGCTGCGGGAGTCCCGCGGCTTCAGCACGATCTGCATGCGGCCGGCGCTGACGGTGGCGTTGCTGCCGTCCACGCCGATGAAGGACGATATCGTGGCCACCGCCGGATCGGCCAGGATGATCCTGGCGGCTTCCTGCTGGCGCTCGGCCATGGCGGAGAACGAAATGCTCTGCGGCGCCTGCGTGATGGCCTGGATGATGCCCGTGTCCTGCGGCGGGAAGAAGCCCTTGGGCACCATCAGGTACAGCAGCGCGGTCAGCACGAAGGTGGCCAGCGCCACCAGCAGCGTCAGCGGCTGGTGGTTGAGCACGACCTGGAGCAGGCGGTCGTAGCCGGCGATCAGCTTGTCGATCATGGCGCCGGTGGCGCGATGGAAGCGGCCGTGGCGGGTCTCGGACTCCGGCCGCAGCAGGCGCGCGCACATCATCGGCGTCAGCGAAAGCGACACCACCAGCGAGATCAGGATGGACACCGCCAGCGTGATGGCGAACTCGCGGAACAGCCGCCCCACCACCTCGGTCATGAACAGCAGCGGGATCAGCACCGCGATCAGCGAGAAAGTCAGCGAGATCAGCGTGAAGCCGATCTGTCCCGCGCCCTTGAGCGCGGCCTGTAGCGGCGTCTCGCCTTCCTCCAGGTGGCGCGCGATGTTCTCGATCATGACGATGGCGTCGTCGACCACGAAACCGGTGGCGATGGTCAGCGCCATCAGCGTCAGGTTGTTCACCGTGAAACCGGCCAGGTACATGATGCCGAACGTGCCCACCAGCGACAGCGGCACCACCACGCTGGGGATGAAGGTGGCGGTGAGGCTGCGCAGGAACACGAAGGTCACCATCACCACCAGCGCGATCGACAGCAGCAGCTCGAAGCGCACGTCGCTGATGGAGTCGCGGATGGTCTGGGTGCGGTCCGCCACCACGCTCACGTCCAGCGTGGCCGGCATGGCCAGGCGCAACTGCGGCATCAGCGCCTGGATGCGGTCGACCACCTCGATCACGTTGGCGTCGGGCTGGCGCTGCACGTTCAGCAGGATGGCGGGCTTGTCGCCGGCCCAGGCGGCCTGCCGGATGTCCTCGGCGCCCTGCACCGTCTGCGCCACGTCGGACAGGCGCAGCGGGGCGTTGTTGCGGTAGGCGATGATCAGGTCGTTGTAGTCGGTGGGCGACTTCAACTGGTCGTTGGCGTTGATGGTGGTCGAGCGCATCGGCCCGTCCAGGTTGCCCTTGGGCTGGTTGACGTTGGCGTTGACGATGGCCGTGCGCAGGTCCGACAAGGCCAGGCCGTTGGCCGCCAGCGCCTGCGGGTTCACGCGCACGCGCACGGCCGGCCGCTGCCCGCCGGCGATGCTGACCAGGCCCACGCCCGGCACCTGCGACAGCTTCTGCGCCATGCGCGTCTCGACCAGGTCGCGCACCTGCGGCAGCGGCATGGTGGGCGAGGAGATCGCCAGCGTGAGCACGGGCGCGTCGGCCGGGTTGACCTTGTTGTAGGTGGGCGGCACCGGCAGGTCGTTGGGCAGCAGGTTGGAGGCCGCGTTGATGGCGGCCTGCACCTCCTGCTCCGCCACGTCCAGGGATAAATCAAGGCTGAACTGCAGCGTGATCACCGAGGCGCCGCCGGAGCTGGTGGACGACATCTGGTTCAGCCCCGGCATCTGGCCGAACTGCCGCTCCAGCGGCGAGGTCACCAGGGACGTCATGACGTCCGGGCTGGCGCCCGGGTACAGCGTCACCACCTGGATGGTCGGATAGTCGACCTCGGGCAGCGCCGCCACCGGCAGCAGCCGGTAGGCGATCACGCCCGCGATCAGGATGGCCACCATCAACAGCGTGGTGGCCACCGGCCTCAGGATGAAGACGCGCGACGGACTCACGGCGCGGCCCTTGGCGGCACGGCGGTGCTGGCGCCCGGCTCGGCGCCCAGCGCGGCGCCGGGCGTGGCCGGGATGGTGCTGGTGGGATCGGTGACCACTTCCACCTTGGCGCCGGCGCGCAGGCGGTCGGTGCCCTCGATGACGACGCGGTCGCCGGGCTTCAGGCCGTCCTCGATGGCGACCATGTCGTTGTTGACCGGACCCAGCTTCAACTGGCGCACCACGACGGTGTTATCGGGCTGGGCGACGAACACGAACGGCCCCTTGGAACCGCGCTGGACGGCGCCGTTGGGAATGACGGTCACGCCCTTGCGCGTCTCGACGTGCAGGCGCACGTTGACGAACTGGTTGGGAAACAGGGCGTCGTCGGCATTGTCGAAACGCGCCTTCAGCTTCAGCGTGCCGGTGGTCACGTCGATCTGGTTGTCCAGGGTTTCCAGCACGCCGGCGGACAACTGCTTCATGTTGGCGCGGTCGTAGGCGTAGACCTCCAGGGCGTGCCCGGCGCGCAATTGCTCGCGCACCGCCGGCAACTGGGTCTCGGGCAGCGTGAAAACGACGGCGATCGGCTGCGTCTGCGTGATCACCACCAGGCCGTTGGTATCGCCGGAGGACACCAGGTTGCCCTGGTCCACCTGGCGCAGGCCCAGGCGTCCGCTGAGCGGCGCGGTGATGCGGGCATAGGTCAGTTGCAGGCGGGCCGAATCGACATTGGCCTGGTCGGTCTTGGCGGTGCCCTCGTACTGGCGCACCAGCGCGGCCTGGGTGTCGACCTGCTGCTTGGCGATGGATTCCTGCTTCAACAGGGCCTGGTAGCGCGCGAGATCGCGGCGCGCGTTGTCCAGTTGCGCCAGGTTCTGCGTCTGCGTGCCCAGGGCCTGGGCCAATTGCACCTCATAGGGCCGTGGGTCGACCTGCGCCAGCACGTCGCCGGCCTTCACGTACTGGCCTTCCTTGAAATTCACCTTGACCAGTTCGCCGTCGACGCGGCTGCGCACGGTCACGGTGTTGTACGCGGTGACGGTGCCCAGCGCCGGCAGGGAGATGTCCATGTCCTGGGTGGCGGCGGTGAAGACGCGCACCGGCACCGGCGCCTCGCCCATGCCCGCGCCAGCGCCGGCGCCGGCCCGGCCGCCCGGACGCGGGCCGTGGCCGGCGCCTCCCTGCCCGCCCTGGGCGCCCTGCGCCGGGGCGGCCCCTGGCGCGGCGCCCGGCGCCCCGGCCGCGGCATGCTGGCCGTTGCGCTGCCATCTTCCCCCCTGGTGGGTCGGCCGCAGGACCAGCCAGGCGATGCCGGCCACGATCAAGGCGACGATCACCCAGCCGATCACACGGCGACGAACGCGGGCGGGCTGGGTGGCGGAGGTAGGTTCAACCATTTGATGGGCGTCCGGCGTCTATTCAGCAAAAAGAGCCGCTATTGTCCATCAAGGTCCCGGGTTTTTATATGTAGGCGTTTGTGATTTGAAATCGACCGCAACAGGATTCGCGCCTGAAACGGGGGCCCATCAGCCATTCGACAGTAATTTCACGGGTATTCAACCCTGTCGGGCGGTCGGCCGGGGCGATGGCAACCCGGCGGCTCAGCCGCCGCAAGGCAATATCGGGAAGACCGTGGCGCGGCTCAGGTGCTGCAAAGCGACATCTGGAAAGCCACGTCGCGGCTTACCTGCTGCGGTTTCAACTCCCCATCCTGCGTCGAAAACCTGATCCAAATCATGTACTTATTGGCGCTGATCTCGGGAAAGACGCCGGCATCGTCGCCCACCCAGATGCGCAGCAACTGGTGGGAGCGGCCACCGAGCATCTGCTGGAAGGCGCCCTGCTCGGCCGTCGCCTCCTGCCTGCGCCCGGACTCGCGCAGCAGGCGCAAGCCTATGGTCACGCCTTCGCTCAGGGGCTTGAGGGGAGCCATCCAGGCCTGCAGGTCGGCACAGCGCACTTCTTCGGGCTTGTGCTGCCAGGCATGGTAGGACGGCATTTCGATCTGCGTGGCGCCGCCGGGCACGGCCAGGCGGCCGCGCAGGCTCACCAGCCACTCGTTTTCGCGCAGCGGCTGGCCCGCCTTGCCCTGGGTGGACAAGGCGCCGGCCGTTTTCTCCATTTCGCGCAGCATGGTTTCAAGCGCATCCTGGGCCACGCCCGGATGATCGCGCAGCGCCGCCAATTGCAGACGCTGGCGCTCCATGTCCTGCAATACCGAGGTCTTGATGTCGGTACGCTCGATGGCGTCGAGAATATCGAATATGGTCGCGATAGCGATCTGATGATTCTTGGCGTCGCCGGGCCTGGCGAAATAGAACAACCGGTCGAAGAGATATTCGAGGCGCAGGTACGCCCGGATACGCTCGTTGAAGGGATATTCGTAAAGAATCACGCTCGATACAGGTCCGTCATTAAGCCGGCCGCGGCCGGAATGGTTGGGGGGAACATCACGCGCCGCGGTCCATGGATGCCGCCAGCGCGCACCATTGTTCATGCAGGGTTTTCGCCCGCGCGCGCAATTGTTCCGGCGAAGTCGCGCCGTCGTTGAGAATCACGTCGTGCGCGGCCGCCAGGCGGGTTGCCCGCGCGACCTGTGCCGCCATAATACGCTGGATGGTCGATATCGTCAGCCCGCTGCGCGACTGCACCCGTGCAATCTGTGTATCAGGATCGCAATCGATAACGCAGACGCGATCGACGCGCCGCGCCCAGCGGCCCGACTCGATCAGCAGCGGCACCACGAAAACCACGTAGCAGCCCTGGGCGGCCGCGCCCTCCTCCTCGGCGCGCCGCGCGATCAGCGGATGCAGGATCGCCTCCAGCCGCGCGCGCGCCTGCGCGTCGGCGAACACCTGTTCACGCATCCAGTCGCGGTCCAGCGCGCCATCGGCGCGGCGCGCGCGCGCGCCGAAAGCCTGCTCGATGGCCGGCATCGCGTCGCCGCCCGGCGCCGTCAAACGATGCGCGATGTGGTCGGTGTCGATGACGCTGGCGCCCCACTCCGCCAGCAGGTCGGCGACGCGGCTCTTGCCCGAGCCGATGCCGCCGGTCAGGCCGATCTTGAAATGCGAGGAAAAGGAGGGTGCGGTGGCGGGTGTGGAGCTCATGGCCGGGTTTGTGCTTGCCTCTGGTTACGCATAGTTGCGCTTAAAGTTTTGCGCTGATAGCTCATAAAGCGCGCCTGTATCGGCGGGCGCGCCGGCGGCCTGGCGCCGTGTTCCGGAAGGCCTTGCGAACTTCCGGGACGCGCCGCCGCCAGCCGCTATTAGCCCCTACTAAAAGGGCCACGCGGTCGATACGCCGCCGCACAACAACGCCACGATACCAGCCGCCGCCAGATAGGGGCCGAACGGCTGGGGCTGGCCTCGCCGCGCGCGCCGCGTGGCGATCAGCAGCAGGCCCGCCAATGCGCCGGCCAGCGACGCCGCCAGCAGCATCAGCGGCAGCGCCGCCAGGCCCAGCCAGGCGCCCAGCGCCGCCAGCAGCTTGAAGTCGCCATAGCCCATGCCCTCGCGTCCCGTCGCCAGGCGATAGCCATGGAACAGCAGCCACAGCACGCCGTAGCCCGCCGCCGCGCCCAGCACAGCTTGGCCGGGCGGCGCGAAGGTATGCGCGACGTTGGCCAGCAGGCCGGCCCACAGCAGCGGCAGCGTGATGGCGTCGGGCAGCAGGCCGGTATCCAGGTCGATCCAGGCCAGGGCCAGCAGCGCCGCGACCAGCAGCATGGCCCATAGCGCCTGCACGCCCGGACCGAAGCGCCAGACGCAGGCGGCGAAGCCCAGGGCCGTCAGGCATTCCAGCATGGGATAACGCCACGCGATGGGCTGCCCGCAGGCGGCGCAGCGGCCGCGCAGCAACAGCCAGCCGATCACCGGCAGGCGGCGCCATCCCGTGATCGGCGCCAGGCAGGCCGGGCAGCGGCAGGCCGGCCGCCACAGGCTGGGACGGCCCGGGTCCGTCGGCATTTCCTCGCCGCGCCACTCGCGGCATTGCGCTTCCCAGTCGTAGTCCATGATGCGCGGCAGGCGCTCCACCACGGTGGTCAGCCAGGAGCCGACGGCCAGGCCCGCCAGGACGGCCAGGCAAATCGCGATAGTCATGTCGATGGGAAAGATGGACTGCATGTGGCTCCCTGATGGACCGTGGCGGCGGCCGTCGACGCGCATTATTCAGCGCGCCGTCCGAATGTCAAAATGCGCCGCCCCGATACCCGCGCGCGCGGCGTCCCAATCATGCGTAGAATTACCTTTAAATTTTGATTCCTGGATACATCATCATGCCCGCCGCCGAGCTCGAACGCCGCACGTCCGCCCCTGTTTCCGCACGCACGAGCCTGACGGCCGCCAGCGTCGTCCTCCTGGCGATCCTGGGTCCGCTGACCGGCTGCGCGAAACAGCGCGAGCCCGGCTACTACGACCCGCCGCCCGCCAGCACGCAAGGCGACGCGCAATACAACGCCACCGGCGCCGGCTATCGCACGGTGGTCCGCGCGCCGTCGCAACTGCAGTTCGACCTGAAGCGGCCCGCGCCCACCCAGCAACAGCAACAGCAGGCCGCCGGGCAGCAACAAGCGGCGCAGGCAGGCGAGGCGGCCGGGGACGGCCAGGCCGCGCCGGCCACCATCGCCAGCGCCGACGCGCCGGCGTCCGCTCCCGCCCCCGCGCCGGCCGCCGGCCAAGCCAGCAAGCTGGTGCCGCAACCGCAGACCTATATGGGCACCCTGCCCTGCTTCTCCCCCGGCCTGAACTGCGAAGCCCAGCGCATCACGCTGACGCTGGCGCCGAACGGCCGTTGGCGCGGCCGCTCGGCCTACCTGGCGGAGTCCGCCAACAAGGAAAAGGCGGTTGCCGAGCAAGGCTGCTGGGACGCCACCGACGAAAAGCCGCCGCGCGTCTTCCTGACGGGCGCCGACGGCAATTCGCGGGCGGAATTCGTGGTCGCCGCCAACAACGTGCTGCGCCTGCGCGCGCTGGCCGGCGTCACGCCGAACCTGAACTACACGCTGACGCGCCAGCCGGACCTCGATCCCATCGACGAACTGTCCAAGCAGCCGCCGCCCAAGTGCGGTAACTGAACGGGGCCCACCCCCTACGCGCTGTCGCGCGCCCCCTCAAGGGGGCGGCGCCGGCGGACCGGCAAAGCCGGATCCGCGGCGCCCTGGATGGCATTGACGCGGGTTCATGCATCGGCGCGGCCCTGCGCTTTCCAGCCCTACTCCCGCGCCTGTCGGTGCGGGCACATCCGGCAGGCCAGTTCCATCGTCGAACGCACCCCCATCTTGCGCAGGATATTGGCGCGATGGGCCTCCGCCGTGCGCGAGGATATCGAGAGCTCGATGGAGATGTACTTGTTGGACTTGCCGCTGATCAGGTAAGGCAGGATGTCGCGCTCGCGGCGCGTGAGATCCGCCTGGCGCGGATGGCCCGCCGCGCCGGGACAGGCGGACGGCCCGGACGGCGCGGCGGCCGGGTCCGGCATGCCGGAGGGACGAGGATAGGCAGGGGAATGAGCGAGGGGATAGGCGACGGGCGGCCGCGTCGCCGGCACATGCATACGAGACATCATGCTGTCCTTCCTCCATGTCAGGAATGGAAGGTAGTCTTGCATGCCGCCCCAGGGCGGAGAAGCTGGCAGAACTGACAGGGTGGACAGCGGCGTCCTACAACGCCGCGTCCCACAAAACCACGCCCTACAACTCCAGATTGTCGATCAGGCGGGTATTGCCCAGCTTCGCGGCCGCCAGCACCACCAGCGGTTCGCCGGCCTGGAAATCCGCCGCGTCGGGCGTCTTCAGATCCCGCTGCCGGCGCAGCGACACATAGTCGACCTGCCAGCCGCGCGCGGCCAGGACGGCGGCGGCTTCCTGCTCCAGCGCCGCGACGTCGTGCCGGCCCGCCGCCACGCGCTGGCGCATGGCCTGCAGCTCGGCGTACAGCCGCGGCGCCTCGGCGCGCTCGGCATCGGTCAGGTAGCGGTTGCGCGACGACAGCGCCAGGCCGTCGTCGGCGCGCACCGTTTCGTGCGCCAGCACCTCGACGGGCAACTGGAACTGGCGGCACATGGCGCGCACGATCATCAACTGCTGGTAATCCTTCTTGCCGAAGACCGCCACGCGCGGCTGCACGCAGGAAAACAGCTTCAGCACCACGGTACAGACACCCCGGAAGAAGCCGGGCCGGAACTCGCCTTCCAGGATGTCGCCCAGGTCGTCGGGCGGCTGCACGCGATAATTCTGCGGCTCCGGGTACATCTCTTTCTCGTCCGGCGCGAACAGGACGTACACGTCGCGCGCGCGCTCCAGCTTCTCGATGTCCTCGGCCAGCGTGCGCGGGTAGCGGTCGAAATCCTCGGAAGGACCGAATTGCAGGCGGTTGACGAAGATGCTCGCCACGACGGGATCGCCGTGCTGGCGCGCCAGCTTCATCAGCGCCAGGTGGCCCGCGTGCAGGTTGCCCATCGTCGGCACGAACGAGACGCGCGTCTGTCCGCGCAGGTGATCGCGCAATTCCTGGATGCTGTGTACGACTTTCAAGGATGTCTCCGGATGGGGCGGCGGCCAGGAAAGCGCTCAGGCCGCCTGCGCCACGCTCGTATAGGCCAGGCGGACGTAGATGGGCGCATAGGGCTCGGCCTGGGTTATTTCCAGCAGCGACTCGCGCGCCAGTTCCAGCATGGCGATGAAGTGCACGACCACCACCGCCGCCGGCGCGCCTTCGTCCAGGCGCTCCATGAACATGTCGGTGAATTCCATGAAGCGCACGTCGTTCAGGCGCCGCAGGATGTGCGTCATGTGGTCGCGCACGGAGAGCTGCTCGCGCGTGATGTGATGGTGCGCGTTGAGCTTGGCGCGCTTCATGATGTCGGCCCAGGCCTGGCGCAGGTCCTCGGCGCTGACGTCCGGCATGGCGCGCTCGACGGTCAGGTCGGCCACGGCCTGGGCGCGCACGAAATCGCGGCCCAGTTGCGGCAGCGCGTCCAGCTTCTGCGCCGCCAGCTTCATCTGTTCGTATTCGAGCAGGCGGCGCACCAGTTCGGCGCGGGGATCCTCGACTTCCTCGCCGGTGTCGCTCTTCTTCACCGGCAGCAGCATGCGCGACTTGATCTCGATCAGCATCGCCGCCATCAGCAGGTATTCCGCCGCCAGCTCCAGGTTGTGCAGGCGGATCTGCTCGACGTACGACAGGTACTGCCGGGTGACATCCGCCATGGGGATGTCCAGCACGTTGAAGTTCTGCTTGCGGATCAGGTACAGCAGCAGGTCCAGCGGCCCCTCGAAGGCTTCCAGGAAGATTTCCAGGGCGTCCGGCGGGATGTAGAGGTCCTGCGGCAGCTTGAACAGCGGCTCGCCGTACAGGCGCGCGAAGGCCACGCTATCGACGACGTCGGGCGTGCTATCCACCTGGGGTTCCACCAGTGCGGCCAGGTCCGAACCCGGCACGGAGGAATGCTGCGGCATGGCCGGGACCGGTCGCTTCAGTCCGCTGAGTAGACGTAAGGCTTCTGCTGCACGCGGGCGGCGCGGAATCCCTCGAGCAATTCAGGATCCTGCGGCTTGTCCCAGAGCAGCCCGCGGCCTTCGCGCTGGCGCTTTTCGACATCGGGATGGGCCTGCTTGTATTGCTTCAGGAACTGGGTGATCTCGGACTCGTAGGTTTTGGCCATGGCACCAATTTTGGCGGGTTGTATTCCCGCCAGTTTACTTCACGGCGGCGCCGGCACCAGCCGTATGTCTCTCGTGCGCCTGTCCGGGGCCCGTTAAGCGGTCCGCCAGAGGCCCCGGTTTACAATGGCCAAGCTACCGCCGTCGCCCTCCGCCGCGCTACCCGTCCCCACATGTCCGCCTCTTCCTCCACCGTTTCCGCCGCCCCGGTTCAAGATCCCGATGCCCTGCGCGCCGCGCGCATGATCCCCTTCATCGTGGGTTGCGCGCTGTTCATGCAGATGCTGGACGCCACGGTGGTGGCGACCGCCCTGCCGGCCATGGCCGCCTCCCTGGCGTCCACGCCGGTGCGGCTGAACGTGGCGATCACCTCCTACCTGCTGGCGGCGGCGGTGTTCGTGCCCATCAGCGGCTGGGCGGCCGACCGTTTCGGCGCCCGGCGCGTGTTCATCGCGGCCATCGTACTGTTCACCCTCAGTTCGGTGACCTGCGCCATTTCGAGGGACCTGACGCAACTGGTGCTGTCGCGCATCGCCCAGGGGATGGCCGGGGCCATGATGGTGCCGGTGGGCCGCATCATCCTGCTGCGGCTGGTGCCCAAGGAAGACCTGCTCAAGGCCATGTCCTTCCTGTCCATCCCGGCGCTGCTGGGGCCGGTGATCGGGCCGCCGCTGGGCGGCTTCCTGGTCACCTACGCATCCTGGCACTGGATCTTCCTGATCAATATCCCGATGGGCGTGTTCGGCATCGCGCTGACCCTGCGCTACATCAAGGAAGTGCGCGACGCCGACCCGCCCAAGCTGGACTGGCTGGGCTTCTTCCTCAGCGCCATCTGCCTGGCCTCCCTGGTGACCGGCTTCGAGGCGGTGGGCCGGGACGTCATGGACAGCGGCCAGTTGATCGGCCTGATCGTCGTGGGCCTGGTGTGCGGTTTCTGGTACGTCCGCCATTCGCGCTCGATCGACTATCCCATCATCGACCTGTCGCTGATGCGCATCCCCACCTTCGCCATCTCCACCCTGGCCGGCAACCTGTGCCGCTTCACGGTGGGCGCCACGCCCTTCCTGCTGGCCATGCTGCTGCAGATCGGCTTCGGGCTGTCGCCGTTCTCGGCCGGGATGATCACCTTCGCCGGCGCCGCCGGCGCCCTGTTGATGAAGTTCGTCGCCACGCCCATCGTGCGCCGCTACGGCTTTCGCCGCGTGCTCACCGTCAACGCCCTGCTGACCGGCATCTTCATCGTGGCCTGCGCGCTGTTCCGCCCCACCACGCCCTCCTGGGTGATGATCGTCATCCTGCTGATCGGCGGCTTCTTCCGCTCCCTGCAGTTCACCGGCGTCAACACCCTCACCTACGCCGACATCCCGCCGCGGCTCATGAGCCGCGCCAGCAGCTTTTCCGCCATGGCGCAGCAATTGGGCATCAGCCTGGGGGTGGGCGTCGCCGCCGTCACCCTGAACGTGAGCATGGCCCTGCGCGGAGCCGATACACTATCCATCGGAGACACCGTCAGCGGTTTCATCGTGATCGGCATCCTGTGCGCGTCGTCGTATTTCTCTTTCCGCCGCCTGGATCCCACCGCCGGCGAAGAGGTGAATGGCCGCAACCGCAAGGCGGCCGGGACGATGAACAACGACAATGAAGAATGAATACATTCTCGCCCTGGACCAGGGCACCACGAGTTCGCGCGCCATCCTGTTCGACCGCGACGGCGTAGTCCGGGCCACGGGCCAGCGCGAATTCCGCCAGTACTACCCACGGCCGGGCTGGGTCGAGCACGACCCGGACGAGATCTGGCGCAGCCAGCTCGAGGTCGCGCGCGAGGCCCTGCGCAATGCCGGCGCCGCCGCCGCCGACATCGCCGCCATCGGCATCACCAACCAGCGCGAAACCACCCTGATATGGGACCGCCGGACCGGCGTGCCGCTGTCGCGCGCCATCGTCTGGCAGGACCGCCGCACCGCGGCCTGGTGCGACGACATGCGCGCGGCCGGGCACGCGGACTGGCTTCAGCAGCGCACCGGCCTGGTCCTGGACGCCTATTTCGCCGGCACCAAGCTGGCCTGGCTGCTGGACCACGTGCCGGGCGCCCGCGCCGCCGCCGAACGCGGCGAAGTGGCCTTCGGCACGGTGGACACCTGGCTGGTGTGGCAACTGACCGGGGGCCAGGTGCACAGCACGGACCCCAGCAATGCCTCGCGCACGCTGCTGTTCGACATCCACAAGCAGGACTGGAGCGACGAGCTGCTGGAGCGCCTGGACATCCCGCGCGGCGTGCTGCCGTCGCTCGCGCCCAGCAGCGGCGTCATCGCCCGCACCCTGCCGGAGTGCTTCGGCGGCCCCATCCCCATCGCCGGCGTGGCCGGCGACCAGCAGGCCGCCACCTTCGGCCAGGCCTGCTTCCAGCCGGGAATGGCCAAGAACACCTACGGCACCGGCTGCTTCATGCTGATGAACGTGGGCGAGCAGCCTTCCCGCTCCCACCACCGGCTGTTGTCCACCGTGGGCTGGGGCCTGCCCGGCGCGGCTCCCTGGAAGACCACCTACATGCTGGAAGGCGGCGTCTTCGTGGCCGGCGCGGCGGTGCAGTGGCTGCGCGACGGCCTGGGCATCATCCCGAAATCGGCGGACGTCGAGGCCCTGGCCGGCAGCGTGCCGGACACCGACGACGTCTTTCTCGTGCCCGCCTTCGCCGGCCTGGGCGCGCCGCACTGGGATCCCTACGCGCGCGGCCTGCTGATCGGCCTGACGCGCGGCACCACGCGGGCGCACGTGGCGCGCGCCACGCTGGAATCGATCGCCCTGCAGAGCACCGAACTGCTGCAGGCGATGAACGCCGACAGCCCCAGCCCCCTGTCCGAATTGCGGGTGGACGGCGGCGCGGCGCGCAACGATCTGCTGATGCAGATACAGGCCGACCTGCTCGGCGTGCCCGTGGTGCGCCCGCGCGTGGCCGAATCGACCGCGCTGGGCGCCGCCGGCCTGGCGGGACTGGCGGCGGGCTTCTGGCGCGACCAGGACGAATTCGCGGCCCAATGGCAGGCCGACCGGCGCTTCGAACCCACCTGGTCGGACGACCAGCGGCAGGCCCGGCTGGCGCGCTGGCGCCAGGCCGTATCGTTGAGCAAGGGCTGGGCCAAGGGCGCGTAACAACCGTGAATCCGCACCGTAATTTCCGGATCATCGCGATGGTGGTCGCCACCACGCTGTTCATGCAGAACATCGACAGCACCGCCATCGCCACTGCCCTGCCGGACATGGCGCGCGACCTGGGGGTCAACGCGGTGCACCTGAGCGCCGCCATTACCTCCTACCTGGTGGCCATGACGGTCTTCGTGCCGGTCAGCGGCTGGGTCGCCGACCGCTACGGCGCCAAGCGGGTATTCATGTCGGCCATCGCGCTGTTCACGGCGTCCTCCTGTGCCTGCGCGCTGTCCGGCGGGCTGGGATGGCTGATCGCGGCGCGCATCCTGCAAGGCGTCAGCGGCGCCATGATGGTGCCGGTCGGCCGACTGGTGCTGCTGCGCGGCGTCCGCCGCGAGGACCTGCTCTCGGCCACCACCTGGCTGTCCATGCCGGCGATGCTGGGCCCGGTGATCGGGCCGCCGCTGGGCGGCTTCCTGACCGACACGTTTTCGTGGCGCGCCATTTTCTGGATCAACCTGCCCATCGGCCTGGTGGGCATGGTGCTGGTGGCGCGCCTGATTCCCCCCAGCGAAACCGAGCGGCCGCCCGCGCTGGACATCCGCGGCATGACGCTGGTGGGCGCGGCGCTGAGCATCTTCATGGTCGGCGTGGAAACCGTCGGGCGCGGCATCGTGCCCGACACCTGGTCCTGGCTGGCCATTGCGGCGGGGCTGGCGCTGTTCGGCCTGACCGTCTGGCATTGCCGCCGCGTCGACCATCCCGCCCTCGACTTCTCCCTGCTGGCCATCCCCACCTACAAGGCCTCGACCGTGGCCGGCAGCCTGTTCCGCGCCGGCGCCGGCGCCATGCCCTTCCTGGTCCCGATCACGCTGCAACTGGGCTTCGGCCTGTCGGCCTCGCGCAGCGGCTTCATCTCCTTCGCCAGCGCCATCGGGGCCTTCTGCATGCGGCCGATGACGCAGTTCTTCCTGCGGCATTTCCGCGTGCGCAGCATCCTGCTGGGCGGCACCTTCGCCTTCGCCGCCATGCTGGCGGCCTGCGCCACGCTGACGCCGGCCTGGCCCGAGACGGCGATATTCATCCTGCTGGTGTGCGTGGGACTGGCGCGTTCGCTGAACTTCGCGTGCATGAACGCCCTGGCCTATGCCGACGTGCCGGGCGAGAAGCTGTCCGCCGCCACGTCCTTCTTCGGCATGGCGCAGAACCTGCCGCGCGCGGCGGGCGTGGCCATGGCGGCGGGCGTCATGCAGCTATCGATGACCCTGTCCGGCCGCTCGCACGCGGAACATTTCGATTTCGCCTGCGCCTTCCTGGCCATCGCCGCCATGGTGCTGGCCTCGGCGCCCATGCTGGCCGAATTGCGGCCCGAGGCGGGCGCGGGGATCTCGCGCGGCCGCAAGCCCAAGGCGGCCTGAGCAGCGCGGCCGCCGCCTCGCGCGGCGGCGTTCAGTTGAGCTTGGCGCCCGACAATTTGACGATTTCCTGGTACTTGTTCTTTTCACGGACCACGAAGTCGGCGAATTCCTTTTCGCTCATGGGCTTGATTTCCGACCCCATGGACTGCAGGTATTGGCGCACGTCGGGTTGCAGCAGGGCCTGGCTATAGGCCTTGTTCAGCTTGTCGACCACGGGCGCCGGCGTGCCGCCGGTGGTGAACACGCCGAACCAGGTGCCCAGGTCGAAGTCCTTGACGCCGCTTTCCTGCACCGTGGGCACGTCGGGCAGCAGGGAGGACCGCGCGGCGGTGGTCACGGCCAGGGCCTTGACCTTGCCGTCCTTGATCAAGGGCGCCGAGGCGGCCAGGTTGTCGAACATGAAATCCGACTGGCCCGACAGCAGCGCCAGTTGCGCCGGCGCGGCCCCCTGGTAGGGAATGTGCTCGACGTCGATGCCGGCGCGCGCCTTCAGCAGCTCGCCCGCCAGGTGGCCGGCGCTGCCGTTGCCGCCGGAGCCGTAGTTCAGCTTGCCGGGATTGGCCTTGGCGTAGGCGATCAGGTCGCTCAGCTTCTCGATGTGGTTCTTCCTGGCGAAGTCCTGGTTCATGACCAGCACGTTGGGAACCGAGGCCACGATGGTGACCGGCGCGAAGTCCTTGATGGGGTCGTAAGGCAGGTTGGAGAACAGCCAGGGATTGATGGCGTGGGTCGCCACCGCGCCCATGACCAGCGTATAGCCGTCGGGCCGGGCCTTGGCCGCCAGGCCGGCGCCGATATTGCCGCCCGCGCCGGCGCGGTTCTCGACGATCACCGGCTGGCCCAGCGAGTCGCGCACCTTCTCCGCCAGCAGGCGGGCCATGGTGTCCAGCGGACCGCCGGGCGGGTACGGCACGATGAAGCGCAAGGGTTTGTCGGGATAGCCGGCGGCCTGGGCCAGGCCCGGCGCGAGGGCGGCCAGCGCCAGGGCGCCGCCCAAGAGAACACGGCGCAGGGCGCCCCATGCGGGAATAGCCATGATGAGCTCCTCTCCTCGAAATGCATCTTTTAAGCAGGGGCGTAGCATAACCCGGCCCATGCGAGGCATTCGATGCATCCGAGGCATCCGGCGCCCAGGCGCCGGAGAGGCGGCGCTTGCCGGCGAACCGGCATCCCGCCGCGCAGGCGCCGCCGGCGCCCGCGCGGGAGCCGGATCAGTGCAGGATCTGGCTCAGGAACAGCTTGGTGCGGTCGTTCTGCGGATTGTCGAAGAAGGCGTCGGGCGCGTTCTGCTCGATGATCTCGCCGCGGTCCATGAAGATGACGCGGTTGGCCACCTTGCGCGCGAAGCCCATTTCGTGGGTCACGCACAGCATGGTCATGCCGCTTTCCTGCGCCAGCGTCACCATCACGTCCAGCACTTCCTTCACCATTTCGGGGTCCAGCGCCGAGGTCGGCTCGTCGAACAGCATGACCTTGGGATTCATGCACAGCGAACGGGCGATGGCCACGCGCTGCTGCTGGCCGCCGGAGAGCTGGCCGGGGAATTTCTTCGCCTGGTCCGGGATGCGCACGCGCTCCAGGTACTTCATGGCGGTGGCCTCGGCCTCGGCCTTGGACTTCTTCAGCACCCACACCGGCCCGAGCGTCAGGTTCTCCAGCACGGTCAGGTGGGGAAACAGGTTGAAGTGCTGGAACACCATGCCGACGTCGCGGCGTATGGTCTCGATGTTCTTCAGGTCGTTGGTCAGTTCCGTGCCGTCGACCACGATCTGGCCCTGCTGGTGCTCTTCCAGCCGGTTGATGCAGCGGATCATGGTCGACTTGCCCGACCCCGACGGGCCGCAGATGACGATGCGTTCGCCGGGCTCGACGTTCAAATTGATGTTGCGCAGCACGTGGAACTGGCCGTACCACTTGTTGACGTTCTGCATGCGGATGATGGCCTCGGCCATGAGCGTGCTCCCTGGTGGCGGACGGCGCGTCCTCCCGGACGCGCCCCGCGAAATTGGCAATTAACGTTCGTGTCCGCGACGCAGCCGGCGCTCCAGCGCCTGGCTGTACTTGGACATCGAAAAGCAGAAGACGAAATAGATCAGCGAGATGAACAGGTAGGCCTCGACGCCGAAGCCGCGCCAGGCGGCGTCCGACAGGGCCGCCTTGGCCGCCAGCGTCAGGTCGAAGATACCGATGATCACCACCAGCGAGGTGTCCTTGAACAAGGCGATGAAAATGCTGACCAGCGGCGGGATGACGATCTTCAGCGCCTGCGGCAGGATGATCTTGCGCATCTGCTGCCAGTAGGTCAGGCCCAGCGAATCGGCGCCCTCGTACTGCCCCTTGGGTATGGCTTGCAGGCCGCCCCGCACGGTCTCGGCGATGTAGGCCGCGGCGAACAGGATGATGGCGATCTGCGCGCGCAGCAGCTTGTCGATGGAGAAGCCTTCCGGCAGGAACAGCGGCAGCATCACCGAGGACATGAACAGCAGGCTGATCAGCGGCACGCCGCGGATCAGCTCGATGTACACGACGCACAAGGCCTTGATCGCCGGCATCTTCGAGCGCCGCCCCAGCGCCAGCAGCACGCCGATGGGAAAGGCGAAGGCGATGCCGAAGGTGGCGAGGATCAGCGTCAGCGGCAAGCCGCCCCAGCGATCATTCTCGACGTAGGTCAGGCCCAGCACGCCGCCCCACATCAGTATGGCGACCGCCGTCAGCCCGACCACCCAGACCCACAGCAGCCAGGGCTTCCAGAAGCGCCGCACGCCGCTGCAGACGATCACGCCGATCAGGACGAAGGTGGCGATCAGCGGACGCCACTGCTCGTCGTAGGGATAGGTGCCGAACAGGATGAGGCGGTGCTTTTCGCGGATGAAGGCCCAGCAGGCGCCGCCCGACGCGCGGCACTCCTGCGCCGTCGAGGCCGAGAAATTGGCCTCGACGAACAGCCACTCGATCGCCGCGGGCACGCACATCAGCAGGGCCCAGACGATGAGCACCGTCAGCAGGATGTTCAGCGGCGAGGAAAACAGGCGGGCATGCACCCAGGCCCAGGGGCCGACGTGGTTGGACGGCGGCGGCAGGGCTTCGGTGGGAGTGTGGGAGCTTGCCATGTCAACGCTCCACCAGCGCGATGCGCTTGTTGTACCAGTTCATGAAAATCGAGATCGACAGGCTGACCGTCAGGTAGGCGGCCATGATGATGAGGATGCCCTCGATGGCCTGCCCGGTCTGGTTCAGCGTGGTGTTGACCACCGACACGATGTCCGGATAGCCGATGGCCACCGCCAGCGAACTGTTCTTGGTCAGGTTCAGGTACTGGCTGGTCATGGGCGGGATGATCACGCGCATGGCCTGCGGCAGCACCACCAGGCGCAGCACCAGGCCGCGGCGCAGCCCCAGCGAGCTGGCGGCTTCCGTCTGGCCGTGGTTGACCGCCTGGATGCCTGAGCGCACCACCTCCGCGATGAAGGCGCCGGTGTACATGACCAGGCCCGCCAGCAAGGCGGTGAACTCCGGCGACAGCGTCATGCCGCCCTGGAAATTGAAGCCCTTGAGCACCGGCACGTCCAGCGCGAGCGAAGCGCCGCTGGCCAGCCAGCCCAACACGGGCAAGACGACGATCAGGGCGATCGCCCAGCGCGTCAGCGGGAAGATGCGGCCGGTCCTTTCCTGCCGCTTGTTGCCCCAGTGCGCCAGGGCGATGATGGCGACGATGGCCAGTCCCAGGCCGCCCAGCATCCAATCCACCGCGTCGCCCTGCAGCGTCGGCAGCTTCAGGCCGCGGTTGGAAATGAACACGCCCGGCAGCGGCTGGTGCGCCTGGCGCGGCCCCGGCATGTTTTCCGTGATGATGGCGTACCAGAAGAACAACTGCAGCAGCAGCGGCACGTTGCGCATCACCTCGACGTAGATCGAGGCCAGCTTGGCCACCAGCCAGTTCCTGGACAGGCGCGCGACCCCGACCAGCGTACCCAGTACGGTCGCCAGCACGATGCCGATCACCGCCACCCGCAGCGTATTGAGCAGCCCGACCAGGATGGCGCGGCCATAGGTGTCGGCGGGCGAATAATTGATGGCGGTTTCGCCGATGGCGAAGCCGGCCTCGCGGCCGAGAAAGCCGAAGCCGGTGGCGATATTGCGCACCGCCAGGTTATGCAGTGTGTTCGAAACGAGGAACCACACCACCCAGGCGACGGCCGCCAGCGCCAGGATCTGGTAGACCACGGCTCGCACGCCCGGATCGTTCCAGGACAATTTGCGCGGCGGCGCCCCGGTGGGCGGGGTTTGGGAAGAAGTCGTCATTGCGTATCCGCATCCAGGGCAGGTTGAAAGCGGCGGACCGGAAGCCGGCCCACCGCGGGCCGCACGGCGCGGCCGGCCCGGCGCCCGTCGTGCGACGAGCGCCGCCGGCAAACAATCAGCGTACCGGCCAGCCGTACATCAGGCCGCCCTGATGCCATTGGGCGTTCAGGCCGCGCGGCAGCTTCATCGGGCTGGCGCCGCCTAGGTTGCGCTCGAAGCTTTCGCCGTAGTTGCCGACCTGTTTGATGATGTTATAGGCCCACTTGTCGTCCACGCCCAGGTTCTTGCCCATGCCCGGCGTCACGCCAAGGATGCGCTGGACGTTGGGATTGCTGCTCTTGAGCATTTCGTCGACGTTCTTCGAGGTGATGCCGTATTCCTCGGCCTCCAGCATGACGTTCAGCGCCCAGCGCACGACGTTGAACCACTGTTCGTCGCCCTGGCGCACCATCGGGCCCAGCGGCTCCTTGGAGAAGTTCTCGGGCAGGATGACGTACTTGTCGGGATTTTCCAGCGTGGTGCGGGTCGACGCCAACTGCGACTTGTCGGTGGTGAACGCGTCGCAACGGCCGGCCGAGAAGGCGCGCACGATTTCATCGTACTTGTCGATGACCACCGGCTTGAAGTCGATCTTGTTGGCGCGGAACCAGTCCGCCAGATTCAGCTCGGTGGTGGTGCCGGGCTGCACGCAGACCGTGGCGCCGCCCAGCTTCTTGGCGCTGTCCACGCCCAGGTCCTTGGAAACCATCACGCCCTGGCTGTCGTAATAGTTGACGCCGGTGCCGATCAGGCCCAGCGTGGTGTCGCGGGTCAGGGTCTGGGTGGTGTTGCGGGTCAGCACGTCGATTTCGCCGGACTGCAGGGCCGTGAAGCGCTGCTGGGTGTTCAGCGGCGTCACCTTGAACTTGGAGGCGTCATTGAACATGGTGGCGGCGATGGCGCGGCACATATCGACGTCCAGGCCATTCCATTCGCCCTTGCTGTCGGTGGCCGAAAAGCCCGGCACGCCGGTCGACACGCCGCACTGAACGAAACCTTTCTTCTTGACGTTGTCGAACGTGGTGCCGGCATGCGCGGCGCCCGAGGCTGCGAGAAACACAGCCGCGATTGCTGCGATCTTGAAGGTTTTCATTGTCATCTCCGTGGAACTTTGGGAATCCGGTGACGGGACACGGGGTGTACCGCCCTCGGAATGCGAGGTCGATGGTAGCTTTCCATCAAATATAGGGACATGCGGGAAATCCCTGTTCGGCCGGCTCACGCTACTATTGCAGCTACTCGCCTCTATTCCGCCATGATCGAATTCCAGCACGTCTTCAAATCCTATGGACACGGCCGCAATATCCTGGCCGACATCAACTTCCGCGTGACGGCGGGTGAGTTCGTATTCGTCTCCGGACCGTCAGGCGCCGGCAAGTCTACGCTACTCAAGCTGATCGGGGGACTGGAGCCGCCCAGCCGCGGCTCCATCCAGGTCAACGGGCAGCGCCTGGACAAGCTGCCGGCGCGGGCGCGGCCCTATCTGCGCCGCGCGGTCGGGGTGATCCTGCAGGATACCCACCTGCTGTACGACCGCAACGCCTTCGAAAACGTCATGCTGCCGCTGGCCGTCACCGGCCAGCCCTGGGATTCGGCCGCCAGCCGGGCCCGCGCCGCCCTGGACAAGGTGGGCCTGGCCGGCAAGGAAAACATGAATCCGATCGAACTGTCCGGCGGGGAGCAGCAGCGCCTGGCCATTGCCCGGGCCATCGTCAACCGGCCGGCCATCCTCATCGCTGACGAACCGACGGCGAACCTCGATCACGACACCGCCTTGCGCATTATGAACGTATTCCGCGACTTCAACCGGGTCGGCGTCACCACCCTCATCGCCTCGCACGACGTGGAGCTGATGGCCCAGTACGCGCATCGCGTGCTGCGCATCGACCCGGGCCGCTTCGCCGACTCCCATCCGACCCCGGCGACGCCGGCCCCCCGCGCGGCGGCGCCCGGCATGGCGGCCGAAGGGGGGCAAGCATGAACGCCTGGCTGCGACAACACCGCTACGCGCTGGGCATCACCCTGCGCCGCATGCTGGCCCAACCCTTCTCCTCCGCCGCCAACCTGCTGGTCATGGCGCTGGCGCTGGCCCTGCCCATCCTGGGCGGCGCCGTCCTGGTGTCCGTGCAGCCCGTGGCGCGCCAGGTGGCGGTGACGCCCGAACTGACCGTTTTCCTCAAGCTGAACGCGCCGGCGGGCAGCGCCGACGCCATCGCCAGCCGTATCCGCAAGGACTTCGACGCCCAGGTGCGCAACGTCCGGGTGATCGGCCGCGACAGCGCGCTGGCGGAGCTGCGCCGCAATCCCGCCTGGTCCGACGCCCTGGCGGTGCTGCCGTCCAACCCCCTGCCCGACGCCGTGGTGGCGACCCTGCGCGACGGCGAGGGCCTGGCCGGCATCGCCAGCGACCTGGCGGCCACCTGGAAGACCTGGGACCAGGTGGAGCAGGTGCAACTGGACAGCCAGTGGGTGCAAAGGCTGGAGGCGCTGTTGCGTTTCGGCCGCATCGGGCTGATTTTCCTGGCCGCCAGCGTGGCCATGGTGGTGCTGGCCACGGTTTTCAACACCGTGCGCATGCAGGCGCTGTCCCAACGCGAGGAAATCGCCGTGGCGCGCCTGGTCGGCGCGACGGAATCCTTCGTGCGGCGTCCCTTTCTCTACCTCGGCGCCCTGTCGGGCGCGCTGGCCGCCCTGCTGGCCATCGGCGTGGCCGCCCTGGCGCTGACGCCGCTGAACGACGCCATGCTGTCGCTGGCCCGCAGCTATGGCGCGGATTTCGCCATCCGCCTGCCGGACCTGCCCTGGCTGGCGGCGGCGGTGATCTGCGCCGGCGCGCTGGCCGCCCTCTCGGCGCGCTGGTCAGTCAAGCGCAGTACGCGCTTTTAAGCCGCTTAATCGGGGGTTATCAACCCACCCCCGGCATGCAATATTGTGCGCAAATCGCGGCACGAACGCGTGCCGGCGGGGCCGCGCGCCCGCTTCGGGCAGCCCGGATGGCGCCGCCGCCGTGGCCAGGCCGGCATGACGGACGCCGTCATGATGGAAGCCGGCATGGCGGAAGCCATATAACCGTATAATTATCAAGAATTTGAAACTTTTAGAAACTTTGGTCTTCCCTCTTCCACGTTTTCGCGATCCGCTTCCATGACGACTGCCCGTGACGCCCGCGCGACGCGCCACTATTTCGACAGTACGTTCAAGTGCCCGGCCATGAAGGTCCTGCCGAACGAGTACTACGTCACTGGCGAAAACCTGATGATCACGACCGTGCTCGGCTCCTGCGTCGCCGCCTGCATCCGCGACCCGCTGACGGGCGTGGGCGGCATGAACCACTTCATGCTGCCGGAAGGCGACAGCCAGTCGCCCGCTTCCGCCACCATGCGCTACGGCGCCTTCGCGATGGAAGTCCTGATCAACGAATTGCTGAAGGCGGGCGCCGCCCGCGAAAGGCTGGAGGCCAAGGTCTTCGGCGGCGGCGCGGTGCTGTCGGCCATGCAGCAGATGAACATCGGCGAGCGCAACGGCCAGTTCGTGCTGAGCTACCTGAAGACGGAAGGCATCCCCGTCAAGGCGCAGGACCTGGGCGACGTCTACGCGCGGCGCGTCAATTTCTTCCCGCACGACGGCCGCGTCATGCTGCGCAAGATGGATTCACGCACCCGCGCCGGCGAAGTCATCGCCAAGCGGGAAGAAGCCGTGGCTCAGACCCTGCACGAAAAAGCGGTCGCCAAGCCGCGCGTGGAGCGCTTCGCCATGCCCGTGCGCCGCAAGGTCAACGCCCCCGCGGCCTGAGCCGCGCACATGGACGGCGGCGCGAGGCCGCCGAGCCACATCAGGCCGCGCGCGCGCCGCCGATCTCCCGCACCGGCGCCGAGAACTTCTCCAGCAGCGCCATCCGCTGCCTGGCCGCCTTCTCCATCGCGGCCTCCTTGACGTGCCCATAGCCTCGGATCTGCTCCGGCAGGCTGGCCAGCGCCACCGCGGCATCCAGGTTGCCGCGATCCAGCTTGGGCAGCACGCTGCGCAAGAGCGTTTCCCGGTACTCCTCGATCAAGGCCCTTTCGGCGCGCCGTTCCGCGGTGCGGCCGAAGGGATCCAGGGCCGTGCCGCGCAGGAAGCGCAGGCGCGCCAGGATGCCGAAGGCCTTGAGCATCCACGGCCCATAGGAACGCTTGACCAGGTGTCCCTGCGCGTCGCGGCGCGCCAGGACGGGCGGCGCCAGGTGGAAATTCAGCTTCCAGTCGCCCTCGAACTGGCGCCGCACCGCGTCGAGGAATTCGCCGTCGGTATAGAGCCGCGCCACTTCGTATTCATCCTTGTAGGCCAGCAGCTTGAAGTAATAGCGCGCCACGGCCTCCGTCAGCCGGGACGTGCCGGTGGCGGCCTGCTCGACCTGGGCAACCTGCTCCACCAGCGCCTCGTAGCCGCGCGCGTAGGCGGCGTTTTGATATTGCGTCAGGAATTCGCCGCGGCTGCGCACCAGCGCCTGCACCGCGGCGGGCAGCCGGCGCAGCGACGGACCCGCCGAGCCGGCCGGATCGGCGCCGCCGGCGCTGCCGCCCTCGCCCGCCGGGCGCGCGCCGCGGCGGATCTCGATGATCTCCGCGCCTTCCGCGTCCAGGCGCGTGCCGGCGCCGCCCGCGGGCGCCTGGACCAGCGACTGCACGGCGGCCGGGTCCTGCGCCACGCGCCGGCCCCAGGCAAACGCCGCCTGGTTGCGGGCGACCTGCTGCCCATTGAGCTCGATGGCGCGCAGCAGGCTCTCGCGGGACAGGGGAATCCAGCCCATCTGCCAGGCGTAGCCCATCATCAGCGGATTGGCGTAGATGGCGTCGCCCAGCAGGCCCACCGCCAGCTCGGCGGCATCCATCGCATGGACGTTGTCCGCCCCGCATGCGCGCCGCAGATCGTGCAGCAGGTCGCTGCCGGGCAGATGCCAATCCGGATTGCCGACGAAGGCCGCCGTCGGCGCGACGTCGCTATTGAGCAGCAGCCGGGTGCGGCCGGCGCGCATGCGCGCCAGCGCATCCTGGCCGGTGGCGACCACCAGGTCGCCCGCCAGCACCACGTCGGCCTCGCCCATGGCGACCCGCGTATTGAGCAGGCCCTCCGGCGAGGCCGCCAGCACGACGTGCGAATGCACCGCCCCGCCCTTTTGCGCCAGACCGGCCATGTCCAGCACCGAACAGCCCTTGCCCTCGATATGCGCGGCCATGCCCAGCAACTGGCCGATGGTGACCACCCCCGTGCCGCCCACGCCCGCGATGAAGATGCCATAGGCGCGGCGCAGTTCGGGCGTCTCGGGTTCGGGCACGTCCGCGTCGATGACGCCTTCCTGCGCCAGCGCCTTGGGCTGGCGCAGCTTGCCGCCCTCGACGGTCACGAAGCTGGGGCAGAAGCCCTTGAGGCAGGAAAAATCCTTGTTGCAGCTCGATTGATTGATGACGCGCTTGCGGCCGAATTCGGTTTCCAGGGGCTCGACCGACAGGCAGTGCGATTTCTCCGAGCAATCGCCGCAGCCTTCGCACACCCGCTCGTTGATGACCACGCGGCGGGCGGGATCGGGGTAGGCGTTGTGCTTGCGGCGGCGGCGCTTCTCGGTGGCGCAGGTCTGGTCGTAGATCAGGACCGAGACGTCCGGGTATTCGCGCAGCTCGCGCATCACCGCATCCAGTTCGTCGCGATGGCGCACCGGCACGCCCGGCGCCAGGCCCTGCATGCCGCGATACTTTTCCGGCTCGTCGGTGACGACGATGATTTTCCCTATGCCCTCGGCCGCCACCTGCCGCGTGATCATCGGCACGCTGATGGGGCCATCCACCGGCTGCCCGCCGGTCATGGCCACGGCGTCGTTGAACAGGATCTTGTAGGTGATGGGCACCTTGGCCGCCACCGCCGCGCGTATCGCCAGCAGGCCGGAATGGTAGTAGGTGCCGTCGCCCAGGTTGGCGAAGACGTGCTTCTCGTCGGTGAAGGGCGCCTGGCCGATCCAGGGCACGCCCTCGCCACCCATCTGCGTGAACACCTGGGTATTGCGGCCCATCCACGTCACCATGTAATGGCAGCCGATGCCCGCCATCCCGCGCGAGCCTTCCGGCAGCCGCGTCGAGGTGTTGTGCGGACAGCCCGAACAGAACCAGGGCTTGCGCTCGGCCACCACGCGCGGCCGCGCCAGCGCGCGCGCGGCGGCGTCGATCGCGTCCAGGCGCGCCTGGATGCCGGCGCGCACGTCGTCCGGCAGCTCGAAGCGCAACAGGCGCGCGCCTATCGCCTTGGCCACCACGGCGGGGGAGAATTCGTAGTGCGCGGGCAGCAGCCAGTTGCCCTGCGGCACCGACCATTCGCCGCCGTCCTTGTCGTCGAACTTCCCGACCACGCGTGGGATCTTGCGGCCGGTCCCTATCCAGCCGAACAGTTCTTCCTTCAACTGGTATTCCAGCACCTGGCGCTTTTCCTCGACCACCAGGATCTCGTCCAGCCCCTCGGCGAAGCGCTGCGTGCCGGTGGCCTCCAGCGGCCACACCATGCCCACCTTGAACAGGCGCACCCCGATGCGGCGGCAGACGTCTTCGGTCAGGCCCAGGTCCACCATCGCCTGACGCGTATCCAGGTAGGCCTTGCCCGACGTCATGATGCCGAAGCGCGCCTCGTCGGCCGGCACCTGCCAGAGCTCCCGGTTCAAGCCGTTGGCGCGCACGTAGGCCAGCGCCGCGTACAGCTTGTAGTCCAGCAGGCGGGCCTCCTGCTGCAGCGGCGTATCCGGCAGCCGGATGTTCAGGCCGTCGGGCGGCATCTGGAAATCCTCCGGCAGGAGGATGCGCACGCGATCGGCGTCGACGTCGACCGACGCCGAGACCTCGACGATGTCCGTGATGCACTTCATGCCCACCCAGACGCCGGCATAGCGGCTCATGGCCCAGCCGTGCAGGCCGAAATCCAGCACTTCCTGCACGCTCGACGGGAACAGCACGGGAATCAGGCAGGCCTTGAAGATATGGTCGCTCTGGTGCGGCAGCGTGGAGGACTTGGCGGGATGGTCGTCGCCCGCCACCACCAGCACGCCGCCATGGCGCGAGGTGCCGGCGGCGTTGGCGTGCTTGAACACGTCGCCGCTGCGGTCCACGCCCGGCCCCTTGCCGTACCACATGCCGAACACGCCGTCATAGCGCGCGCCCGGGAAAAGGTTGACCTGCTGCGAGCCCCACACCGCGGTGGCGGCCAGGTCCTCGTTGATGCCCGGCCGGAACTCGACGTGATGTTCCTTCAGGTACTTGGCCGCCTTCCACATATTGAGGTCGACCCCGCCCAGCGGCGATCCGCGGTAGCCGGACACGAAGCCGGCGGTATTGAGCCCCGCCTGCAGGTCGCGCACGCGCTGCATCATGGGCAGGCGCACGAGGGCGTGGATGCCGCTCATCCAGGCGCGGCCGGTATGGAGGGTGTACTTGTCGTCCAGTTGGACGGAGGCGAGCGCCGCGCTTTGCGCGGGCGTGAGGGGGGCGTTCATCTTGTCTCCAGTTTGTCGTGGATAGCCCGGCCGGCACGGCATCCGCTCTTTTGGAGCATTGCGGACCGATCCAGGCGTTCGCGCTCGGCGGCCGCCCGGACGGAGCCGGACAGGACTTGCCGATCAACTTGTTATGCGTTCGGTTGTAACTCCGGGCGGCCCTTCCCGCAATAGGGGACATCTACGGGGGCGGCGGGTAGCCTCCGGGGGCTTTCACGGCCTGGCCGCCGCCGGTCCGGCGCGCCTCCCGGTCGGGGCGCCCGAGGTGCATAATCACGCCATGGATTTCGCCCCCCGCATCGTCGCCTGGCAACGCAGCCATGGCCGTCACGACCTGCCCTGGCAGAACACCCGCGACCCGTACCGCATCTGGTTGTCGGAGATCATGCTGCAGCAGACCCAGGTCAGCACCGTCATCCCCTATTACGAACGCTTCCTGGAACGTTTTCCCGACCTGGCGGCGCTGGCCGCGGCCGAGCAGGACGAGGTCATGCCCTACTGGGCGGGCCTCGGCTACTACGCCCGGGCGCGCAACCTGCATCGCTGCGCGCAGGAGATCGTGCGCGACTGGGGCGGCCGCTTTCCGCCGGACGCTGCCGGCATCGCCACCCTGCCCGGCATCGGCCGCTCTACCGCCGCCGCCATCGCGGCCTTCGCCTACGGCGAGACCGCGCCCATCATGGACGGCAACGTCAAGCGGGTGTTCACGCGGCATTTCGGCATCGCCGGCGACCCGTCCAAGCGCGACGTGGAGACGCGCTTGTGGACCCTGGCGGAGGAGCAGGTGGCGTCGGCGCCGGCCGACGCCGGCGTCCTGGCGGCCGTGGCTGCTGCCGCCGCGGCCACGCCGGAAAGCGACGCTGTGGCCGGCTATATGGCCAGCTACACCCAGGGCCTGATGGACCTGGGCGCCACCCTCTGTACGCGCGGCAAGCCGGACTGTCCGCGCTGCCCGGTGCAGGCGACCTGCGTGGCCCGCATCGAAGGACGCCAGGCCGAGCTGCCCACGCCCAAGGCCCGCAAGGCGACGCCGGAGCGCAGCACCGGCATGCTGGTGCTGCGCCACGACGGCCGCGTGCTGTTGCAGCAGCGGCCCTCCCCCGGCATCTGGGGCGGTCTCTGGAGCCTGCCGGAATTCGATCCGGCGCAAGACGCGGCGGCGGCCTGCAAGGCGCTGGGCGCGCAGCCCGGCGAACTGTGCGAACTGGCGGCCTTCGCGCATACGTTCACGCACTTCCGCCTGCACGTGCGGCCCTGGTTCGTTTCCCTGAAGCAAGCGCCGGCCGCGCTCGACGCGCCGCAACGCTGGGTGGACGAGGCCGAGCTCGCCCACGTCGCGCTGCCGGCGCCGGTGCGCAAGCTGCTGGATGGCTTGTTCGCGGCGGGCTTGCCGCACATGCTGCCGGCTTGAACCGGCGCGCCGGCGGCGGCGCATCGCGGCCCCGCCGCGTGGCGGGATCAGGCGCGCCGGCCTCTGCGCCGGCGCCTACGCCTTGGTCCCGCGGTAGCGGTTGATGCTCATCAGCATCCCGCAAGCCACGCCGACCGTCAGCAAGGCCGTGCCGCCGTAGCTCATGAAGGGCAAGGGCACGCCCACGACCGGCAGGATGCCGGTGACCATGCCGATGTTCACGAACACGTAGATGAAGAACATCATGGTCAGCGCCCCCGCCAGCAGGCGGCCGAACTGGGTGGTGGCGCGGGTGGCGATGGTCAGCCCGCGCGCGATCAGCAGGCCGTACAGGACCAGGATCATGACGCCGCCGTAGAGGCCGAATTCCTCCGCGTAGACCGCGTAGATGAAATCGGTGGTGCGCTCCGGGATGAAGTCCAGGTGCGTCTGCGTGCCCTTCATATACCCCTTGCCGTACAGGCCGCCGGAACCGACGGCGATCATCGACTGGATGGTATGGAAGCCCTTGCCCAGGGGGTCCGAGCTGGGATCCAGCAGCGTGCAGACGCGGTGCTTCTGGTAGTCGTGCAGGACCACCCAGTCGACGTCGGGCTGGCATAGCTGGTCTTCATAGGACACCAGCGTGCCGACGCCGATGGCGGCCGCCAGCACCACGGGTATCAGCAGCTTGAAGGACAGGCCGGCGAAGTAGATGACGCAGAAGCCGGCGCCGAACACCAGCAGGGCGGTGCCCAGGTCGGGCTGGCGCACGATCAGGAAAAAAGGCACGACCAGCAGCGCGCCGGCCACCAGGAAGTCGCGGATGCGCACCTGCCCTTCATGGCGCTGGAAGTACCAGGCCAGCATCATGGGCAGGGCGATCTTCAGCATTTCCGAGGGCTGGATGCGCGTGAAACCGAGATTGAGCCAGCGCGTCGCGCCCTTGCTGGTCTCGCCGAACAGGTCCACGCCCACCAGCAGGGCCACGCCCAGGATGTAGAAAGGCAGCGCCAGCCGCATCAGCAGCGGCGGCGGCGTCAGGGCCACGGCCCACATGGCGAAGAAGGCAATGAGGAAGTTGCGCGACTGGTCGGCGAAGCGCCAGTCGGTGCTGCCCACGGCCGAATGCATGACGGTCAGGCCCAAGGCCGTGAACATGATCAGGATGAGCAACAGCGGCCAATCGAACGCGGTGAAGATGCGCAGCAGGATAAGGGCGATGCGTTTCATTGACGTCCTTGTTGCGCGCCGCCGGCGGGTGGCGGCGCCAGCCTGGGCGCGGGAACCTGGCGCAGGCCGCCTGGCGCCGGCCGCGGATCCGGGTCCCGGAGCGCCTCGGGCGTGCGCGACGGGCGCGGCGTGCCGCCCGCCGCGGTATTCGCGGCCGCGTTGCCGGCGTTGCGCGAGCCCGGCGCGCCGGGGGCCACGCCGGCCGACGACAGGCCGCCCGGCCGGCCGGGCACGGGATCGTTGGGCGCATCGGCGGGCACGGCCATATTGCGCGACGGCGCCACCCGGCCCACGCTCTCGGGCTCGCCGCCGTGGCCGTCGCCGGCCTCGCCGCGTCCAGGCGCATCATCCGCCGCCTCGGTGTCCGCCAAGGCATCGGCCTTGCGCGCCACGGCGGCGGCGCGGCCGGCGGCGGCGCTCAGGCCGGCGCGGTCGATGGCGGCGTTGTCGCTGGCCGCCACATTGGGGGTGCGCGGCGGCTCCTGCCCCTGCTCCCCATGATCCCTGAGCAGCCAGTAATCCTCCACCTTGCGCGCGATCGGCGCGGCGACGCTGGCGCCCCACCCGGCGTTCTCGACGATCAGCGCCACCGCGATGCGCGGATGGTCCACCGGCGCGAAGCCCATGAACAGCGCGTGGTCGCGCAGGCGCTCGTCCACCGCGCTGGCGTGGTAGCGCGCGCCGCGCAGGCTGTAGACCTGTGCCGTGCCGGTCTTGCCGGCCGCCTGGTAGGCCGCGCCGCGGAACGCCTGGCGCGCGGTCCCCACCCTCACCACGTCGGCCATGGCGCCCTTGACCACGGCCAGGTTCTCCTTGTGCAGCGGAATCTGGTAGTCGGGCGCGTTGGGCGTGGGCTTGTACTTGCCCGTGCGCGGGTCCTCGATGGCATGCACCAGGTGCGGCTTGCGGTAGAGCCCGTCGTTGGCCAGCGTGGCGGTGGCCTGCGCCAGTTGCAGCAGGGTGAAGGCGTTGTAGCCCTGGCCCACGGCCACCGAAATCGTTTCGCCGGCGTACCAGCGCTGCTTGTCCTTGTCCTTGTAGGCCTTGCGCTTCCATTCCGTGGACGGCAGCACGCCGCGCTTCTCGCCTTCCAGGTCGATGCCGGTGATCTGGCCGAAACCGAACTGCTTGGTGAAGTCATGCAGCGCGTTCACGCCGATCTCCGGCCCCAGCGAAAAGAAGTAGGTGTCGGAGGACACCACGATGGCCTTGTGCATGTCGGTCGGACCGAACACGGCGCCGGCGGCGTTGCGGAACTTCTGGCCGCCGAACTCGAAATAGCCGGGATCGGGAATGCGGTCCGTGGCGCGGCGCTTGCCCAGCTCCAGCGCGGCCATGGCCACGAAGGGCTTGTAGGTCGAGCCGATGGGATAGGTGCCGTACAGCGGCCGGTTGATCAGCGGATGATCCGGCGAGTCGTTGAGCATGCGCCAGTTGTCGACGTCGATGCCGTCGACGAACAGGTTGGGGTCGAAGGACGGCTGGGAAACGAAGGCCAGCACCTCGCCGGTATCCGGGTCGATCGCCACCAGGGCGCCGCGCTGGTTGCCGAAGGCCTCCTCCGCCACCTTCTGCAGCCCCATGTCGATGGACAACTGGATGTCCGATCCCGGCACCGGATCGATGCGGCGCAAGGTGCGCACGGGCCGGCCGCCGGCGGTCACCTCGACCTCCTCCAGCCCGGTGCGGCCGTGCAGCTCCTTCTCCCAGGTCTTCTCGATGCCCTTCTTGCCGATGTTCTCCGTGCCGCGATAGTTGCCCAGCTCGCCCGCGGCGTCCAGTTCCTCGACGTCGTTATCGGCGATCCGGCCGATGTAGCCGACCACGTGCGCGGCCGACGCCCCTTGCGGATACTCGCGCACCCAGCGCGCGCGCAGCTCGACGCCCGGAAACTGGAAGGCATGGGCGGCGAACCACGCGGCCTCGGTCTCGTTCAGGTTGTTGCGCAGCACCAGGCTGGCGTAGCGGCTGGATTCCGCCACCTTGCGCTTGAAGCGGCGCTGGTCGGTCGGGCTGACGTACACCACCTGGGTCAGCGCCTGGAACAACTGGTCCAGGTTGCCGGCGTTGGCCGGCACGACTTCCAGGGTGTAGGTGCGGTAGTTGCGCGCCAGCACCACGCCGTTGCGGTCGAGGATGTCGCCGCGCCGCGGCGGAATCGGCACCACCGCGATGCGGTTGCGGTCCGCGCGCTCGGACAGGCCTTCGTAGCGATCCACCTGCAACAGCCAGAAGCGGCCGATCAGCGCGGCGAAGCAGGCCAGGGCGAACAGGCCGCCGACCCAGGCCCGCAGCCGAAAGCGCTGCTTCTGCTGCAAGCCGGTTTTCTTGAATTCGAACATGAGGCGAAAACGCGGCCGTCAGACCGAAGCCGATTCGACGTCGTCGGCGCCGCGCGTGGGCAGGTGCAGCACCCAGCCGACCAGGGGCCACATCGCCGTCGTCAGCGCCACGCCCACCGCCCATCCCCAGCCCGGCCACTTGCCGGCCATCCAGGCATGGATGACGGTGGTCAGCAGGTGCGCGCTGAAGAAAATGGGCAGCATGTGCACGGCCTGGCCCCACAGGTCGAAACGTTGCAGGCGGCGGTGCAGGATGATGGCGCCGTAGGCCACCAGGGTGTAGCGCAAGGCCGTGTCGCCCAGCACGCTGGCGTCGTGCACGTCCATCAGCAGCCCGAAGACGAAGGCGGTGACCATGCCGACGCGCCGGGGCTCGTGCACGCACCAGAAGGCGATGACCAGCATCAGCACGTCCGGCGCCTCCGGCCACAGCCGCCAGGGCAGCAGCGACGCCAGCCACACCAGGATCAGCGAACCCCATACCAGGAAGCCGTGCGCGGGCCGCGCCAAGCGCTCGGGTTCGACCGAGCGCCGCGGGCGCACCAGGGACAGGCGGTCCGGCAGCGAGGATTCAGTCTGCTTTGTCCGGCTCACTGGGCTCGGCCTCCTTGCGGTTGGACTCGGCACGACCCACGTCCACCTGCAGAACCAGGAAATGGCGATAACGCTCGGGATGGGCCAGGGGTTCGCACAACGCGCGCGCGAAGCCGGAAGCGGTGTCCCGCTCGACCGACTTCACCTTGGCCACGGGCAGGCCGGCGGGAAACAGGCCGCCGACGCCGCTGGTCACGAGTGTATCGCCTTCTTTGATGTCGGCATTGGCCGACAGGTATCGGACTTCCATATTGCCCGGCGAGTTCCCGCCGAACGCGATCAGGCGCAGGCCGTTGCGCAGCAACTGCACGGGGATGGAGACCTGTTCGTCCGTCACCAGCGCGGCCTCGGCCGTCATGGGCGTGACGCGCACGATCTGCCCGACCACGCCGCCTTCGTCGATGACCGGCATGCCCGGCGCCAGGCCCTGGCTGCTGCCCTTGTTGAACACCAGGCGCTGGTTGAACGCATTGGGCGGCTCGTACAGGACCTCCACCACCACCGCCTGCTGCGACAGCGTGTCGGTGACGCCGAGCAGGCGGCGCAACTGCGAATTCTCAGCGGCGAGCTGGGCGGCGTGCGTGGCCACCTGCGCCAGTTCGATGCGCTGGCGCTGCAGCGCTTCGTTCTCGCTGCGCACCAGGTTGGCGGCGTTGAACCACTCGTTGACCTGCTGCACGACGTCGCGCGGCAGCAGCACCACGCGCTGGAAGGGATAGAGCACGACCGAGACGGCGCGCCGCAGGGGTTCCATGACGTGCCACTGGGCGTCGCCCAGCAGCAATACCAGGGCGAGCACGACCAGGACGACCAGCCGGGCTTCGGCGGGCAGTCCTTGTCTGAATAGCCGCGGAGCGGTGCCGTGATGTTGGGGCATGGATACTCACAGGCGCGCAGCCCGGTTCCAGGCCGCCCCGCCGCTGCCACCCGGCAGGTAGCGTCGGAAAGGCGGGATAAATCAGTCGTTGATGAAAATGGCGCCCAGCTTTTCCAGATGCTCCAGCGCCTCGCCGCAGCCGCGCACCACGCAGGTGAGCGGATCGTCGGCCACCACCACCGGCAGCCCGGTCTCCTCCTGCAGCAGGCGGTCGAGGTCGCGCAGCAGCGCGCCGCCGCCGGTCAGGGCGATGCCCTTGTCGGTGATGTCGGCGCCCAGCTCCGGCGGCGTCTGTTCCAGCGCGATCTTGACGGCGGAAACGATCTGGTTCAACGGATCCGTCAGCGATTCCAGGATCTCGTTGGACGATACCGTGAAACTGCGCGGCACGCCTTCGGCGAGGTTGCGCCCCTTGACTTCGATTTCGCGCACTTCCGAACCCGGGAAGGCGGAACCGATCTGTTTCTTGATGAGTTCGGCGGTGGGTTCGCCGATCAGCATGCCGTAGTTGCGGCGGATGTAGTTGACGATGGCCTCGTCGAACTTGTCGCCGCCGACACGCACCGACCCCTTGTAGACCATGCCGCCCAGCGAAATCACCGCCACTTCGGTGGTGCCGCCGCCGATGTCCACCACCATCGAGCCGCTGGCGTCGGAAACCGCCAGGCCGGCGCCGATGGCCGCGGCCATCGGTTCCTCGATCAGGTAGACGTGGGAAGCGCCGGCGCCCAGGGCCGATTCGCGGATGGCGCGGCGCTCGACCTGCGTGGAGCCGCAGGGAACGCAAACGATGATGCGCGGGCTGGGAGCCAGCATATTGCGCGGATGCACCATGCGGATGAACTGCTTGAGCATCTGTTCGGTGACGGTGAAGTCGGCGATGACGCCGTCTTTCATCGGGCGGATGGCTTCGATGTTGCCGGGAACCCGTCCCAGCATTTGTTTGGCTTCGTGACCGACTGCCTGGATGATCTTCTTGCCGTTGGGGCCGCCTTCGTGACGAATGGCGACGACCGAGGGTTCATCCAACACAATGCCTTTGCCGCGAACGTAGATCAGCGTGTTGGCGGTGCCAAGGTCGATCGCCATATCGCTGGAAAAATAACTACGCAGAAATCCGAACATGGATGGTGGCTCAGCTAAATTCAGGAATTGGGTACGCGCTGCTACCGGGCGTTGGCCTGCAGGGCAGGCCCGCCTACGGGTGCAGCAATTAAACCGTGAATCATAACTTATAATTTCCCGGGAAATAGGCGGCTTTTTCCGGCTATTCCCTGGTTTGTAACGGAAAGACCTGGCCCTCGGATGGGCCTCCGGTCGCCCCCGCCGCCAGGGACGCCACTGCGCCGCGCCCGGGACGATCGCCCGGACGCGGCGGCCGCTCCCGACCCGCCTGCCTCAACATTTATTACATTCCCATGGCGCTGAACGAAAAAGACGTGGCCCGCATCGCCCGGCTGGCCCGCATCGAGCTCACCCCGGAACGCCTGACGCGTGCCCAGGACGAGCTCAACGGCATGCTGCACATCATCGAACGGCTGCAAGCCGTCGATACGGAGGGTGTCGAACCCCTGGCCCACCCGCTGTCGGCGCACGAGGACGTCGTCCTGCGCCTGCGCGAGGACGCCGTCACGGAAGCCGGGTCGCCCGAGCGCCGCGCGGAACTGCTGGCCAACGCCCCGGACGCGGCCGACGGCCTGTTCCTGGTTCCCAAGGTTCTGGAATGACCATGACGAAACCCGCCCTGCATACCGAATTCGACGACATCGCCGCCCTGCGCGCCGCCCTGGACCAGCGCAAGGTCAGCGCGGTGGAACTGGCGCAAAGCGCCCTGGACGCGGCGCAGGCCGCGCAGGACCTGAACGCCTTCCTGCACATCGACCCGGCGCTGACGCTGGCGCAGGCGCGCGCCGCCGACGCCGCCATCGCCGCCGGCAACGCCGGCCCGCTGGCCGGCATCCCCATCGCGCACAAGGACGCCTTCGTCACGCGCGGCTGGCGCAGCACCGCCGGCAGCAAGATGCTGGCCGGCTACGTCAGCCCTTTCGACGCCACCGTGGTCGAGCGCCTGCAACAGGCCGGCGCGGTCTCCATCGGCAAGCTGAACTGCGACGAGTTCGCCATGGGCTCGGGCAACGAGAACTCCGCGTTCGGCGCGGTGCGCAACCCCTGGGACACGGCTGCCGTGCCGGGCGGCTCCTCGGGCGGCTCGGCCGCCGCGGTGGCCGCCCGCCTGGTGCCCGCCGCCACCGGCACCGACACCGGCGGCTCGGTGCGCCAGCCCGCCGCGCTGTGCGGCGTCACGGGCATCAAGCCCACCTACGGCACGGTCTCGCGCTTCGGCATCATCGCCTTCGGCTCCAGCCTGGACCAGGCCGGCCCGCTGGCCGCCAGCAGCCGCGACGCCCTGGCCCTGCTCGACGCGATGGCGGGCTTCGACCCGCGCGACGCCACCAGCCTCGAACGCTGCGACGGCGCGGTGAACGAGCCCGGCCGCATCGGCCGCGACTTCGCCGCGGCGCAAGCCCGCCATGACGGCGCCGGCGCGCGCCCGCTGGCCGGCCTGCGCATCGGCGTGCCGGCCGAATACTTCGGCGACGGCCTGGCCGCGGACGTGCAGGCCGCGGTGGAAGCCGCGCTGCGCCAGTTCGAGGAACTGGGCGCGGTGCGCGTGCCGGTCTCGCTGCCGCGCACCGAGCTGGCCATCCCCGCCTACTACGTCATCGCGCCCGCCGAGGCGTCCAGCAACCTGTCCCGCTACGACGGCGTGCGCTACGGCCATCGCGCCGCCGAATACGGCGACCTGAACGAGATGATCAGCCGCTCGCGCGCCGAAGGCTTCGGCGAGGAAGTGAAGCGCCGTATCCTGATCGGCACCTACGTGCTGTCGCACGGCTACTACGACGCCTACTACCTCCAGGCGCAGCGCCTGCGCCGCCTGATCGCGCAGGACTTCCAGCGCGCGCTGGGCGAGCAGTGCGACGTCATCATGGGACCCGTGGCGCCCACGGTGGCCAAGGACATCGGCGAGAACCGCGACGACCCGACGGCCGACTGGCTGGCCGACATCTACACGCTGGGCGTCAGCCTGGCCGGCCTGCCCGCCATGTCCATTCCCTGCGGCTTCGGCCAGGGCGCGCACGCGCGCCGTCCGGTCGGCCTGCAGATCATCGGCAATTACTTCGACGAAGGCCGCTTGCTGGCCATCGCCAACCGCTACCAACAAGTGACCGACTGGCACCGCCGCGTGCCGTCCATGCAGGACGCCTGACACATGAACTGGGAAATCGTCATCGGCCTGGAAACGCACACGCAGCTTTCCACCGACTCCAAGATTTTTTCGGGCAGCAGCACGCGCTTCGGCGCCGCGCCCAACACCCAGGCCAATCCGGTGGACCTGGCCTTGCCCGGCAGCCTGCCGGTCATGAACCGGGGCGCCGCCGAACGCGCCATCCGCTTCGGCCTGGCGGTGGGCGGCAAGGTCGCCGAACGCTCGGTGTTCGCGCGCAAGAACTACTTCTACCCCGACCTGCCCAAGGGCTACCAGATCAGCCAGTACGAGCTGCCGGTCGTGCTGGGCGGCTCGCTGTCCTTCTTCGTCGGCGACAAGCCGATGACCGTCAACCTGACGCGCGCGCACCTGGAAGAAGACGCCGGCAAGTCCCTGCACGACGACTTCCACCTGTCGTCGGGCGCCCCCGCCAGCGGGATCGACCTGAACCGCGCCGGCACGCCGCTGCTGGAAATCGTCACCGAGCCGGAAATGCGCTCGGCCGCCGAGGCCGTGGCCTATGCGCGCGCCCTGCACAGCCTGGTGATGTGGCTGGGCATCTGCGACGGCAACATGCAGGAAGGCTCGTTCCGCTGCGACGCCAACGTCTCGGTGCGCCCGGTGGGTCAGGCCGAGTTCGGCACGCGCACGGAGATCAAGAACGTCAACTCCTTCCGCTTCCTGGAGCGCGCCATCCTGTTCGAGGCGCGGCGCCAGATCGAACTGATCGAGGACGGCGGCACGGTGGTGCAGGAAACCCGCCTGTACGACGCCGACCGCGACGAAACGCGCAGCATGCGCAGCAAGGAAGACGCGCACGACTACCGCTATTTCCCCGACCCCGACCTGCCGCCGCTGGTGATCGCGCCGGAATGGATCGAGCAGGTGCGCCAGTCCATGCCCGAACTGCCTTCGGCCAAGCGCGATCGCTTCGTCCGCGACTACGGCCTGTCGGACTACGACGCCGCGCAGTTGACCGTCAGCCGCGCCATGGCGGACTACTTCGAAGCCGTGGCGCAGGCCTTGCCGGCCGGCCAGGCCAAGCTGGCGGCCAACTGGGTCATGGGCGAAGTGGCGGCCACGCTGAACCGCGAGGAAAAGGACATCGAGCAGTCGCCGGTGCCCGCGGCCGCGCTGGCGGGGCTGATCGCGCGCATCGCCGACGGCACCGTCTCCAACAAGATCGCGCGCGACGTCTTCGGCGCCATGTGGGCCGGCGAGAACGGCGGCCAGGCCGACGCCATCATCGAGGCGCGCGGCCTGAAGCAGATCAGCGACAGCGGCGCCATCGGCGCCATGGTCGACGAAGTGCTGGCCGCCAACCCGGCCATCGTCGAGGAATACCGCGCCGGCAAGCAGAAGGCCTTCAACTCCCTGGTCGGCCAGATCATGAAGGCGGCCAAGGGCAAGGCCAATCCGCAGCAGGTCAACGAGCTGTTGAAGCAGAAGCTGGAAGGTTAAACCCACCCCCTACCGCGCGGAGCGCGGCCCCCTCAAGGGGGCCGCACTGGCGGACCGGCGGAGCCGGAGGGTTAAGCCCACCCCCTACCGCGCGAAGCGCGGCCCCCTCAAAGGGGGCGGCACTGGCGGACCGGCGGAGCCGGCTCCGCTGTGCCTGCGATTGATTGGGACGGTTGTGGCGGGCTCGTGGCGGGCTTGTGGAATCCGCATAAATGAATCGCCCCGTGGGTTGGATGATTTCCAATCCACGGGGCGATTCGTTTTGTGAAGCTTCCGCTTGGGAAGCTTCCGCGGTCCGGGCCTTATGCGGTCACGCCATACTTGGCGCGGTACGCCTGTACGTTGGCGCGGTGATCGGCGAACTGCGCGTCCTGCTCCAGCAGCGCCATGATATCGCTCAGCGAGGCGATGCTGACCACCGGCATGCCGTAGGTGCGGGCGACGTCCTGCACGGCGGAGTGGGCCGACAGCGCGTCGTCCGGGCCGGCGCGTTCCATGCGGTCCATGGCGATGAGCACGGCGGCCGGCTCGGCGCCGGCGGCGCGGATGATTTCCACCGATTCGCGCACCGAGGTGCCGGCGGTGATGACGTCGTCGATGATCACGACCTTGCCCTGCAGGGGCGCGCCCACCAGCGTGCCGCCCTCGCCATGGTCCTTGGCTTCCTTGCGGTTGTAGGCGAAGGGGATGTCGCGGCCCGCGGCCGCCGGATGCTGGGCCAGGGCCACGGCGGTGGCGGTGGCCAGCGGAATGCCCTTGTAGGCGGGCCCGAACAGCATGTCGAAGGAAATGCCCGAATCGATCAGGGCCTGGGCGTAGAAGGCGGCCAGGCGGCCGACGGAAGCGCCGCTGTTGAACAGGCCGGCGTTGAAGAAATACGGGCTGATGCGGCCCGACTTGACCTTGAAGCTGCCGAAGCGCAGCACGCCCTGGTCGAGGGCGAAACGGACAAAATCCTGGGCGGAGGAAGACGTGGACATGCGAACGATCCGGAAAGTGGCGCGAAACCGGCATTTTATCGGCGATCAGCCGACGCGCGCTTTAAGTTACTCTACCGCGTCCGGCCCGGCGCCGAACCACAGAATCAGGAATCCCCATGCTCCGCGTCATCTCCGCCAATCTCAACGGCATCCGCTCCGCCACCACCAAGGGCTTCTTCCCCTGGCTGGAAGCGCAGAAGGCCGATTTCACCTGCCTGCAGGAACTCAAGGCGCAGGCCGCCGACATGACGACGGAGATGCTCAACCCGCCCGGCCTGCACGGCTATTTCCACTACGCGGAGAAGAAAGGCTACAGCGGCGTCGGCATCTACGCCCGCAAGCAGCCGCTGCAGGTGATCGAGGGGCTGGGCGTGCCCGAGATCGACAGCGAGGGCCGCTACATCGAGCTGGTCTACGACAAGCTGTCCGTGATTTCCGTCTACCTGCCTTCGGGCTCCAGCGGCGACCACCGCCAGGCGGCGAAATTCGCCTTCATGGAGCACTTCTACGGCCACCTGGCGACGCTGTTCAAATGCGGCCGCGAAGTCATCCTGTGCGGCGACTGGAATATCGCGCACCAGGAGATCGACCTGAAGAACTGGAAGGGCAATATGAAGAACAGCGGCTTCCTGCCCGAGGAACGCGCCTGGCTGACCAAGGTGCTGGCGGAACTGGGCTGGGCCGACGTATACCGCGGCCTGCATCCGGACACCACCGGCGAAGCCTATACGTGGTGGAGCAATCGCGGCCAGGCCTGGGCCAAGAACGTGGGGTGGCGCATCGACTACCAGATCGCCACACCGGCCATCGCCGCCACGGCGCGGCGCGCGGCCATCTACAAGGAGCAGCGCTTCTCCGACCACGCGCCGCTGACCATCGACTACGACTTGAAATTCTGAGCGTGAAATTCTGAGCGGAAGCGCCGCGCGGCGGCCCGCCGCGCCGGCCTCAGGCCGTGACGTGCAACTGCGTGCCGACCATGCCGTAGGAAGACAACTGGGGCACCGAATCGACCAGGCTGGCGATGGTCTCGGCCTGGTTGTCCAGCACCTTGCGCACCAGCGAGTTCTGCGCCTCGGCGAAGGCATTGGCCTGCTGCAGGCCGACGGCGGCGCCGACGGTGGCTTCGATGGCATCCATGTCCTGTCCTCGATACGATGAAAGACGATTGAAAGTGTCCGAGCATAGCCCGGACGCGCCGTCATTGTCGAGCGCCTCGGCCGCCCGCGCGTGACCGAATCGCCGCGCTCAGCCCTGGCGCGGCTGCCGCACCACCATGACGTCGCAGGGCGCCCGCTCCAGCAAGGCGTCGGCCACGCTGCCCAGGAGCACGCCGGCCAGTCCGCCCGTCCCATGCGTGCCGGCCACCAGCAGGCTGGCCTGCGTTTGCCGCGCGTAGTCGACCACCACGCGCTCGGGCCGGCCGGCGGCCACCTGGATGCGGGGCAGCGGCTTGCCGTGCAGCTCCGGCGTGGCGTTCACGAAGTCGATCGCGTTCTCCTCGGCCATGCGCTGGAAGCCCTTGGCCGTCTCCGACGCCGGGGCCGTATCGCGCAGCGGGCCGCGCGGCAGCTCGAAGGCATGGAACAGGGTCAGGGCCCCGGACGGCAGCAAGGCCAGCGCGGCGCGCAAGGCCCAGCGCGATCCGGGTGAAAAATCCGTGGCGACCACGGCGTCCCGGTAAGGGGTCCGGGCGCGGCGCTTGACCACCAGCACCGGCTGCGACGCCTCGCGCGCCAGCCTTTCCACGGTCGTGCCCAACAGCATGCGGCCCAGCGTCTCGTCGCGCGCCACGCCGGTCACGATGAGGGCGCACTTCTCCTCGTCGGCCACCTGGCGCAGGCGCGCGGCCGGCTCGCCGGTGTACACCCGCACCGCCAGCCGCACGCCGTCGACCATGTTTTCCAGGTCGCGCAACAGCCGGGCCTCGGCCTGCTCCTTCAAGCTCTCCAGGTCGACCGGGGCCGGCGCGCCCATGGGCAGCGAATACGGCGGCGACAGCACGTGCACCGCCAGCAGCGGCGCATCGAACTGGCGCGCCAGCAGGACGGCGCGATCCAGCGCGCGATCGCAGCGCCCGCTCAAGTCCGTCGCCAGGAGAATGGGGCCCATCGGCGCGCCGCCATGGGACTGGCCGAGCGTGCGACGCTCCCCGGGCGCCGCCGGCATCGAAGAACCAGACGAAGTTTGCATGACCGTCTCCCTCCCCCTCCCCGCTGTGGACGGCGTCGCCGCTCTGCCGGCGGCCAGGCCCTGTCGATACTGCAAAGCGCCGCGCGCGCCCAGGCGATCGGACCGCTTGCGCCGCCGGCCCGGGCAAACCGGCCGCGGCGCTTCGGATCACCTGGCGTCCGGCCCGGCGTCGCGCACCAGCAGCACGTCGCAGGGCAAGGCCTCCAGCAAGCGCTCGGCGACGCTGCCGACCATGGCGCCCATGATGCCCTTGATGCGCCGCGTGCCGGCCACCACCATTTCGCAACGCTCCGCGAACACGTAATCGGAAAGCAATGTTTCAGGTTCGCCATCCATGACCAGCGTGCGCGCCGGCACCCCGGCCGGCAAGCCAGGCGTGGCGGCCAGGAATTCCTCCATCTCCCTTTGCGCGTCGCGCCGGGCGTCGTCGCCCAGGCCTTCGGCCAGGCGGCGCATGCCGAAAGGCGTGTCGTAGGCGTGGAACAGCAGCAGGGACGTATTCGGGAACAGGGCCGCGGCCATCCGCAAGGCATGCCGCGACTCGGGCGAAAAATCGGTGGCGACCACGGCCTCGCGGTACACGCCGTGCGGACGGTTCTTGACCACCAGCACCGGCACGGACACGTGCCGCACCAGCTTCTTGACCGTGGAGCCCAGCAGCAGCTTGCCCAGCGATTCGTCGCGGGCGATCCCCGTGACGATCAGGCTGCATCCGTGCCGCGTCGCCAGTTCGACGATGCGGTCGGAGACATCCCCGCTTTCCACATGGATATCGGCCGACAGGGCGGGATCGTCCAGGTCCAGTCCCAGGCGATAGCGCGCGAGTTCGCGATGATCCTCGCTGAAGCGGCGCCAGGACGGCGCCGACGGGCTGGCGGTGGTGGGCGCCGATTCGAGGACGTGCAGCGCGATCAGGGGCACGCCGCGCGTCTTGGCCAGCACCACGGCGCGGTCCAGCGCCCGGTCGCAGCGCGCGCTGAGGTCGGTGGCCAGCAGGATAGGACCATCCGGCGCTAGGCTGTCCGGGGCGGCCGATCCGGGGGCCGGGGCGGCGTCCACGGGGGAGGCCGGTGAGGAAGACGATGCCGAAAACTCCGTGGGCGCTGTCATGACGTGCTCCAGGATGCTTTGCAACGATTATCACACTGCCCGTGGCCGCTTGGGCGCCACGGGGACGGCTTTGCTGGCAAACCCTTAGGTTTTCAGGGCCCGCCCCGGCGCGTCACGCCGCGTCGGTGTCCAGGGCCTCGATATCGCCGCGCCGCAGGCGCAGCAAGACCAGCCCCGGCAAGGCGATCAGCACCGTGACCAGGAAAAAGCCCGGCCAACCCAGTTTACCGACGAGCACCGGCGTCAGGGGCCCGGCCAGGTAGGTTCGTCCCACCGCCGACAGGGCCGACAGCAGCGCGAACTGCGTGGCGGAGAACTCCTGCTTGCACAGCGCCATCAGCAAGGCCACGAAGGCGGCCGTCCCCATGCCGCCGCACAGGTTCTCGAAACCGACCGCCGCCGCCATGGTGTAAAGATGATGGGGGCTGACCGCGACAATCCAATACCCGAGATTCGAAACCGCCTGCAGCACGCCGAACAACATCAGCGAACGGTACAGCCCGACGCGCGCCAGCAGCGCGCCGCCGGCCAGCGTCCCGACGATGGTGGAGGCCAGGCCCAGGACCTTGTTGACCGTGCCCACTTCGGTGGGCGAGAACCCGGCGCCGCGCAGCAGGAACGTGGTGGACAGCGCCCCGGCGAAGGCGTCGCCCAGCTTGTAGAGGACGATCAGCAGCAGCACCGTCAGGGCGCCGTGCCGGCCGAAGAATTCCTGCAGGGGCTCGGTCACGGCCTCGGAGAGCGAGCGGGGCGGCGGCGCGGGGTGTTCGGGCTCCGGGCCCCATAGCGTGCCGATCACGCAAAGCAGCATCAAGACGCCCATCAGCACATAGGTGGCGCGCCAGCCCAGCCAACTGTCCGCCAGGATCAGCGCCAGGCCGCCGGACACCAGCATGGCGATGCGATAGCCCAGCACCTTGACGGCCGCGCCGGCGCCGCGTTCCTCCTTGTGCAGCACGTCGGTGCTGTAGGCGTCGAAGGCGATGTCCTGGGTCGCCGAGAGAAAGGCCACCGCCACCGCCAGCAGCGCCAGCGGCAGCAGGTGGCTGCCCGGCGACAGCAGCGCCATGCCGGCGATGCCCAGCCCCAGCAACGCCTGGGTCAGCGCCATCCAGCCGCGGCGGCGGCCCAGGAAAGGCGGCACGTAGCGGTCGACCAGCGGCGCCCAGAGGAATTTCAGGGTGTAGGCCGTGCCCACGAGCGTCAGGAAACCGATGTCCTGCAGCGATACGCCCTCGACCGTGGCCCAGGCCTGCAAGGTGCCGCCGGTCAGGGCGAGCGGCAACCCGCTGGAAAAACCGAGCACCAGCAAAGGGGCGACGCGGCGGCTGGTGTAGATGTTGGCGACGACGGAAATATCGGAACTCCCTGACCCGGCCGCGCGGGCTCAGCCGGCGGCGAAACGATAGAGCGCCAGGGTACTACGCCAGCCGGGCAGCAGGCGCACCTCGCGGTCGTGGTTGAAGGTGGCGCGTTCTAGTATGCGCAGGCCCAGTTGACGCGCCAGGCTCTCGAAATCGCGCAGCGTGCACAAGTGGATGTTGGGCGTGTTGTACCAGGCGTAGGGCATCTGTCCCGTGACCGGCATGCGCCCCCGCAGGATAGCCCAGCCGTGCGGCCAGTAGCCGAAGTTGGGGAAGGACACCACGCCGTAGCGCGCCACGCGCGCCATTTCCCGCAGGATGTGCTCGGTGTGGCGCATGGACTGCAGCGTCTGCGACAGCACCACGGTGTCGAACTGCCCCGCGTCGAAGAGCGCCAGCCCTTCCTCCAGGTTCTGCTGGATGACGTTGACCCCGCGCCGCACGCAGGCGATGACGGAATGGTCGTCGATTTCCACGCCGGCGCCGTTGACCTGGCGTTCGTCCCGCAGGTGCGCCAGCAATTCGCCGTCGCCGCAGCCCAGGTCCAGCACGCGCGATCCCGGCTCGATCCAGCTCGCGATGCGCGCCAGGTCGTTGCGCAACTCGCCGTGTCCCGGGGACAAGGAAGATCCATCCATCACCGCTCTCCTCCCGGCGCCGCCGCGCCCACGGCCGGGAGCGCGGCGGCGCGCTCCGGCAGCCCCAGTTCGCGGGCGATGCGGTCGTAGTAGGCCCGCACCACCGCGTGATACCGCTCGTCGTCCAGCAGGAAGGCGTCGTGACCGTGCGGCGCGTCGATTTCCGCGTAGGTCACCGGCCGGCCGTTCTTCAGCAGCGCGCGCACGATCTCGCGCGAGCATTCCGGCGGGAAGCGCCAATCGGTTGAGAAGGACACCAGCAGGAAGCCGGACCGCGCCGGCGAAAGCGCCCGCGCCAGGTCGCCGCCATGCGTGCGGGCGGGATCGAAATAGTCCAGGGCGCGCGTGATCAGCAAATAGGTGTTCGCGTCAAAATAGCGCGAAAACTTTTCGCCTTGATAGCGCAGGTAGGACTCGACCTCGAACTCGACGTCGTAGCCGTAGCGGTATGCGCCATCCGCGCCGGGCGCGCGCTGGTTGCGGCCGAACTTCTCGGCCATGTCGTCCTGCGACAGATAGGTGATATGGCCGATCATGCGGGCCACCGACAGGCCGCGTCCCGGCACCGTGCCGTGCGCGTAATAGTCGCCGCCGTGGAAATCCGGATCGGTGATGATGGCGCGCCGCGCCACTTCATTGAAGGCGATGTTCTGCGCCGACAGGCGCGGCGTGCTGGCGATGACCACGCAGTGCGCCACCCGCTCGGGGCAGACGGTGGCCCAGCCCAGGGCCTGCATGCCGCCCAGCGAGCCGCCCATCACCGCGGCGAAGCGCTGGATGCCGAAATGATCGGCGACGCGCGCCTGCGCATGCACCCAGTCTTCCACGGTCAGGACCGGAAAGGCCGCGCCCCAGGGGGCGCCGGTATCGGGATTGATCGAGGCGGGCCCGGTGGAACCGAAGCAGGAGCCCAGGTTGTTGACGCCGATGACGAAAAAGCGGTCGGTGTCCACCGGCTTGCCGGGGCCCACCATGTTGTCCCACCAGCCGATGTCCTTGGGATTCGCGCTATTGATGCCCGCGACGTGATGCGAGGCATTCAGCGCATGGCAGATCAACACGGCATTGGTGCGCGCGGCGTTCAGCGTGCCATAGGTCTCGACCGCCAGCTCGTAGCGCGCCAGGGATTGCCCGCTGGCCAGCGGCAAGGGGGTGTCGAACGCCAGGAACACCGGCGCGACGTGGCCGACGGAACCGGGTGAAACCGGCGGCGCGGACGCGGCGCCGGAAAGGGGGGAACTGGAAACGGCGGGGTCGGCGGCGATCTGGGCGCCGGCCTGCGCCGGGTTGGCGTCGGGCGTTGCGGCGCCGACAGCCGGATGCGGGATGGTTGCAGTCATGCAGACCTCTTTAGCTGGATTTATGAGGCGCCCGCAAGCGGATCAGGCAAATCGGCGCCGAACGAATTGATCAGGGATTCTAACACCAGGGCCATGGGCACGGGCCGCCCCGCGCAAGCGTGATTCGCCTGCCCGCGCGAATCGCGCCATGAACCGCGCCTGGATCAATGCTGGCCGCGGACCTGGAAACGCGGCAAGATGGCCGGCATGGCGCCGATCGAAGGCCTCGGCGCCATGCCGCTGCCGGCGCTCGCGTCCCGCCAGGGCCGGATACCGATCACACACCTACACGGTTAACGTCATGACCAGACGCGCATTGTCGATCCGGGAGCGCGCCTGCCTGCAGTGGGCGGCGCTGGGCAAGTCCAGCCGCGAAATCGGCCCCTTGCTCGGCATCCGCGAAAGAACCGTCAATTTCCACCTGCAGAACGCCTGCCGCAAGCTGTCGGCCCGCAACCGGCGCGCGGCGGCGGTCACCGCGCTGGCCATGGGCCTGCTGGACCTCGGCCCGCACGGCCCGCACGGGCCGCAGGGCCCACGGCCGGCGGAAGACGCCGCCGGGCGCGGTCTCACTGGCGAAAGCGCAGCGAATGGACGAAGGTTTCCGCCTCGGCCGGTGGCAGCTTGTCCGCCGGTCCGGTTGCCACCGCCTCGATAAGCAGGTCCCCCCGCACCCATACCCGCGCCAGCAGCAGGACGGGCTTGCCGCCTGCCTCGCCCCGCACCGAGATATCCGAGCCGGCGGGCGGCAGATCGGCCGGCGGCTCCGCCTTCAGGTTGCGGTACAGGGCGCGCACGAGCGCCTTGGCCAGCGCCTCCCGGCGCGCGTCGGGCAGCCCGGCCAGCGAAGCATGGCCGACGGCGAAGACCGCCTGGTCGACCCGCGCCGCCTCCAGCGTATAGGCCAGGGAAGCGCCGTCCAGGGCGATATCGCGGCTTTCCTTCCGCATCCGCGCCGGAAAGGCGGCCCGGGCGGCGCCGTCGGCCACCTCCAGTTCGCGCCAATCGTAGGTCGGGCTACAGGCGCTCAGCACGGCCGCCAACATGCCCGCCAGCGCCATGGCCGGCAGGATGCCGGCCCGGAACGGGCGTCGGGCGAAGCTCAGCGATGGAAGGGCGGGCCAGGGGATCATGGCGGGTCGGCGGGGAAAGCACCGATAATACGCCAGCGTCGCGGCCCGGAAGATCGCCGTGGCGGCCGCCAGGATGCGCGGCGCCGCCCTGCGCGCGAAGGCGCGATTTCCGGGGGAAGCGGACCTCGGGAACGCGACGCCGGCGGCCGGGATTGTCCCCGGGCGATGCAGGTTACTCCGCGCCCACCCCGGGATAGCCCGTAAAATCTCCATCCTTATCGCCTATTTTCATAAAGCGCGCCGTGACCGACCTATCCTCCCTTCGCCTCGCTCGCCTGCGAGACCATCGTGAACTCCTGGGCCTCACCTTGCGCGGCATCGAAAAAGAGGGGCTGCGCGTGGATGCGCAAGGCCGCCTGGCGCGCACGCCCCATCCGGCGCTGCTGGGCTCCGCGCTCACCAACGAACACATCACCACCGACTATTCGGAATCCCTGCTGGAGCTGATCACCGGCACCCGCAACGACGTCCCCGGCCTCATCGGCGAACTCGAGGACACGCATCGCTACGTCTATGCCTGTCTGGGCGACGAGGTCATCTGGAACCAGTCCATGCCGGCGGAACTGCCGCCGGAGGCCGACATCCCCATCGCCTGGTACGGCGCCTCCAACACCGGGACCCTGAAGCACGTCTACCGCCGGGGCCTGGCGGAACGCTACGGCAAGACCATGCAATGCATCGCCGGCGTGCACTACAACTTCTCGCTGGACGACCGCCTGTGGGAAGTGCTGGAGCAGCCCGGCGCCAGCGACCAGGCGCGCCGCTCCGCCGGCTATATCGGCCTCATCCGCAACTTCACGCGCTACTCCTGGCTGCTGATGTATCTGTTCGGCGCCGCGCCGGCGCTATCGCGCGATTTCCTGCGCGGCCGCGAACATCCGCTGAAGGCCTTCGATGCGCAGACCCTGTACCTGCCTTACGCCACCAGCCTGCGCATGAGCGACCTGGGCTACCAGAACAAGGCGCAGTCGCAGCTCAAGCTCTGCTACAACGACCTGTCCACCTTCCTGGACCGCCTGCACGCCGCGGTGACGCAGCCCTGGGAACCCTATCGCCGCATCGGCACCCACCGCGACGGCCAGTGGATCCAGCTCAACACCAACATCCTCCAGATCGAAAACGAGTACTACTCCAGCATCCGTCCCAAGCGCGCCACGCGCCGCGGCGAACGCCCGCTCACGGCGCTGGCCGAACGCGGCGTGCAGTACGTGGAAGTGCGCTGCCTGGACATAGACCCCTACGCGCCCGTCGGCATCTCCGCGGCCACCAGCCGTTTCGTCGACGCCTTCCTGCTCTTCTGCGCCGCCAGCGAAAGCCCCTACTTCCCCGTCAACGGCTTCTGCCAGCACAGCGCCGACAATTTCGGCGTGGTGGTGACCGAAGGCCGCCGGCCGGGGCTGCAACTGAGCCGCGAAGGCACGCCCCTCGCGCTGGACGACTGGGGCCGCGAGCTGCTGGACCGCATCGCGCCCTACGCCGAACTGCTGGACGAGACCTACGGCGGCGACGCCTACCGGCAAGCGGTGGCGGCCCAAACCGAAAAAATGGCCCACCCCGACTCGACGCCGTCCGCGCGCCTGCTGGACGACATGCGCGGCGCCGGCGCGTCCTTCCACGAATTCACGCTGGCGCAAAGCCAGGCGCACGCACAGGCGCTACGGGCGACGCCCTTGCCCGCCGAGAAAATGGCGCAGTACCACGAATGGGCGCGCGCCTCCGCGGCGGAACAGCAGGCCATCGAGGCGGCCGACGACGTCGATTTCGATACCTATCTGGCGCGCTATATGGAAGCCGTGCAGGCGCCGCTGCCGCGCGCGTGACCGACGGGGCGGCGTTCAATCGGCCGCCAGGCGCGCGACCGCCTGTTCGCGCGTATCCGTCACGGTGAGGATCGCCAGGAAGCCGCTGACGTCGAATACCTCGCGCACGTGCGGCGACATGTCGCACAGCACCAGGGCCCCTTCCTGCTGCTTCAGGCGCTTGGCCAGCCCCAGCACCACGCGCAGGCCGGCGCTGGAAATGTAGTTCAGCCGGGACATGTCCAGCACGACCTGCCGCTGCCGCCCGTCGACCAGGGAAATGAGTTCCGCCTCGATGGCGGCGGCGTTCGCGCTGTTGATCTGTCCTTCGGGAGAAACGATGAGGATGGAGCCGATTCGGGCCGTGGTGAGACTCATGGGGAAATGCTCCTGTGTGGGCGCGCGCCGCAACGTTGCCGCCGGCCTGGATTCGACCCTGGCTCGCGCCGCTATCGCCGCCGCTCCAAAATTCCGTTATGTGGCAGAAGCTCATTCCTGGTTCACTCTCACGCCGACACGCCGCCATGCCCGCCCTTACTGACACGCTCCATGTCGTCCCCGACGACACTGCCGTCGCCCAGGCCCTGCACTGGCTGGCCGACCTCGCCCGGCGCGAAGCGTGGCCCGAGCGCGCCGGCTTCGGCCTGACGCTCAGCGTCGACGAGGCGCTGACCAATATCGTCTCCTACGCCTTCGCCGGCGCGCGCAAGGCGCAGCCCGCGGTCAGCCTGGCCTATCGGCGCCACGGCGCCGACCTGGTCGTCGACATCCGCGACAACGGCCACCCCTACGATCCCACCCTGCCCATCGCCGCGGCGCTCGCCGGCAGCCTGGACGAATCCGAGGAAGGCGGCCACGGCTTGCGCCTGATGCGGCACTACCTGAAGGACATCCGCTACCGGCGCGAGGGCGCGGAGAACTGCCTGACGCTGGTCGCGTCCGCGGAATAGGAAAGATCGGCCGGAAAAACCGGCCGGTCTCCGCGGCCGGCGCGGGAGAGGCCGCCGTCGCAAGGCCCGCGGGGAACCGGAATCGGGATGCATCCACTTAGATGTTTCCAATTCCAAACAACCCCGACACCAAGGGCCTCTCATGATGTTCCATTCCACGATAGGCTCGGCCGGCGCGCGCGTCATGGCGCGGGTGGATCGCGCCGCCATCGCGCACAACCTGGAACACGTGCGGCGCCGCCTGGACAAGGGCGGATCGACGGCCGGCGGCCCGCGCATCTGGGCGCCGCTGAAGGCGGACGCCTACGGCCACGGCATCCGCAACGTCGTGCCCGCGCTCGCCGGCGCCGACGGCCTGCTGGTATCGCAACTGGCCGACGTCACCGTCTGCCGCGAGGCCGGTTGGCAAGGCCCCATCCTGGTCCTCGCCGGCCTGCGGGACAGCGCCGAAGCCGCGCAACTGGACCAGCCCGGCCTGCACCTGGCGATCAACCACGCGGCGCAACTCGACTGGCTGGAAGCGCGGCCTTTGGGCTGCCCGCCGCCCTGGATCTGGCTGCGCTACATCGGCGACCTCGGCTACCTGGGCCTGGACTACGGCGCCTACCAGGCTGCCTATGCGCGCTGCGCGCCCTGGCTGGCGCGCGGCGACATCGCCGGCATCGGACACCTGCTGCACTATGCCTCGGCCGACACGCCCACCGGCATCGCGGCGGCCGAGGCGCGCTTCCGCGCCTTGACGGCGGCGCTGCCGGGGCCGCGCAGCACCTGCAATTCCGCCGCCATCCTGTGCCATCCCGCGCATACCGCCGGCACCGACTGGGTTCGTCCCGGCCGGCTGCTGTACGGTCTCAGCCCCTTGCCGGACAGGGACGGCGCCAGCCTGGGCCTGCGCCCGGCCATGTCCCTGCATGCCCGCGTGGCCGCCGTGCGCGAACTGGCGGCGGGCGCCTCCATCGGCTATCACGGCGCCTTCGTCGCCCCGGCCGCCATGCGCGTGGGCCTGGTCGGTTGCGGCTACGCCGACGGCTATCCCAGCCGTCCGCCCATCGGCCTGCCGGTCCTCGTGAACGGCCGGCCGGCGCGCGGCCTGGGACTGGTGACGATGGACTTCCTGCTGGTGGACCTGGGCGACCACCCGGAGGCCACGGCCGGAACGCCGGTGGTGCTGTGGGGCGTGCCGGAATTGCCCGCGGAGCACGTGGCGGCGGCTTGCGGCGGCATCGCCCCCGAACTGCTCACCGGCCTGACGGGCCGCGTGCCGATCCGCGCATCGTGATCACGCTGCTTCACTCCTTCAAGCCGCTACGTTCGCTGCGCGGCAAGATCTTCCTGTTGATCGTCGCCCTGCTGCTGGTCATCGCCGCCTTCGTCATGGTGGTCAGCCGCAGCGACGTGACGCAGACCGTCTCCACCAGCGAGGCCCACGCGGTGGGCAATGCCGTGGACCTGGTGCGGCGGGACATCGAGGCGCGCTGGGCCGCCCTGTTGAACGACAAGATCACGGCCGTGCGCGGCGGACGGCGGCAACTGCAGCAGCTCGGCGGGACGGTGCAGTCGGTGCTCAGGGAGTTCGCCGAACTCGCCCGCCGCGGCGTCTTCACCGAGGAAGAAGCCAAGCGCACGGCGCGCGCCTGGATCAACGAAATGCCCCTGGGACGTCCGCGCTACGCCGCCATCTATGACGCCAATGGCCGCGTCATCGCCTCCGGCGACCGGCGCTGGATAGGCGAGGACCTGACCGGCCTGACCGACTTCAAGGGCAGGCCGCTGGCCCAGGCCATGTATGACGAAAGCCGCGCCCTGGGCCGCGGCTTCGCCATGTACCGCAAGCCCGAGCCGCCCTCCCTCGCCCATGCCGGGGAAAGCGACGAGCCGCCCGGCGCGCGGGGAGAGACCCGCTACGCCTACTTCGGCTACTTCGCGCCCTGGGACTGGGTGGTGGTGGTCAGCGACAGCGTGCAGGACGTCATCGACCAGGTGGAGATGCGCCGCCAGCAGATGAATACGGCCCTGCGGGAAACCTTGAACGAATTGACGCTGGCCCGCTCCGGCTGCATGTTCATCCTGGCCGACGACGGCGGCATGGTCGCGCCGCCGCCCCGCGAGACCGGCCTGGAGGTGGGCGTGGACCGCCGCACGGGCCTTACGCTGATGCAGACCCTGCAAGGCATCACCGCTTCCGAGCACCCCGACCGGCTGGACTATGACGACGGCGAGGGCCGCTGGATCATCGAGGCGGTGCGCTTCAAGCCGCTGGGCTGGACGCTGGCCGCCGTCGTGCCGCAGAGCGACTTCACCGCGCCCGCCATGGCCTTGCTGCACAGGCAGGCGCTGATCTTCGGCAGCACGCTGCTGCTGGCGCTGCTGCTCGCCTGGATGTTCGCCATCCGCATCGTGCGTCCGCTGGAGCAATTGACCGGCTACGCGCGCCGGTTGCCGCAGCAGAACCTGACCGCCGCCGCCAACGTCCCCGACCATATCGCCGCGCTGCCGCAACAGCGGCAGGATGAAGTCGGACGGCTGGCCGCCTCCTTTCTTTTCATGAATCGCCGCCTGCGCGAGAACATCGGCCGGCTGATGCAGGAGACCTCCGCCCGCGAACGCTACGAAAGCGAACTGAACATCGCCCGGGTGATCCAGACCGGCCTGCTGCCGGCCCCGCCGCGGGCCGACGCGGCGCTGGGCGGCGCCGACCTGTATGCGCTGATGCTGCCCGCCAAGGAGGTGGGCGGCGATCTGTACGACTACTTCATGCTGCCCGACGGCCGCATGTGCATCGCCATCGGGGACTGCTCCGACAAGGGCGTCCCGGCGGCGCTGTTCATGGCCGTCACCCGCACGCTGATACGCGCCACCGCCGAGGACGAGACCGATCCCGCGCGCATGCTGCAACGGATCAACAACCGGCTGGCGGAAAACAATCCCAACATGATGTTCGTCACGCTGCTGCTGGGCGTGCTGGACCTGCGCAACGGCCACCTGCGCTGGGCCAACGCCGGCCATCCGCCGCCCGCCGTCATCGACGCGCAAGGCCAGGCCCGCCTGCTCACCGACCGCAGCGGACCGGCGTGCGGCGTGATCCCCAACACCGTCTATCGGCCGCTGGCCGCGCAATTGCAGCGCGGCGAAATCCTGGTGGGCTACACCGACGGCGTGACCGAAGCCGCCGGCCCCGGCGGCGGCCTCTACGGCGAAACGCGGCTGCTGGCGCGGTTGAGGAAACCCGCGACGTCGTCGGCGGCGCTGGCGCTGGGCCTCGTCGAGGACCTCAAGCACTACGCGGCCGGCGCCGAGCAATCGGACGACATCACCTTGATCGTGATTCGCCGTCCGTGACCATCCCCCCGCGACGAACCGGTTCCCGCCTCTCCATGCCTGCCATCCGCCCTCGCCTTCCCATCGCCCTCCCGATCGCCCTGCTGCTCGCCGCGGCGCTGCTGCTCGCGCTTCGCGGGATCTTCCCCGGACATTGCGCCGCCGCGCCCGCCGCATGCGGCGACGGCGCGCTGCTCGCCGCCTCTCCATCCGCCGCCCCGCCCGCCGGGCCGGCGGCCCAGCCGCCGCCGGCGATGCCCCGCCTGCACCGGCCGATGGCCAACCGCAACCGCAACATCCCCACCTCGCCGCGCCGGCGGCCGGACGGGGCGAAGTGGCGCATCGCCTACGTGGCCAGCGGCGAGCATTACAACTACCAGCGCATCCTGCGCGTCATCGTCGACGGCCTGCAGGCGTTGGGCTGGCTGAGCGTCCCGCCCATCCCGGACGGATTGTCCGACCGCGAAACCTGGGAATTCCTCGCGTCCAATACGCACAGCGACGTGCTGGAATTCGTCGCCGACGCCTGGTGGAGCCCCGGCAATTTCGACAACAGCCGCCGGCCGGCCATGCGGCAGGCCATCGCCGAGCGCCTGAACGAGCGCCACGATATCGACCTGATCGTCGCCATGGGCACCCTGGCGGGCCAGGACATGGTGGCCCTGGGCGCGCCGGTTCCCACCATCGTCGCGTCGACCAGCGACGCGGTGGCCGCGCACATCGTCAAGAGCGCCAAGGACAGCGGCCTGGACAATCTGTTCGTGCACATCTACCCGGAACGCTATGCGCGCCAACTGCGCCTGTTCTACGACACGGTGCCCTTCAAGACCCTGGGCCTGGTCTACGAGAACACGCAGGAAGGGCGGATCTTCAGCGCCGTGGACGCCATCGAGCGCCTGGCGGGCGAACTCGGCTTCACCCTGGTCCACTGCGATGCGCGCGCCCAGGGCCTGGACGCCGACACGGCCGTCCGCAACGTGGTGGCCTGCTATCGGGAAACCAGCGCGCAGGTGGACGCGGTCTACGTCTCCACGCATATCGGCATCACTCCCCTGACCATCGGGCGCGTGGCGCAGGTGCTGCGCGAGGCCAAGGTGCCGAGCTTCTCCATGCACGGCTCGGAAGACGTGCGGCACGGCATATTGATGAGCCTGGCCCAATCGGACCATACGGCCCTCGGCCTGTTCTTCGCCGAGACCATCGCGCGCATTTTCAACGGCGCCCAGCCGCGGCAGCTCAAGCAGATATGGCGCGATCCGGCCACCATCGCCCTGAATCTCGAAACCGCCCGCGTGATCGGCTTCGACCCGCCCGTCGACGTCCTGCTGGCGGCGGACGAAGTCTATGAAGCCCGCTGAGGATTAAGGGGATTAAAGGGATTAAGGAAGCGGCGGACGGTTTTTCCCCGATAGAAATAAAATAGAACAATCCCCTTCCTCCATCGGTTTTCCAGATGAATCTTTCGACCCGGCAGTTGCGCGCCTTCGTGGCCGCCGCCGACCACGGCAATTTCACGCGGGCGGCGGCGGACATCGGCCTGTCGCAGCCCGCCTTCAGCGCCCTGGTCAAGTCCCTGGAAGAAGAGCTCGGCGCGCAGTTGTTCGTGCGCAATACCCGCAACGTGGAGCTGACGCCCTTCGGCCGCCTGTTCGACGCCTTCGCGCGCCGCACGCTGTTCGAGACCGAGACCGCGCTGCGCGACCTGCGCGACTACGCCACCGGCCGCGTCGGCAAGGTGCACGTGGCCGCCCTGCCCTCCATCGCCGCCAATTGGCTGCCGCCCGTGCTGCGCCGCTTCCGCGAGGAATATCCCGCCGTCACCACCGCCGTCAGCGACGGCATGTCGCAGCAATGCGTGGAGCTGCTGACCCATGGCGAAATCGACTTCGCGCTGGCCACCACCGACCATTACGCGCCGGACCTGCGGCGCGAGCTGCTATGGACGGACCGCTTCCACCTGGTCTGTCCGCGCGGGCATCCGCTGGCCACCACCCGCAAGGCGGTCACGCTGGAGCAGATCGCCCGCTATCCCTTCATCAACTTCGTCAGGCACAGCAGCGTGCGGCAGTCGCTGGACGCCGCCTTCGGCAAGCACGAGTTGAACAACGTGCTGGAGCTCGAACACCTGGCCACCGTCAGCGCCATGGTGGAGAACAACGTCGGCATCACCGTGGTGCCCACGCTGACGCTGTACCAGTTCCGGCGGCCGGCGCTGGCCATCCGCGACCTGGGCGGCCTGCCGCTGACGCGGGAGATCTACATCCTCAGCCGCAAGAACAAGGAGCTGTCGATGCCGGCGCAGGCGCTGCACGACATGCTGGGGGAGCACGTCCGGGCGCTGGGCGGGGCTGGAGGGCAGGAACCGGCCGGTTGAAACGCCGCCGCGCCGCCCCGCCCATCATCGGCCTTTCAAATCAATTATTCTGAATTTTCGATTTTACTTCTGGCCCCTCTCCTGCCGACAATCGGTCATTCCTCGAATAACGTGAGCGAGACGCAAGCATGGGCAAACTCCCCCTGTGGGTAGGCTGCGGCGCCGGGTTTTCCGGCGACCGTATCGACGCGGCCATCCCCGTGGTCGACACCCTGCGCCGCCGCGAGGGGCAACGGGCGCTCATTTTCGAGACCCTGGCCGAGCGCACCCTGGCGCTGGCTCAGATCGCGCGCCGCGCGAACCCCGACAAGGGCTACGAACCGCTGCTCGATCTCTTCCTGCCGCCCATCCTCGGCCCCTGCCTGGAACACCGCATCGCCATCGTCAGCAATTTCGGCCAGGCCAATCCGGCCGGCGCCGCGCGGCGCATCACCGAACTGGCGCGCCAGGCTGGCTTGCGCGCGCCGCGCATCGCCGTCGTCAAGGGCGACGACCTGACGGCGCGGCCGGACAGCGCCGAGCTGCTGGCGCAGGCGGGCCTGACGCACGAGGGCCAGTTGCTCAGCGCCAATGCCTACCTGGGCGCGGAGCCCATCGCCGCCGCCCTGCGCGACGGCGCGGACATCGTCGTCACCGGCCGCGTGGCCGATCCTTCGCTGGTGCTGGGACCGGCCATGGCGCATTACGGCTGGGATCCCGCCGACTGGGAGCGCCTGGGGCCCGCCACCATGGCCGGCCACCTGCTCGAATGCGGCTCCCAGGTCTCGGGCGGGTATTTCGCCGACCCGGGCTACAAGGACGTTCCCGATCTCGCGCACGTGGGTTTCCCCATTGCCCGCATCGACGCCGACGGCGCTTGTGAAATCGGCAAGGCCGAAGGCACGGGCGGCGTCGTCGACCGCCGGACCGTCACCGAACAACTGCTCTACGAAGTCCACGATCCGGCCTCGTACCTGACGCCGGACGTCGTCGCCGACATCTCGCAGGCGCGGATCACCGAAACCGGGCCGGACACCGTCGCGCTGTCCGGCGTGCGCGGCCATGCGCGTCCGCGCACGCTCAAGGTCAATGCCTACTACGAGGGCGGCTGGCTGGCCGAGGCGGAGATTTCCTACGGCGGCCCGCGCGCGGAGTCGCGCGCGCGGCTGGCCGCCGACGTGGTGCGCGCCCGCCTGGGCGATCGGGCGCACCGCCTGCGCGTCGACCTGATCGGCGTGCTGAGCGTCCTCGCCGACGACCGCGGCAGCCTGCTTGCGCAACGTCCCGACGGCGGCGCGCGCGACGTCCGCCTGCGCCTGGCCGCCAGCTTCGCCCGGCGCGACGACGCCGAGGCCCTGACGCGCGAGGTCAACGCGCTCTATTGCTGCGGCCCGGCCGGCGGCGGCGGCGTGCGCACCGCCATACGGCCGCGCCTGGAAACCCGCTCCGGCTATATCGACCGCGACCTGGTCCAGGCGTCCTACGAGATCCTCCCATGAACGCTTCCGCCACCACGCCTGTTCCCGGCGCCGCCACCGTGGCGGTCCGGCTCTATGACATCGCCCATGGCCGCACCGGCGACAAGGGCGATCGATGCAACATCAGCGTCATTGCCTACCGGCCGGAGTATTACGACATCCTGGTCGAACAGGTGACGCCGGAGGCGGTGCGCGCGGTCTACGCGCATCGCCAGCCCGGGACCATCACCCGGCACCTGCTGCCGCGGCTGTACGCCATGAACTTCGTCATCGACCACGTGCTGGATGGCGGGGTCAACGACTCCCTGAACCTGGACTCGCACGGGAAGTCGCTGGCGGGGTTCCTGCTGGACCTGCCCATCGCCCTGCCCGCGCATCTGGCGCCGCAGGCAGCGCAAGACCGCACGCGGCAGGAATAGGCGCCGGCGCGGAATGGCCGCCGGCGCGTCCTGGGACCAGTCTCGTGTCCCCGCCGAGACTAGGGATTCGTCTTCGCCCAGAGAAACCCGGCCTCCAGCGCCGCCGTCCTGGCCATGGTGCGCGCGTCGACGCCCGCGCCATGGCCGCCTTCGCGGCGTTCCAGATACCACACGTCCTCGTGCCCCTGCGCCTGCATCTTCGCCGCCATTTTGCGCGCATGGCCGGGATGCACGCGGTCGTCGCTGGCCGAGGCGCTGAACAGCACGGGCGGATAGTCCACGTCGGCGCGCATCCGGTGGTACGGCGAATAGGCCAGCAGGGCGGGCAGGACCCGGGCGTCGTCCGGGTCGCCGTATTCCTCCGTCCAGGTCGCCCCTTGCAGCAGCTTGTGAAAGCGCGCCATGTCCAATACCGGCACGTCGGACAGCACCGCGCCGAACAGGCCCGGCCGCTGCACCATGCAGGCCGCGGTCAGCAGGCCGCCATTGCTGGCCCCGCTGATGGACAACTGCCGCGGCGTGGTGACGCCGGTGTCGACCAGCGCCCGCGCCACCGCGATGAAATCGTCGAACGCGACCTGCCGTTTCTCGCGCACGGCGGCCTGGTGCCAGGCCGGGCCGAACTCGCCGCCGCCGCGTATGCAGGCAATGGCGTAGACGCCGCCGCGCTCCAGCCAGGTCATGCCCGTCGTCGCGGAGTAGGCCGGCGCGTCGAGCGCTTCCTCGAAACCGCCATAGCCGTATAGCTGGCAGGGCAGCGGCGCGTCACCGGGCGCGGGCAGGCGGCCGATGACCCAATAGGGAATCGACACGCCGTCCGGCGCGGCCGCGTAGCGCAACTGCGCCGACATGCCGGCCACGTCGAACTTCGGCGGCATCTGCGACAGCAGCCGCCAGTCCGCGGCGCCGCCCCCCGCATCGCCCAGATCCGCGTAATACAGGGACGGCGGCACCAGGAAATGGTCGACGTGGATCAACACCGTGTCGTCGCGTTCGGCGTCCACCGACTCCAGAGAAACCTCGCTCTCCGGCGGCAGCGGGTACGGACGCGGCGTCCAATCGCCACCCTCGCCCGCCGGCAGGCGCCACAGCGTCAGGCGCGGCACGCTGTCCTCGCGCTCGGCCACGAGCACCCAATGCCGGGTGAAGTCCAGGTCGTCCAGCACGCGGCGGGGACCCGGCGTGAACAGCACGTCGAAATCGCGCCCGCCGGCGAGGAAGGCCTCGCGCCGGATGGCCAGCAGGCAGCCGGTGGGATGCGATTGCCCGCCCACGCGCCAATCCGCGCGCAGCGTGATGAACAGCCACCCCTGCCATTCGTCGATCTCCGCGTCCGCGGGCACGTCGTATTGCCGCCATTGCCCCGCGGCCTCGTCCAGCCAGTACCAGTCCGTGCGGAAGAACGCCGTCGCCCGCGCCGCCAGGTGACGCCGCTGGATATAGTCGTACCAGACGTTGACGGAGATATCCGACTGCGCGCATTCGAACTCGACGGGCGCCGTTTCCAGCGGCGTGCCGCGCCGCCACTTGCGGATCTGGCGGGGGTTGCCGGCGTTCGTCAGCGCGGGCTCCTCGTGCGCGGCGCTGTCGTCCCAACCGACATAGACCGTATCCCCGTCTATCCAGCCGATGGAATGCTGGCCCTCGTCCAGGATCTCGAAGCCATCCTCCACGAAGCAGCGCGCCTCGACGTCGAACTCCATGACGATGCAGGCATCCGCGCCGTCCGGCGACAGGCTGACCAGCGCGCGGGTGTAGTCGGGATGGCGCAGCTCGAAGTCCTGCAGCGTCCAGCGCGTTTCGTCCTCGCCGTCCTCCGCGTTGCGGTTCAGGTCCAGGGCGTCGACGTCGAGCACGGTTTCCCACACCGGGGAGCGATCCAGCCATGCCTGCCAGGGCGTGCGGCGCACCAGCCCCAGCGGATGATCGGCGTCGGTCCACGTGTTGTAGCCCCAGTCGCCGCAGCGCGAGCACGTGACGATGCGGTCCTCCGAATCGTAAAGCGCCGTCAGGCGCTCCACCATGGCGTCGAATTCCGGCCCCTTGCCGAAAGCGTCGAGGGTGCGCCGATTCTGCGCCGTCACCCACTTTTCGACGGCGGGACTGTCCAGGGATTCGAGATAACGGTACGGGTCCTGTCCGGCCTGGCCGGCGGAATCCGCGGAGGTTTCCGGGGAGGAAGATCGTTCGTGCTGCATGCGTTGGTTGGCACCGTGGAATTGATTGCGAGCGGCATGGCGCGCGGATGCGCGCCAGCATGAGTCAGGTAAATCGGGGAAAGGCGAGTGGGGAAAAAGATTCGAGTATGCCCGGGATGCGCCGGGACACAAGCAGACTATTCCGAGGCCTCGGCCAGCCGCTGGTAGGCGGCCTCGACCGCCTCCTTGCCGTACTTGCCTTCCAGGCGCCGCACCGTGAAGTGCCCCCGCGCCATTTGCTGGTAATGGTTGGTGAAGGCGGTATTGATCAAGGCCCCCGCGGCCGCGCCGATCACGGGCACCGCCTGGGCGGCCACCTTTTCCGTGACCTGGACGCCGAAACGGCCGGCCACCACATTGATCAGGCGCACCAGGGGCGGCGCGGCGGCGCCCCCCAGCTTGCCGCCCGCCGCCAGGAAGGACGAGGCGTCGACCGCCGCCTTGGCCATGGCCTCGCGGGCGGCGAAGTAGCCCACCTCGGCGGCGTCGTCGGACTTGGCGCGGCCGCCCAGCCCGAGCACCTGCACGCAATCCAGTTGCGTGGTCACGTCGTTCAGGTCCGCGCCCTCGCCGCGCGCCACGTCGGCAATGGCCCGCATCATGATGGTGACGGATATGGGCAGTTCGACGGTGACCGCCGCCAGGCCGAAAAAGCCGCCCACGCCGCCGCTGACCGCGGCGCCCGCCTTGTGCAGCCACTTCGAGGCGGCCGGCGCGGGCTCGGCCGCCTCGCCGCCGCCCTTGCCCATGGTCAGCAATGCCGCCTTGAGCGCGGCGTGTATCGCCTTGTGGGTGGCCTCGGTGATCAGGCCGCCGGCCTTGGCCGGCAACATGTCCAGGGCGTACTCGATGGGCTTGCCGACGTAGTTGGACAAACGCGCGGTAAGACTCGGATGCTCGAGGATGTCGCGCGCCAGCTTCAGGCTGCTCAGGTCTTCCGCGCTCAGGGATTCGAGCGCGCCGGCCGCGCGGGTTTCGGTGGACATGGTCATTCCTCTGGGGGCCTGCCGATACGGGAAAATGCCGCGCCATTCCAGGCGTCGGGTTCGGCCTGCTGAAAGATGGGCGTTCGGCATTCAAGACGAATATACCGTCTCGCGGTCATGGCCACGGCGCGGCGCCGGTACGGATGAGCTTGCGGCGCGGGCCGCGGGCGGCCGCGCGATGCCGGATCCGCTCGGCATCGCGCGGAATCCGCGCTTCCGGGACGATCGCCCGTCAATCAGAACTGATGGCGTATGCCCGTGACCACGGCGGTGTCGGTGACGCCGTCGTGGAAGGCGTAGTTGTCGCCGTAGGACGCATAGGCGTAGACGCTGGTCCGCTTGGACAGGTTGTGCAGGGCGCCGATGGCGTAGACGTTGAAGGTCTTGGCGCCGCCGGTGAGCTTGCCGTTGTTCGGATCGGCGCGCTGCCATGAGCTGAAGACCGACGTGGCGCTGCCCACGGGCACCGTCAGGCCCACCATGGTCGACGTGGCGCGAAAGCCATCGGCCAGCTTGAAGTAGCCGAAGTCCCGGTCGCTGCCGCCGGGCATGACGCCCAGCGTCTGGCCGGCGAACCAGCCGTCCAGGGTCTGGCCGACGGATGCCGCAACCTTCACGACCTCGAAGTCGTACGTGCCGCCGATGGCGTACTCCTGCAGCGTGGCGCGGGACTGGCCACCCGGCGCGGCGGCGCTGCCTTTCAGGCGGTCATAGGACGCCGCCAGGAACAGCGGGCCATTGGTGTAGGACAGGCCGGCCGTCACGGCGCGGTTGTTGTCCGGCGTGGAGAATTTGCCGGAGCCGTCGTCCAGCGTGTCGTCGGCGTTGAAGGAGTAGCCGACGCCGAACTGGAAACCGCCCATGACCGGGCTGTGATACATCGCCAGGTTGTCCAGGCGCATCGTATTCGCCGCGCCCAGCGTGGTTCCCAGGTTGGCCGCGTTATAGCTGGTGTAGAACGGGTCGACCAGGGCGAACAGTTCGGACGCCATGTTGACCTGGCGGCCGAATTCGAAGCGGCCCCATGTCTCGGAATTCAGGCCCAGCGTCGATTGGCGGCCGAACAGGCGGCTGCCCTGCTGCCGTTGGCCGTCGGTCGGCGCGAAGCCGTTCTCTACCTTGAAAACGACCGACCAGCCGTCGCCCAGGTCTTCCACGCCGCGCAGGCCGACGCGCGAACCGCTTTCGACGCCATGGACTTCACCGACGCGGCTGGCGTGAAAGCCCTCGCCCCGGATGCGTTCGTAGCCGACGCCGATATCGACGACGCCGTACAGGGTGACGGCGGTTTCCGCGTGCGCGGCGCCGGCGAATGCCGCCGACAGCGACAGGGCAAGCAAGGTCTTCTTCACGGGTTTGCTGAATAACACGGTCACGGGCTGTGGATCTCCCTGGGCGCGAGGCCCTGCTGGTCACGGATGGCTTTTCATGCGGGCAAAAGCACGCCGGGCCCTGGAACAGGGCCGGGTGCCGCCGATGGATTTACCGATAGGTCGGGAAGCCGGCAAGGCGCGGAGAACGCCGCCGCCCCAGGAGGGCGGATGAGGGCGCAGCGCCTGGGCCGGCATGCCGTTCGCGTTCGCGGATGGAGGCAAAACGGCGGGAGCCAAGACAGAGGCGCGCGGCCCGGCAATACCGACCGAAATCGGGTCGGTATTGTAGCAATTAACGCCACTTGACGCCAATAGACAGGGAATAGGCGCCAGGATCGCCGCAAATCGATGGCGCAAGGCCTCGATCGCGGCGCGCTACCCCCGATGGCTCAATGGTAGAAATTCAGCGTCAGCATGGCGGAACGGCCGGGGCCCCACGTCGCGTAGATGGGGTACGAGCTGGCGTAGTACTTGCGGTCGAAGATGTTGTAGACGTTCAACTGCAATTCCACCGCTTTCGACACTTCCCACGTGGCGGCCGCGTCGATGCGCGTATAGCCCGGCGTCCACTTGCGGGTGGTCGCCGATACCGACGCATATTGCAGGCTGGACACCGTCGCGCCGGCGCCCACCTTCACCTGGGGCAGCACGTCGTAGCTCGTCCACAGCGTGAAGTTGTGCTTGGGCACCTGCACCATCGGCAGGCCGGACAAGGTGGGGCTGCCCGGACCCGCGTCGCGCGTGACCGCGTTCAGGTAGGAATAGCCGCCGAACACGCTCCACTTGTTCGTCAGGTTTCCGGCGAAGCCGAATTCCACGCCGCGCACGCGCTGCGCGCCGGCATTGACGGTGCCGCCCAGCCCGTCGCTGACCCGCGCATTGGTCTTGTCCGTCTGGAAGACCGCCGTGGTCAGCGACAGGCGCTCGTCCAGCACGTCCCACTTGGCGCCCACTTCGATATTGCGCGAACGCTCGGGCGACAGGTCCTGGTTCGTCACGGTGAGCTGGTCATTGCCGCCGCCCAGGCCGGAATTCGCGCCCGGCGGGTTGGCCGACGTGCCGTACGAGGTGTAGAGGCTCAGGTTGCGAACCGGCTTGAACACCAGGCCGGCCTGATAGCTGAACAGGGTCGAGGTGTTCGACAGGTTAGGCACGCCCTCCTGCCGCGCCCGCACGTCGTAGTGGTCCACGCGCGCGCCGGCGTTGAACACCCAGCGCTCGGACAGGTCCACGCTGTCGAACAGGTACAGGGAGGCGATATCGGTGCGCGTGCGGGTGGCGGGTCCCGGGAATCCCATGTCGCCATTGAGCTGCGTATGGCCGGTCCAGGGGTTGGCCGGATCCCACCCGCCGTTGATCGAGGTGCAGTTGTAGGCGATCGAGCACGGTCCGCCGCTGCGGATGTTGTTGCCCGCCGAGTCCGTGACGAGGTAGCCCTCGTAGAGATCCCGCTCGTGGCTGAACTCCACGCCGGTGGTGAGCGTGTGCCGCATGCCCAGCAAGTCGAACTTGCCGTTCAATTCGGTCTGGTTCGCGATGCTGTCGGTGGCGTACTTGCCGCTCTTGGCTTCCAGCAGCAGGGTGTCGGTGCTGCCGCTCTTGAACTGCGGGTTGGTGCCGATGTAGTCCAGCGTGGCGCGGCCGAACATCGTCGTGTTGCGCACCTTCCAGTTGTCGTTGAAGACGTGGTCGATGCGGATTTCGCCCGTGTCGTTCTGCGTATGGCGGAAGTCCCGCGCGTTCAGGCCGAAGAACTTGTCCCGGCCGACGCTGGCCGGAGGGCCGCTGGTGGAGCGGAACGGCACGCTGAAGTCGGGCATGTCCGAGGTATTCAGGTGGTAGTAGCTGAGCGTGACCGTGGTGGGGCTGTGCAGCCCGAACACGATGGACGGGGCCACGCCCCACCGCTTGCTGTAGACGTCGGAGCGGCCGGCCTGGTCGGCATCGTGGCCCATCGCGTTCAGGCGAAACGCCGTCGAGTCGTTCAAACGCTGGTTCAGGTCCAGGGTGGCGCGCCGATAGCTGTCGGTGCCCAGCCCGACGCTGCCGCGGATGAAATCGTCGTCGACCGGGGTTTTCGTCTTGATATCGATGCTGCCGCCGACCGCGCCGCGGCCCGCGTAGACGGAATCCGGCCCCTTGATCACGCTGATGGAATCGATGTCGAAGGTTTCCCGGTTCTGCAGGCCCGAATCGCGCATGCCGTCGACGAAAATCGAGTTGCGCGACTCGAAGCCGCGGATGACCGGCCGGTCCGCCGACGGGTTCGCGGCGGCGTCGCCGCCCAGGAAGGAGATGCCGGGCACCGTGCGCAGGGCATCGGTGAAGCTGGTGATGTTCTGCTGCTTGATCACCTCCTGCGGGATGACGGTGACCGAGCGCGGCGTATCGATCAGGGGCGAGGTGAACTTGTAGGACGGCAGTTCGCGCGTCTGCATCGGAGCGACATCGCTGCCGACGACGTTGACCGTGGGCAGCGTGCTGGCGCCCGCGCCCGCCGTCGAGGCCGCGCCGGCCGCCACGCCGGCCCGCTGTTTCACCAGCCGGTAGCCGCTGCCGTCGTTGACGACCTGCAGGCCGCTGCCGGCGAGGATGGCGGCAAAGCCGGCGTCGGGCGCATAGTCTCCATGCAGCCCCGGGCTGGAGCGGCCGGCCGTCAGGGTGCTGTCGATGGTCAACAGCACGCCTGTCGCGCTGGCGTAGCGGTTCAGCACCTGGTCCAGCGTGCCGCCGTTGATGTCGTAGTGCCGGGCGGTCGCCACGGCGGGCGCCGCGGTGGAGGCGACAGGCGCCAGCAGCCCCATGGCGGTAGCGACGACGCAGCAGAACGCCGCGGGCCGTGCTCCAGACGGGTATTTCATCGATCTTTCCTTTCTCGATTCCGGGTAAACAGCGTGTTCCTATCTGATATCCCGGACGAAAACGGAAAAGTGTTACTCCAAATCCGATTTTTCCCTGAAAAATTCTGGAAAATTTCTTCGTCGGCGCGGCCTGGATGCAGCGGGGCCGGCCGTGACGCCTCTCACGCCGGCACGACCGACACCCAATAGCGGCTCCAGTAATGCACCCGCACGGGCAGGGAGTGCTCCAGGGCGTTCAGTACGCGCGTCGTGTCCGGCAGGGGAAAGACGCCGGACACCAGCAGGTTCCTGACCGCGGGGTCGCAACGCACCCAGCCGGCACGGTACCGGCCCAATTCCTTCAGGAAATCGCCCAGCCGCATGCGTTCGACGATCAACTGGCCATGCGTCCAGGCGTAGGCGTCCGGATTGGCGGCGGTGGCGTCGGCGACGACGTCGGACGTGAACGATGCCTGCCGGCCGGCGTCGAGGCGGGTCGGGCGGACGGCGCGGGACGGCTGGATGGCGACCGCGCCCTCGTACACCGCCACGCGCGAATGCGAGCGGGATTCGCGCACCAGGAAGCGGGTGCCGAGCGCCTGGACGGTCCCGCGCGGGGTCTCCACCAGGAAGGGACGCGGGGACGGCCTGGCTTCAGGGTGAGTCGCGATGAAGACCTCGCCCGCGCGCAGCACCAGCCGCCGTTCGAGCGCGGTGAAGCGCACCTCCAGCTCCGTGGCGGTGTTCATGGCGACGCGGCTGCCGTCGTCCAGCACGATGGCCCGCGATTCGCTGGTGGCGACCCGGTATTCGGTTCCCTGCCTGAACCATGGAGCGCCTTCTCGCGCGGCCAGGGCAAGCACGCCCGCGCCGCCCGCCAGCATCAGCGTGTAGCGCAGCGCGCGACGCCGTTGACGCAGGCGCGCGCCGCCGCGCAAGGCGGGCCCGGCCAGTTCGGGCGGCAGCGTCGAGAAATGCCGGTCCAGCGCCTGCACGTGTTGCCAGGCCGCCTCGTGCGTGGGATCGGCGCGGCGCCAGCGCTCGCACGCGGCCCGTTCCTCCTGCCCGGCATCGCCCGACCACAGCGTCACCAGCCAGGCGACGGCCTGCTCGACGACGGCGGCGTCCGGGCCGGCGCCGCCGCCCACCTTGGCCCGGGTCATTCGGCGACCAGGGGCAGGCACGCGTACACGGCCTTTACCATGTATTTCCGCACGCTGGCCACGGACACATGCAGGCGCGCGGCGATCTCCGCGTAGGTAAGCCCGTCGAAGCGGGACAGCAGGAAGGTCTCCCGCACCTTGGACGGCAGGGCATACAGGACCGCATCGATTTTCTCCAGTGTCTCCAGCACGATGGCGCGGCTTTCCGGCGAGGGCCACAGCTCTTCCGGCAACACGGACAGCGTTTCCAGGAACGCGGCCTCGATCTCCCGGCGGCGCGACTGGTCGATGACCAGGCCCTTCGCGATCTGCATCAGATAGGCGCGCGACTGATCCGGCGCCGGCATGCGGCGCGCCGCCAGCAGCCGCACGTATGAATCATGCGCAAGGTCCGCCGCGGCAGCGGCGCAGCCCACTTTTCGACGCAGCCAACCATACAACCATGCGTGATGATCGGCATAGAGGGAATGCGCGCCCTCGGGATCGATGGGAGGAAGATCGGACACGAAAAAGCCTGCCGGCGAGTGAATCTAGGAATCTATAATGAGAATTAATACTATTTTTGATTATATCTATATAACACATCAGGGGACCAACGCCGCCGCGCGGGGCGTTGCTATCCCCCTGCCGGATCGAACCGGCGTGTCGCGTCTTCCGTCAGGCCGTCGATTTGCGCGCCACCGCTTCACGGTCCTGTTCGCGCCATTTGGCGCGCAGCGCGGCGATTTCCCGAATCGCCGCCTGCAGCATGGTCCACCAGCCGAATGGACGGGGGTCCGCCAGCATGCTCAGCGCGCGCGCATAGTCCAGGGTCAATCCGGGCGTCCACGCCATCGTCAACGCCCGCTTGCGGATCTGCGAAGCCACCCACAACTCCGGTGTCACCAAAAGGCGCAGCAGCACCCGCCAGCTCGTATTCGCGTCGTGCAATCTGCACACGGCGCCGTCCAGCGCCGCTTCCAGCGCGGCCGAGACCGAGCTGGAGCAATTACGGTAGGTCAGGTTATAGATTTCGGTCTTGCGGTATTCATTCCAGAATTCCCGCAGCTTGGCCGCGTCATAGTTCCGGATTCGCACTTGTACCGTAGACGGACACCACGCCTTGGATTCCGTCAGGTAGTCCGGCTGATAGACGCCCGGGATATTGTTTTCCGGCGTCGCACGCAGCAGCGCGCCGAACTGTTCTGGCGAGCGGTCGATTTCCTGGGCCGGATAGAGGCTGATGTAGATCCCCTCCGGTGACTCCAAGGCCGCATGGCCCGTGGACACGACGCCATTGACGTCGACCGCGGCAATGTAGCGGTCAATGACGGGATAATTTCGCGTTTCCCGTTTGGCCGACCCCGACGGGGTCCAAACGTGTACGGTCAAGGCGCGCTCGGATGTCAGCGGCGGACCATCGAAGGTGGTAGGCGTGCGGTTATCGGCTTGGGCCGGCATGAAACCGGCGCGAGCATTCTCGCTCAGCGCCGGATTGGATTGCATGTCGCGCACGCGCCGAGCCAACGACAGAAGTTTCAAGCCCGCGAAAGCCAGAAAGAGTCCCAGACAATACGGAACGGTGCCCACATAGTGGGTCGGATACGGCTGAAAGAAAAAGACGGCGAGCAGGCACTCGACCACGCCGGAGGCAAAGACGTAGCGCCATCGCGCATAGCGCACGACGTAAGCGGCGATGCATTGCAACAGCCCGTCGGCGAGAAACACCAGGCCGAAGATCATCGAGAGCGCGAAGTGCCCATGGTGATGGCCCGCCAGAATGAGAAGACCCGCGGCCAGCACGAGGAAGCCTTTGACGTAGCGCAGGACCTTCTGGCCGCCGACGCCTGATTTTGCGATGACCAGGGTAGCCAGGCCGTCGATCACGAACAGCGTGGCGAAGAAATTCAGGGGGAAATACAACGCGGAGTCCAGCGCATCGACGAACACGACGACGCCGCAGATGAGAAAAACCCAACCCGCGGCGCGAAGCGCCGTGATGCGCGTCTTCAAGTAATCGACACCGAGCAGCAGCAGCACCAAATTACCCATGATCTCGTTCCCCGACAGGTCGGTGTGCGCCGCACGCGAACCTTGGAGATCGTGGCCGGCACGGATGGCCATCGAGGGAATCGGTGCGGCACGGTGCGCGGCGCTGCGGACGCGTCGGGCATTGAACCCTCGGCGATCAGCCGGCGGATACAGCAGATGGAAGGCGTGCTGGGCGTCGATCCGTTCGAACGCAAGGGGCGCCGCATCGCCCCGGCCGACGTCGCGTCGTTGCCATGCGACGATCGCACGCCACGCCTGAGTCATTGATTCTGGCGCGCCCGACAGGAATCGAATTTGTTTATAGACGATTTTGCGCCAATTTACACCACTTTTCTTAGGAGATGGCTGAATCTAATTAGCGCTATTTGGCGGCGTTTGTCCCAAATTTTGGCCCACGGGAAAACGCCGCCGCTCCCAAAAACTACGGGTCGCCAGTTTTGTAGAGGCCTCCAAGATTCCCACCAAACCGAATCACTTCCCCGGCGGCTTCCACCCGCACCTCGCGGCCCCGCCTTGTTGTGGATGATCGGCTTGAAGGTTTGTCATGACGTGTCTATCGTCCGGGTCTTCACGACGATCTCAGGTTCGGCCGCCCCCCCTTACCCTGACCTTGCCTGCCGCTATCGCTTGGTCATCTCCCTAGAGGCCGACGTCTCCGTCCGCGTTCTCGGCCGAGTCGTCTGGGGCGGGGGTGAAGCTGTGAGGGGTTCGGCCTGCGCAAGAGGGCGGAGGCGGGGTTGTTGTAAAGCTACTCGCTAGGACGAATGAGCAGCGGTTGAGTGGATATTTTTATCATTCAGCATCATACTTATATCTTGTCGGCCCATATTATGAGCATCTGATGGATAAATTTGCAGTCCACTCGAAGCTTGCTTCCGTCTTCAGCCCTAGCGCCCCGATCGATCAACAAACGCTTTTCTCGGGTCGGATGTCTCAGTTGCTTGACGTAATGAACGCGGTAAGCCAAAAAGGTCAACACGCGATACTTTTCGGCGAGCGTGGCGTGGGAAAGACGTCTCTCGCCAGGGTTATTTCCGCAGCCGTGCGCAGTAGTGGCGCGCAATACGTCGCGTCAATCAACTGCGATCCGCAGATGACATTCACGACACTATGGCAAAAGATATTTCGTGAAATACCGGTTACCCATGGAAAAGCACCCGTAGGATTTACAGGGGAGCCGTCTTTTACTGTTGACTCGTTGGCGAACCATCTCCCAGCGGTTGTCACGCCGGATGACATTCGATACTTATTGGCTCGTATGCCTGGGATTCTGGTAGTGATTGACGAGCTGGATCGGCTAGAGGATCACTCTGTAACCGCTTTACTGGCCGACACGATCAAAACCTTGTCTGATCACGCAGTTCCTACAACAGTGCTACTCGTAGGTGTGGCCGACTCTGTCGATGCGCTAATACAAGAGCACCAGTCAGTAGAGCGCGCGCTCGTGCAGATCCGGATGCCGCGCATGTCGCCTGCAGAATTGTACGAAATCATCGACAAGGGCCTCGGGCAAGCGGGAATGACAATAACACCTGAGGCTCGCGACAAGATCGCAATTCTGTCGCAGGGTCTTCCTCACTATACCCATCTCCTGGCGCTCTATGCTGCACAACGAGTGGTTCTAACGGGGCGGACTGAAATTACGGCACAGGACGTTAGGACTGCTATTGACGGCGCACTCGCAAAGGCCCAGCAGAGTATCATTAGCTCGTACCACAAGGCCACCACGAGCCCTCAGGATAATCTTTACCCACAAGTCCTATTGGCGTGCGCCTTGGCCAAGGCTGACGGTCTCGGTTCATTTGCTGCATCTGACGTACGCGGTCCCTTAAGTCACATCATGCAGAAGACTTATGACATCCCCGCGTTCGCGCAGCACTTGAACAAATTTTGCGAAGAAATCCGTGGCCCAGTTCTTCTCCGAACTGGCAGCGCCAGGCGTTACCGGTTCCGCTTCGTCAACCCACTTCTTCAGCCTTATGTGCTGATGGACGGGATCAAGAAAAGCCTCATTAAAGAGGCCGAGATAACTGACCTTGCGAAATGATCAATCCAGCCCGCCCCGCGCGGGCTTTTTCATGCTTACGCTCGGTGCTCCTTCAGCCAGTCCCGCAGCGCATCGTTCATGCGCGATTGCCAGCCAGGCCCTTCAGCCTTGAAGGCGTCTACCACGTCCTGGTCGTAGCGAACCGTCAGTTGGACTTTGGGACGCTCCGCGCGCGGGCGCCCTACCCGCTTCAATCGCTTGAATTCGGCCTCGCCCAATTCGTAGGTATCGGGATCCGCGTCGATGCCGCGCTGGATCTCCGCGTCTTCTTCCGGCGTGGGGATAATCGTCCCCGGCTTAAGCTTTGGCATAGCGTTTGATCTCCCGTGAATTTGCCTTCCTCAGACTGAGAATTCGGCGCGCATCGTCACGGTCTACATAGACCGCCACATGCAGGCGCAGCCCGATGTAGCCGATAGCGATCATGCGGCACTCGCCATAATCACAACGCGCGTCCTCTTCAGCGAGAGCCCCATCCCATTCGAATTCCTCGGCCTTGGCTAGCGACACCCCATGCTTGCGCTGGTTGATGGCGTCCTTGGCAGGGTCGAATGTAATTTCCATGGATTTATTGTAGTTACGGAAATTTCGGTCCGCAAGAAGTTTTTGTAGCTACAAATTCTAGAGGTTACTTGCCGCCTCCCTCCACAGAGAAGAGCCCGAAGCAAATCTGGATGATCCTGGCCTTGATGTGCTGCGCCTCGGCCTAGCAAAGAGAGCCGACATCCAGATCAAGTGAAAGCTGAAGCCACCGTTCCGGCATGACCAGCTTGAACGGCCGCCATGGCCCCGGCAAAAAGGATACATCGCCGATAATGGGTTGCAGGTTCTCCTGCACGATGACCGCGGCCTTCGCCTCATTGAAGCGGAAGTAGCAATACGATAGCGAGATACGAAGCGCGGCTGCGGCGACACGCATACTATTGCCACAGCGTTCAAGCAGATGGAGATATGCCGCAGCCCTGGACTCATGCGGCGTAACGGTCACAGAAACGGATGCGGCCTCCTTGGCCAAAAGTTGAGCCAGTGGGTCAGCGGGCTCGTTTCCGGCATCGACTCGACGGCGCATCGCCGGGTGATCTTCAGCGCTGATCTCCTCGCCGTCGATTGGCTTGTCGAGTCTCACCGCACCGCGGACTATCTTTTCGGTGTATTCGACAAGATGTTGGTACAGATGCCTGAAGAGGCGATCCTGGAACTCAGGATCGTCGAAATCTGGCGCTATGCCGGATTTCTCAGCCATCTCAATCGCGATTAGAAGTGCTTGGCTAGACACGTCTTCCGGGCGGTGTTCGCCCTTCGTGGCTCCAGAGATTTTCCCGAATTTCCGCTGATGACGACTGACAAAACGCTGGTATGCTTCGAAGTTAATGGAACACATCGCTGCAACCCGTTGAGTTTTAACGGTATTGCAGCCTAAAGATTCCGCCGGGCAACATCAACCGATTACATATCCCGTTTCGAAGAACACCAACGGTTGCACCGCCCGTCCAGTGACAATCCAACCCGGCCCGAACGCCGCCGTCGATGCGCTGAACTCCGCCGCGTCTGCCGCCGCGCGCGCGGCGATCGAGGCCATGGCGAAGGCTCAGGATGCCCTCGCCAAGGTTGCCGCCTCAACCCCAGCCGGCCGGCGCCGACGCATCAGCGGCATGACGGCATGACGTGGGGTGACCGGCCGCAGTGTGCGTGCCGGGACTGACGTTTGCTTCCTGGGGACGTCACATTGCTGAAGAGGCCATCATGGTAGACGACCTGAAGAACCGCGGCGCCCAGGACCGCTCCCGCATCAGCCTGTCCGAGGAACACGAGGTCCGATACTGGACCCAGGCGCTGGGCGTGAGCAAGGAAGTTTTGACGAAGGCGGTAGCGAAGGTGGGTAATTCAGCCAATGCGGTGCAGGATTATTTCAAAGGCAAAGGCCTTTAGTTCCACAACTATCCCACCGCGCTCGGCAGCAGCACTTCATAGCGGACCGGCGCGAGCTACATTGCGAGGGCGGTGATGGCCTCTTTTAGGCCTTCTGCCCCGAATGGCTTTTGTAGGATCTGAAGGTGCGCATCGCGGTGGACGTCGGCGAGCACGTCGGCGGCGTCATAGCCCGTGACGTAAAGGACCGGAAGTGTAGGGTATCGATCGCGGACAGCAGCAACGACTTCCCTACCAGTGGCACCTGGCATGGAGAAATCTGTGACCACCAGATCGAATTCACGATCCGATCTGACCGCCGCGATGGCTTCTGGGCCGGTCGCTGCAACCACCGGCAGATATCCCAAGTCAGAGAGCAACTCAGCAATCACGGCAGCTACCAACGGTTCGTCTTCGGCAAGCAGCACGAGCCTGCCAGTTTCTGTGAGTCTGGGCATGCCAATGGCCGTAAGTTTGCGACAACAGGAGTGAGTGTAGGGCCTCACCGTCCAGCCCTCGACCGAAAAAGAGCAACATCGTTACTTGGGAATCGTAAACACGTAACATTACGTATGCAATACTTCGCGAGCCCTGCACCGCGGCCGCCTGGGAGTAGAGTATGTATCTAGCGTCAGACAAATTTGGCTCTGACAAGGTGTAACCGGACAGCTTTGATTCGGGGTACGCCGCTGCTAGGGTTCACAGCGTGGATGTGACCAAATTGCAGCGCGTGTACAACCGCATGCGGACGCACCTTGATGCCGCGACTTCGGTCGTGGCTTTTTTCTGTAAGATCGGTACGCTGAATTGCACTGACGCCACCGCGGCCCGTGGCATATGGCAACTATCGCCTGGACGAGGGCGAGACCATCGATTGCGCGAAGCTCGGCGGCACGCTGAGATAGTGCGCCGGGCCTCGCCCTAGGATTATTTCATGCCGGCGCCCATCGCGCGGACGTAGCCCTGTAGGCCGTTCACTTGGTCGGCGAGTCCCGCAGCATATCGGACCACCTGATCATATCGCCCTGTGCACTCTCCAATAACTGTGAGGATGTCAGGGCCGGCGGCTGCATCAGTTCGGCTTGCGGGCTGGGGATTCGGGGCGGCGCGACGGGTGCGCAGTTCATCGATCTGCCGGCGCAGCCCTGCAACAGCATCAGCATACCGGCCATCAGCAGCAGCTTGTGTAGCCAGGATTTGCCCACGGTATTTCGCATAGTTCGCCTCTACGGTTTGTTGGACGGCCGCTTCTTGCGCACGGTATTGCTCGGATAGCTTCTGCGCGGCCGCCTGGGCCTCAAGAAGCGCCTGGGCGCGGCCGGCCTCGTAGCCGCTGTGATGCAGCCACCAGCCGCCGGCCGCCAGCGATCCGACCAGCGCAGCGCCGCCAGCAGCGGCCCACATCGATCCGGTGCCGCCCACAGCGGCCTTGATTGCGTCCAGGATGCTCATGGGGTGTTCAGCCATTCGGGGACGTCGCCCTTCTTGTGGGAGGGCCGTGCAGGCGCCGGCGGCGCCGAGGCCGGCCCAGGACGGATGTTCGCGCGGGCGGCGTTCACCGCGGCGCCATTGGCCGTCGCTGCCGCCTGGCTCGCGGTGCGCGACGCGCGCGTGGCCGCACTCGCAGCCTGGTCCAGTTTCTCGCTGGCCTGGTCAAGCTGGCCGGCGGCCTGGTCGACCTTGCCGACGAGCGGCGGCAGACGGTTGTTGATGACGGCGATCAGGTCGGTATTGGCCGACTGGAGACGGTCAATTTCCGGCTGCATCAACTGCCGCATCCATAGCGCGCCGAAGCCGGAGCCCACGCCCACCAGGAAGAAAAAGAGCGTCCACAGCTTGATCTGCGCGGCTATGGCCGTCAGGCGGTCTTGCCGGCATTCGCACCACCGGCGGATTTTCTCAGGCATGCGATTCTCCTTTGGGTTGGGGAGGGATCCCCTTCAGCTCGGCGATCTGCGCCTGCGCCTCTTCCAGTTGGTATTCCATCAAACCGACCCGCGCCTTCATCTCCGCCCACTCGCGGAACATCGCGTCGTACTTCTCGCGCAGATCGGAAAGCAGCGCGCGGAGCTGGTCGCGCTCCGACCGGACGTTGGCGAGCGTTTCGCCGCCGGCGGTGACGCTGGCCAACGCGTTGTCCAGCATGCGGCTCAGCATCGGTAGCACCCATTTGCCGATGCCGAAGGCGGCCGCAGCGCCGCCGCCAGTGATCAGCCACATCTTGAAGTCGTCCATTACGCCTCCAGCGTGCCGCCGGCGCGCGTGTAGACCGCCCGCAGGGTATCGAGCTGCTGTTCCCGCTGGCCGTAGCCGGCGCCCGGAAGGCTGGCCCATTCCTTCCGGCATTTCTCGACGGCCGCATCGAAGCGGCCCGCCAGCACGTCGGCGAGCGCTCCGCGGCGAGTGATCAGGTAGATCGCCACGCGGTCCTGGCTGATGGGCGTGAAGTCGCTCACGCCAGCGGCGCGGCTCGCCCAGTCCCAGGTGTCGGTGCGGATCTGGCCGGGCACGGCTGCCATGATCTGGTAGCGGCCGGCGGCGTCGGTCAGGCCGTATTGCGTCTTGACCGCGATGCGGGGATGGTCGGCGTAGCCGTTGAACGTGCCGCCGCCGACCAGCACGTCGTAGCCATCGTCATCCGTGGCCTGCCGTCCGTTGTCCGTCCCCTCCGAATACGCGATCGTGTCCAGGAACGCCAAGACGTTGCGGCCGCCGGCGGCGCTTTCTGAGATCCGTGCCATGCTTTCTCCAAGGCGAAAAAAACCCGCCACAGCGGGCGGGTGTTCATTGAGTGGATGGCGAGCTATTTAATTTGGCTGGCCTCGACAAACATCTGGTCGATCTGCTCGTCGGTCAGGCCCAGCGCGTGAGCCGCAGCAATCAGCGCCTCGCTGTCGCGCCGCACGGAAGGCGCCTCGTTCCATGCGAGCTTACTCATGTCGGTGTCGGGCAGGGCATCGAAATAGGCTTGCACCTGCGAGAGCAGGCCCCGCTCAGCAAGAACACGGCGCGCTTGATAGCGGGTAACCTCCGCCGGCACGACAACCGGCGCGGGCTTTGTGGGGTCGTGGTCAGCCAGAACGGCAGCAATGGCATCGCGCTGCTGTTGCGTAAGGCCCGGATTGCTTACGGTGATACCGTCCAGGCCCGCGGTGTCTCCATAGTTAACGCCCTCCGCAGTCCACGAGATAGGCGCGTCCGCCAATCCGGCCGCGATAAGTTCAGAAGCAAAAGAAGGTCCGATTTTGTCCATGGTGACACCTCGTTTACGGGCGAGCGATGATGGCCTGAGTGATAGTGAAAGTGCCCGTAGTGCCGGAATTCACCGCGACGTAGGTAGCAACTGCGTGCATCCCTTCGCTTGGCTGATCCGATACGCAGAGTGAAACACCTACGGCTTGCCCGTTAACTCCACTGTGATATACCCCAGAAAATTTCGCGGTGCTGTCTTCGTACAAATATATGGAGCACCCATATCCTTGCTGGTTGTTGGAGACGGTTCCGTTAAGTTCAAGAAACACGCTCTCGCCCCCCCATACCCAAACATACGTAGGGCTGATGACTTGAGTTGGTGACGTGTTTATCGTGGCAGCGCCAAACGCACTCCCCGCGGCAGCGGGGTAGTATCTGTTATGCCATGACGCTACGCCCCGGATGTTGCTGTCGAACTGGAATTGCGCGCTGGCATTCCGATAGGCCATTCCCACCAACGTCCGCGAGGGATCGCCGGCCTTAATTTCCACGCCATCCGTGTGGGTGGCGTGAGATATAGAGCCGGTAGGCACTGCCTCCAGGGCGATCTCGCCAGCCCCATCATCTTTCGCAAATACGAAATAGGACCCCGCCCCACCAAGCGCACCTATCGCCAGGGCGACCCCGGCCGCTGGAATCCGATACTGTCTCCCATTGATGATCAGGCCATTGCCGTTATACGGGTATAGACAGCACCACTGAGCACTCACAAACCGGAATTGGCATTGCCCATGCTCGCGCAGCAACACCACGTAGCGCGAACCGTCCCATTCCATCGGGCCCTGCGTCGGCACGAAGATAGGCCCCTGGTTCGTCGTAGGGATGGCATTCAGGGCATAGAGCGGCAATCCGGCGCCGGCGGCCGCCAGCAGCGCGTACTGATACGCCGACAGGAACGCGGTGCCGCCCACAGTACCGCTCTCCTTGCTCGCCCAATCTTTCGCTAGATTCCGAGACTGCAGCGCGAGGGATTCCCAGGAACTCGCAGCGGTCGCCGACTGTGCCGCGCTCCCGGCCGACGCTGCGGCCGCCGTCGCCCGCTGGTCGGCATAGGTCGCGCTCGATGCGGCGGCAGTCGCATCCGCGTCGACAGCAGAGGCCGCCTCGTTGACCTGCTGCTGCAGGACGTTCGCCTCGGTTGCGAACTGAGGCAAGGCCGCCATGAACGCGTCGGCCCGATCGGGAAAGTTCGCCGGGTCGCTGCGGCTGGGCGGCGTCGGCAGTGCGGTAATGCTCATTATGTAAGCCCCTCGATTTCAAGGTTGCAGAAATTCATGAGTGGATATGCGATATCGATGCTGAAATCGCGGTAGAAGCCGAAGATCGTGAGCGGGCCGTAGTCGTCGCTTTCGGCACCGATATACACGCAAGGGGTTGCGCGCAGGCTCGACAGCAGGCGGTACACGGCGGTGAAACGCCCTGTCTCGACCCACAGGCGCTGTGACGAACGACGCGAGTATCGGCGCTCGCGGAACGTCGTGACGCCTGTCTCGGAGGTGTCCTTGCGGCTGAAATCCTGGATGCCAGCGCTGCCGCCATACTCGGCTTCCCCAAGGAAATAGGCCGAGCCCAAAATCATGGAGCCGCAAGCCACGGACGCGCCGGCGGCGATGATGGACACCTGCAGGACGAGACTGCCGTAGGCGGGCAGGTCCGTCAGCACCACTTCCGAGACCTGCGAAAACGGCTCAAAGAAATACTCGTACCAGTTTGTCACCAGAGACCCTTCCAGCGACCGCTCGAACTCGTAAATCACCGGGCCGCCAGCGCCGTCGCGGCCGGTCACTTCCAGACGTCGAGCATCGAGTTCGAGCAGCGCCAGGCTGTTCACCAGGCCGGGCTTCACGATGACCGTAAGGGGGCTGTCCACCACGGTCCGCGTGCTGACCTGATCGTCGAACATCGCCCATCGGTTCGACGGGCCGGTGAGCGACCAATACAGCGGCGAGGTGTTGGGCGGGTTGCCCATGTTCGGCGCCTGCACGGACTGGTAGACGTTTCCCTGGTACAGCACCACCGAGCCGAGCGCATAGTTAACGTTCGGATCATAGGCAGGCGCATCGTTCTCCGGCACGTTCGAGGAAAGTAGCTGCGCCTGGCCGATGGTCACTGGCTTGATAACTTTCATGCTTGCTGTACCTCCACCACAGCCAGGGGCTCGTCGGATTCCGTGCGCACCAGCAGCCCGTCCGCCTCGATCCGATCCAACTGGCGCGCGGTCTTGGCGGTGTTGCTTGCCGCGGCGCGCGCCTCGATACGCAGCCCTGCCAATTCCTCGCGCAAGGCCTGCTGCTCGCGCAGCAGCGAATGCAGCGCCGCGATCATCTCGCCCTGGTCCCGGCTATCGGCGAGGATGGACTGGGTCTGCTGGGCATTGAAGATGCGCGACGGGCCCGTGACCTCCAGTTCGGGACCATTCTCACCAACCAGCCGTAACCCGCCGGCGTGATCGCCGCCGGCCGCGAACGCGGCGACAGGCTTGCCCGTCAACGCATTCACGACCTGGCGCAGCCCGTTGACGGTCGCGTCCTTGGCTGCGTTGATGGCGTTGGCCAGGATCTCGTCGCCGCTGAGCGCCGAACTCTCCAGCGCCGCCAGGGTGGTGTCGATCTGCCCCAACAAGTCAATGCTCTGCTGCTCGTAGCCCTGCGGCGCGACCGCATCCATCCGGCCGGCCACCGCCTCGGCGCGCGCCAACGTCGTGGCGATGAAGGACTGGTATTGCGTGTCCGACGAGAATGCGCTCTGCGCCGCCTCCAGCAGCGGCTGCAGCATGCCATTGAGCTGGTCCGCGACGGCGGTCAGGTCATCGCCATTCGAGCCCATCGCCTTGGCATAGGCCGCAGCGAAATCGCTCTGCAGGACGTTGAACTGGTCCTCCGGGTCCAGTTGGCTGACACGGTAGTCCTTGACGGTCTTGCGCAGTGTGGCGGCCCCTTCCGACAAGGCGGTGGCGAGCGCCTTCTGGGCCTCGTAATACTTCACCGTCTGGTCGCGGAGGTCGCTCAGCGTCGCCACAGACTTGGTGGCGTCCAGGGCGAACTGCTGCAGCGAGTCCGCGTAGGCCAACTGCTGATCGCGCGCATTCTTCGCCGCCTGCGTGGCGGCCGCCTGCGCATTCGCGGCGTTGATGACCGACTGGGTATACGCCGCCTGGGCCTGCCATACGGCGCCGTCGCTGGGGGCGTTGTTGCTTCGGTCCAGCGCCGCCTGCAATGCCGCCTGCGCATCGTTGTATGCCTGCTGCGCCGCCGGCAGTTGGGCCTGAGCAACCGAGCGCGCGGCGTCCAGCTCCTCCCAGTTCTTTTTCTTGTACGGAACCGTCTTGGGCGCGTAGATATCCCAATTCAGCTTCGACAGCCAGGCCGAGGCGTCGTCGGCCTGCTTTTGCGCAGCGGCAACGTCGGCCAAGGCCTTGTCATGCGCGGCCTGCACCGCGTTGTAGGTCTGTTCCGCCGTGTTGCGCTCGCTGACGCGCTGCGCCGACAGCGCATCAGCAGCGTTCAGCGCGGCTGCGGACTGCAGCACTCCGGCATTGGTGGGCAGTGCGGTATTGATGCCGGCGATCGCCGCCCGGATCGCGGCCGGGCTCATCGGCGCCGGATCCAGGATATCCCGCGCCGACTGACGCACCGACATACGCTCGTTGCCGATGGAGTCGAGCAACGATTTCATGCGGTCGGCCAGTTGCTGGAATGCAGCATTGACCGTCGACACGAAGACGTCCGCGTCGACGTTCGCCAGCGCTTCGCCCATCGACTTGAAGTCGATGATCGTCCCGCCCAGGCCCTGGCGCAGCAACTCGATCTGCCCGCCGAGGTCCGAGCTGGCCTGCTGCGCGCCGGTGAGCGTGCCGTCCAGGCTGGACGTGCTGCTCTCGAAATCCAGCAAGCCGGACGTCAGGTCCAGGAACAGCCGGGATATCTGGCCGGTCACGGTTGACGTGCGGTTGAGCGTGTCCGCCAGCACCAGCGCGCTGACGGCGGCCGCATCCATCGCCGGCGCCACGCCACCGTGGCCGGTGTACGCCGCCAGGATGGCAGCGGCCATTTGCTGGCCCTGCTGGGTGGTGGACTGCACCACGGCGGCGAACTCCGGCGCCACCGCCAACAACGCGGCATAGGCGGCCTGGCCCGAGTCCGTCGTCAGGTCCAGCGCCGACACCATGGCGCGGAATTCCTCCATGGTGTCGGGCAGCACGATGTTCAGCCCCTTCAACTGGTCGTTCATGGAGGCCAGGCTCAACTTCGCCCGCTCCGATTCCGAGTAATACTGCTGGTAATACTGCTGCGTCGCCTGCGTCATCGCGTCGATGCTGCCGAAGGCGTCGACCAGCTTGGAGGCCGTGGCGGCGCCGCTGACCGACACGTCGAACAACTTCAGGTCCAGCAGCTTCAACGCCTGATTGGCTGCGGTCAGGTTGCTGCCGAGGCGCGCCAGGGTCGCCGAGGCGGCCTCCCCCTCCTTCGCAAAGTCCGCGATGTTCGGCACCAGCGAGCGAACCATGTTCTCGCCCACCGCGGTAATCGCGTCCTCGATGAGCTTCTGGTTTTCGTCGTTGTCCTTGCCCAGCTTGACGCGGATTTCCTCGCTGTACGTGTCCAGCGACTTGGCCGACACGCCCACGACCTGGGCCAGCGCCGCCGCGTTCGCCTTCATCTGGTCGAAGGCGGCATTGGTCTGGTCGATGAACGAATCATCGAGCGTGCCGATTTGCGTCCCGCTCTTGTTGCTGCGGAACAGCCCGCCCTTCTGCTTCCAGGGCGTGCTGGTATATCCGTTGAAGCCGAGCGTACCGAAATCGCCCACCAGGGTGGTGTCGCCGTACTTCACCGGCCCCATGCCGAACAGTCGAGCGATGGTCGAGGAGCCCGACAGCATGGAGGCCAGTTCGCCGCTCAGCCCCATGCCCTTCAGTACCTTGTCCGTCCACAGAGACGGCCCTGTGATCGGGTTGTACATGGCGATCGGCGCCATGGTGCCATTGTCGGCATCCCACCCCTGCTTATACAGGGACTTGCTCAGCATCGCGCCGGCGGCGATCCAGCCAACAACCGGGATGGCGCTGGAAGCCATCGACCCTAATCCTGCCGCCGTACTGCCGGCGGTGGTCGGGCCAGCAAGGCCGGCCGCCAGGGTCGCCCCCTGGCCGGTCATGCCCAGCGCGAACTGCTGCGCCGCGGTGGAGCCGATGGCGCTGCCGATCGAGGAAATGCCGGAAGCCAGAGAGGCCGTAATGCCGCCGGTCAGCGCGCTGTACGCGGTGCGGGCCAAGCTGAAGATGTTGGCCGTATTCATGCCCAGGCCCGCCAGCCCCGAAGCGCCCGACGAGCCGGTGCCCGACAGCGAGGACACGGCACTCGCACCAGACGCCAGCAAGTTGGTGCCGGTCAACCCGGCCATGTTCCCCACCAGATTCACGACGATGGGCTGCAGGAACATCTTGTAGATGGCGTCGGCCACCGTCGTCTTGAACGTGGTCACCAGCGAAGTGGTGAACGACTTCCAACCCGCCTTCCCGTTGTTCAGCATCGCGGCGAAGCCCTGGCGAAACACGTCGCCATACTGGTCGACGGTCTTCTGCCAGTCGCGGACATAATCCTCGTTCGCTTTCTTCTGCGCGTCTTTCACATCCTTGGCGCGCACGGCGCTGGCCAGGCGCTGCCGGGCGTCGATCTCCTGGTTGATGAGGTCGATTTCTTCCTGAGCCCCGTCGAAGCCTTGAAGCGCCGCCTTGCGGTCCTCCAGGCGAGCGATGGTCAACTGCTCCAGCGCGGCCTTGCTCATCCCGTAGGTGGCGACTTGATCCTCCGTCGCCTGGGCCTCCTGCGTGATCTTCGCAATGCCGTCGCGCATGTCGGCGAAGTACTTGTCGCGCGACTCCAGAAAGGCCTTGGTCTCGGTGTTGGCGCGGACCAGCGCGCCGGCCTCAGCGGCAAGCGCCTGCGTGCGCTCCAGGCTCGCGCGCACCTGCCCCTTGACGTTGCCCTTCAGCAGTTCGCCGATCTCGGCCGACCGGCGCTCGAATTCATTCAGCTTGCTGGTTTGCAGGCCTCGTTCGGCCAGTTCGGACGACAGGGCCTTTTCCTCGGCAATGCGCGCAGTCAGGCGCGCCGCCTCCGTCTCTCCGCCGACAGAGCCGGTGCCCTTGCTGTCAAACTGCTTGTTGATCGCATCCAGGGCGGTGCGGTGCGCCTCGTAGACCTGGCGATATTCTTCGGTGCCCTCTTTCAGCCCCGCAATGGCCTTCTCGAAGGCCTGCTGCTCTTGCTGGACGGCCTTCACACGCTGCTGCGACGGCGAATTCCGGCTGGCGTCGTTCAGGTAATCAGCGCGGAACGATGCGCGGTCCACGTCCTGCCGCCGAGCGCTGCCGGCCGCGGCCTGGGCGGCCTCGGCGAAGTATTCCTTCTCCAAGCGGTCCTGCTCGGCTTGCGCGGCCGCCAACTGCGCGGCCAGTTGGCCGGTGGGTCGGCTGCGCGCAGTTTGCGCCAGGAGCTTGTCGCCCAGGTTCTGCACGACCGCCGCCTGCTTGGAAATGCGGTCTTCCAGCGTGCCGGGCCGGCCAATATCAAGCATCGCGTCCCAGGCGCTTTTCGCCACGGATTTGACGCTCTCCCACGCGCGCTCCAGCGTCCCGAGATTAGCCTGCAGCTTCGGCGCGCGGTCGTTCAACGCGTCGGCGTATGCCTTTTGCGCCACGGCGGCAGCCTGCGCCACCTGGCCCTGGCGCTCCAGGGAGCGGATCTGCTCGTAGGTGCTGGCCGTGAGGAAGTTCATTCCCTCGTTCAGCTTCATCACCGCGTCGAGCGGCGCCTTGCCGATCTCGATGAAGGCCTTCACCGTATCTTCAGCCGCCGTGCCGGTCGCGTTTTCCCAGCGGATGGCCGCGGCCGCGAACGCCTCCATGTTGGATGCGCCGACCTTGGTGGTACGAGCGAACTGGTCCAGGACCTCCGCGGCCCGGCCCTGCGTACCGATGACGTCGCTCACACGGCGCGCCATCTGTTGCAACTGGTCGGCCGTCTGGCCGGCCATGGCGCCGGTCTGGAGGACGGTGGCCCGAAAGCGCTGCGCCTCGGCGGCGCCCTGCGAATAAGCGGCCGCCAGCGCAACCCCGGCAGCGGCGGCCAGGGTGAAGGGATTGACCAGACCGGCGACATACCCGGCCATGGCGCGCGCGGCCGGCGCGATGCCGCCGAACATGTCCTTCAACTGCCCGCCCTGCTGCAGCAGCACCGTCATGGGGCGCTGGCCGCCCTGCAGCGACACGGCGATATCGGTGAACTGCGCCGGCAGGCTGCGCGTGGCGGCCGTCAGCGCCTTGGCCGACATGCCCGCGTCGCCCTGGGCAACGGAAACCGCCTTCAACTGGTCGAGGTAGGGCTTGAGCTGGTTGGGGTCGACGCCGCGCTGCTGAGCGATCGCCTGGTAATACTCCGCCGTTCCCTTTGCGCCGGCCTGGGTGACAGCGATTTGCCGCTCGATCTGGTTGATGAGGCTCTGGGTCGAGCGCTCCATCTTGCGGGTGGCTTGGTCGCCATCATTGGCGGCCTTCGTGAGACTTTGCGAGGCGCCGCGGCCAAGATCCTCGATCGACTTCTTGGCCTTGCCCGTCTGCTGCGTCACCTCGGCCATCGTGGCATTCAAGCCCGAGGCGTCGCCAGTGACCGCGACGACGCCTTCCGCGATGAGTTCAGACATAGCCGATTCCAATAAAAAATGCCCGCCGAAGCGGGCTACTTCTTCGCCATTTCTTCCAGGGCGGCACTTTCCATGACCAGGATTTCATCCTCCAGGTCTTCATAGCGCTCAGGCGACAGGTCCATGCGGTCCATCTTGTGAAAGAGCGCGACGTAATCCAAGCCGGTGGCGCCGGAAAACCCGACGCGCCATTGCGTGCGCATTGCCACGAACAGGGAGAATGCTTCCTCATGGCCCGGCCAGATTTCAACCGGAGGCCCGGCGACGTCCTCTAACGTCAGGCCGAAGGCTGCCAGCTCCCTCGGATCGGGACCCTTCGCATAGAGCGCTGCGCCCAGCGTGGTCAGTTTCCCACGCGCGCCTTGATCAGCTCGTCCACGTAGGCCGTGAAGATCGCGCGCGCGGCACCGACGAAGTTCTCGACCAGCTTTTCGACGTTCTCCCGGTCGAACGACTCTTGCAGCTCCCAGCCGCAGGCCATGTCCATCACCAGCGCCGCGTCGTCTTCCTGGTCCTTCGCCTGCTCCATGAATTCCTTGAACTCGGACTTGCTGCGGTGCCTGAACGTGAACTCGACTTCCGCGAAGTCCGCGCCCGGGATGGGCAGCTTGACCTTGTGCTTGAAAGTGGGTTGCGGATTGAGGGTGAATTTGATCTTGGCGGCCATGTGGCGGTCCTTTCAGAATGAAGTGGGGGAAAAAGTGGGGAGCTGGCTGTGCTGGTGCGCGCGGCACAGCCAGCGAGGCGGCCGTATTAGGCCGAAGGCGCCGCGTAGCGGACCGGGCGGGACAGCAGGGAGAACGTCGCTTGCACGGCCATCACCTGGCCCTTCGTCATGGTCGGCGTTTCGTTGAACGACACGTAGCCGTTATAGAAAATCACCGAACCATTGGGGAACGTGATGCGCAGCGCGCGGACGTCGCGCTTCTCGGCCGCCGCCTGCACCGCCTTGTAGCCGGCCAGCGTCGGATCGTCGGCGATGGTCAGCGTGAACGACTGCGCGCTGGCCTGCGTCGGGATTTGCGACTCGAAGTCGTTTTCGAGGAAGCTGAAGGTGGCGAACTGCATATCGCCGCCGGAGGTCGACGTGTCCGTGACCTGGGTGATCTGCGTCCACGCGGTGACTTCCCGCACGGAACCGACGCCGGTGCCGGCCGGATACAGCACCTGCGATTGGGTATCGGTGCCTTCGAGCGAGAAGGCGCTCGCGGCGGCGTCGGACACACGCATGATACGGTCGTTCAACTTCTGCCAACCGGACTTCACTTCCACGATTGCGCCGTTGGACAGGCCATGGGCGGCGCTGGTGGCGACGGCGGGCGCGGCATTCGACAGCGCGGTGACGTTCTTGACCGACCCGTAGGCGGTCGCCAGCGCCAGGATGACGCCATTGGGGAGGGATACAGACATGGGGATTGCTCCAATCAAGGGACGAAAAAAACCCGCCGAAGCGGGTTGAAGGGATGCGCCCCCTCGATCGAGGGTCGCGGGGCCTGATTGCGCAGGCGATCAGATGGGTTCTAGGACGTCGCTTTCGACTTCCAGGGCGACGGTGCTGAGCGCCAAGTCAGTGGCTCCGCCCAGCCCCAGGGCGCGGCTGGATACGCGAGCGGTGAAGTAGTGCGCGCCAAGGCCTGGCACGACAATGCGGAAGCTGTAGGGGGCGTCCTGGTCGACGGCGGCGCGCAGCAGGGCCTGGCCGGTGTCGTTCAGCCGGTACAAGTCCAATTGCAAAGATAAGAGCGCCCAGCCGACACGGCGCTGCCGTGGGCGGCCGCCCGCCAGCGGCGAGAAGGTCACGGTCTGAAACTGCCTGGTGAGGCTCCCCGACGTGCGAACGCCCCGAACCTGCGTGAACGACAGCGCCTCGAACGCCGCCGGCGTCATCGCCGCAGGCTGAGCGGCTGCAACGTAAACCGTCGAGCCTGAGAGCGCGGATGGATTGCTCATGATGGCGAATACCAAATGCTGAAGTCCTGCTGCGAGCCGAGGAACTTCGTCACGTCATCGCTGCGGCTGACGGCGGGCCCAGCCGGCTGCGCCAGGGTCGGCGCGCCGCACAGCGTCTCTTTGATCTGCCGCATGAGCGTCGAGGCCTCGGTGCGCTTGCGCGCCCATACCACGACCTGCACGCGGGCATTTTCTTTATCGGGCAGCGTGCCATCGAGAAACACCGGATCCACACCGCCGACCTTCTGGTAAATGACAAAGGGGAGTTTCGTGTCGCCGGCCGCCGAGTCCGGGAAAACGCGGCCGCCCACCAGCGGGCCGACGATATCAACCATCAGGTTTTCGAGCATTCTGGATATCCTGGATCTTCTCGGCCAGCCGCCGGCGCCCCGCCTCCACCGCGGCGGAAAGTTTCGCGTCCACCGACACGCGCAGATATGGCTTCGCGGGCACGAATACGGGGACCTTAAGCGGCTGGCTTTTCACAGTCACCCAGGCGCCGGAGGGAAGCTGAATCACAGCGTGGCGGCGCCAGTGTCCATGCTCCACCAGCCACCAATGCGGGGCCTTCCTCTTGTTCACGCCAATGAGATAGGTCTTGCGGTCCGACCCGGAGTCCTTCTCGTCAAACCAGCGATATATCGCCTGTTGCAACGTGCCCATCTCCACGGGAACCCGGGAACGCATCTCGTCGTACAGCACCATCGCCATCGCATGAGCCGCGGGCCGCAAGGCTTCGTTCTTGATCCTGTCGAAGAACTTGCCCACCTGCTCGGCAATGTCTCCCTCGAACGAGAATGAAACGCTGTTGGGGGCGTACTTACGGCCCTGCTTCATCGCTCTCCACCTCCCGCGGTGACAACAGGCGACAGACGAGGTCCACGTATTCACGCCGATCCTCATCGGGTAGAACCGCCTCCACCACATAGTGGTCGTCGCCGTGGACCAGCCGCATACCCATGGACACGTCACGGCGATAGCGAAGGCGAACACTCGCCCGCACGATGGGCCTGTCAGCTCCGGCGATCAGCGCCTTCAGGCCGGACGTGTGCCTGATCGATGCCCACGCGGAGGCGAACTCAACCCATTCGAGATCCGCCTCGTTGGCGGGGTTCTCGCGCTGCTGGGGGTGCTGAAGCCTGACCCGACGATTAAGGCTTCCTGCGGCTATCCCCACGCTACACCCCCATCCCGCCTCATCTGGGCTGCAGCCGCGAACGGGCTCCCCGCGACGGCGCAAGCGCGATGGCCGCTCTGGATCGCAGTCCGGCGTTTCAGTTCACCACCTTTCACGGCATTTGCTCCACGCGGTACGGGCGAAGCAGGTCCGGCACGCCAAGCGGCAGTTCCGTGACCGTCACGCCCGTGATTACAGCCTCCCGATTCGCATACAGGTGACCAAGCGTGAGGCGCACCGCCGCCAGAAGACTGCCGTTCGCCACAATGCCGTCTATGGTGCGCTGCGCGTCCAAGCGGAAATCGGCCAACTTCTTTTCGGCCACCTGCCGCGCCATTGCGGCGGCGGCTGGACTGTTCATTGCGTTTGCTGCCGCTACTGCCTGGTCGTATGCGTCCTGAGCTGCGGCGGCATTGTCCGCCAGGCGTGCCATGGCCACATTCAGATCGGAAAGAGTCCCGTACACGTTGCGGTTCAGGTGCGCCGCGACTGCATCTTCGGCCGAGCTGAGCAGATCGAGAAGTTCCGCATCCTCATCGCTATCACTGACGCGGCACTGCGCGCGGCATTGCTCCACGGTCAGCAGCGACATGATCAACCCCTACCTTTAGCCGACGTTTTTTCGTCGGCTTTGTCGCCGGCATCGTCAATCGCCCCAAAGGCCTTCGCCGCAGACTCCAGCTCGGGCGGGCAGTCATCGCCCGCTTTGAACTGCGTGGGGTAGATTTCGCCCTTCTTAACCCCACGGAATGCTTTCGTGAATTTCGCCATTTCATATCCAGAAAAAAAGGAGGGTGACCACCGGCTACCCTCCAAACGAGCCCAAGAAACCCCTTGGTTTTAGGCGCTCATCACCATCGCGCGCATCGGTTCCGGGTTCTGCACGCCGCCGCCCACGCGTTTGGTCGTGTAGAACGACACATACGGCTTGTTGGTGTACGGGTCGCGCAGCACACGCACACCCACCCGATCCAGGATCAGATAGGTGCGGCGGAAATCGCCGAACAACAGCGGGATGGCATTGGCGGCCACATCCGGCATATCGGGCACTTCCGTCACCGGGAAGCCGGCCACAGTGGCGGGCTGACCGGCCACGAAGGATGGCTGCCACAGGTAGTTACCCTGGCCGTCCTTCAGCTTGCGGACCGCGCCCTGAGTCTTGCGATTCATGGCGAAACGAGCATTGGCGGTGAACGCGGAAGGCAGGTCGTAGATGATGTCCACGATAGCGTCGGACGTGATCCCGTTCGGCGCGCCCGAGCTGACAGTCGTAATGGCGCCGAACGGGTGCTTGGCCGCGTTGGCACCACCGGTGACATAGGTCAGAATGCCAAACGGCTTATTGGCGCCGTCACCGGCGATGTACGCCATGCCCTCCTGCTTGGAAAACTCGGTCTGCACTTCGCCGGCCAGCCACGCCTCCAGATTGATCGCGGCGTCATCGAGAATCTGTTGCGTCGCCGCGGGGTTCGCATAGATTTCCCCCCAGCCGAAGCCCAGCGACGCGAACGTGCCGGTGCCGGTATTGGGGCGGGGGGCCGTTTCACCAACCCAGCCGGAAGCGGTGCCGCCCATGTTGAAGAGCTTGCTGAAGCCCGCACCCGTGACCGGCTGCACCTGGGCCAACTGGCGCATCGGCGATACCTCGACCAGCTTGTCGGTGATCGTGCGATCCCACTCGACGGGCGCGAGATAGCCGCCCTGGTCATCGGCGCCCTTGTTCAGCGCCGACTGGACATCGCCCTTCTTGAAGTGCGCCTGGAATGCCTCGCTGTATTCGGCGTCCTTCAGGCGCCGGCCGGCGGTGCCCGCGCCCATTTCGGACGCCGCGATCTTGGTGTTGGCTTCATCGACAGCCTTTTGCAGGCGGTCGATATCGGCGTTGATATTCTCGACCTTCAGCGCCTGGAGGGCATCGTGGGTACCCTTCTTGACTTCTTCGAGCTGCTTCCCATGCTCTTCCTTGAAGTCGGCAAAGGCCTTGTTCAACTGCTCGATGAGCGCCTTGACGTCGCCGGGCCCTTCGGCACGGACATACACGATGCCGCGCGGAACGAAGCCGGTGGTGGGCATAAAAAAGGCCGCGAGAGCGGCCAAGATGGGTTTGGATTGCATGGATTTAACCTCGCAGAGTATTGAGAGTGTTTCGCAGCAGGGCTGCAACGTCTTCGCCAGCGCTCGGCGTGGCAGAACCGGCAGCGCCAAGCGTGCCGGGGTCGGCAGCGCTCGGCTTGCCGGAAAACAGGGCTTTGAACGCGTCACGCCGGGACGAGCGACTATGACCAGCTCGTGCCATGGATGCCTCGATCGACGCCATTGCGCGGCGGTATTCGCTGCTGGCATGCGCGGCATGCGTCGCCGCGCCGGCTTCCAGCAATCCCGTCGCAAATCCATCCTCGACAGCTTGTTCCGCACCGATCCAGGTTTCTTTGTCCATCAGCGCGGACGCTTGGGCTTTGGTGATCCCGGATCGGCTGGCATAGACGCCGGCCATGGCATCGTCAAAGGGCGCCAAGCTCGCAGCAGCGGCGGCTAGATCATGGCGATTTCCAATCGCAACGGCCCAGGCGTTATGGATCATCAGGAATGACCCGTCTCCCATCAGAATCTCGTCGCCCGCCATTGCGATGACGGAGGCGGCGGAAGCTGCCAGGCCCATTACCTTGACCGTTACCTTCGCCTTGTGTTCGCGCAGTGCGTTGTAGATCGCCACCCCCTCGAAGAAATTCCCACCGGGAGAGTTGACATTGACCGTCACGTCACGCGTGCCGATGGAGCGTAGAGCTGCGCTGATGCGCTTAACCGTGACGCCGGAGCCGTCCCAGGCCTCGCCGATGGAGTCGTAGATTGAAATGGTCGCGTCGTCATCGGCCGCCGCGGCGCGCACTTGCGGTTGCCACCGCTCCAACGCATCCGGCCGGAGGTCGAAGTCAGCGGCGCCCAGCCGGAAGTCAGCCCGGATTTCGGGAAGTTGCAGCAGGCTCATTGGTGGGTCCTTTCTGTGTCATGGGGTTGCGCAACTTATCGGCATCCGGGTCACTGGACCGCGGGTAGTCCTGCAATTCGCGCACTTCGTTTTGCGTGTTCCAGGGCGCTTGGCCGCCAGCGCCAAGAGCCTTCGCGAAGAAATCGGCCTGGTCTTTTAAGGTTCCTCGCAGCAGCGCCCGCTCGTTGAACTTGGCCGTTAGATAGTCCATCTCGTCTTCTTCCAGCAGCACCCTCATGACGGCCTGCTCCCACGCGGTGAACCAGTATTGCAAACCGTATTGCACGAAGAAGATTCCAAGCTGCTCGATGCCGGAACCCCAACTGGTGTCGTCCATCATCAAAAGCGGACGAGGCACACCAAAGGCTCGGGCTACCTCTTCAATTTGGGCGTTTCGGTTCTCGATGTGTTGCGCGTCCTGAGCGGTGCTCGCAAACCTATTTGCCGTGGCCCCCTCTTCCAGCAACATCCATCGCTGAACATTCTCCGCGCCGGCGAAATCCTCATCCAACGAACTCCGCATGCGGCCGTATGCTTGGTCGGAAAGCGCCTTGGGCACTTCCACGGCCCCGCCTGCCATGTTCCCGGTCTGGAACACGCGCTGTGCGGCGCGTTCGGCATCCTGAGCCAGCCGTATCGCATCGCGCGCCAGGCGCATACGCGCCATTCCCTCTACGCCATCCAACGAAAGATCGCGCAGGTGGAAGATGTCGCGCGTGCCCAACACCAGCATTCCGCCATCCGGCCGCGTATATTCGTATTCCACCTTCCAGCCGGACACAAGGCGCGGTACCACCGTCCCACGTTCCAGCGGGATCATGGCGATGGGGCGGCCTGCGGACCAGACGACGCGCGCATATGCGTTGCCGTCCATCAGGGCGTGCAACTGCATCTGCGACTTCCATTCAAAGGGCGTCTGCCAGCTATTCGGCTTCAGCTTCAGGAGACGGTAGCCAGGATGCCCCTTCGCCAGCGCCTTGCTATCGTCGTTGTGCAATAAGTTCAGCGGCAGCATGCCGATGGATGTCGAAATGAGCGACACACAGCGCAACGCGGCCATGTTGCGCAACGAATTCATGCGCGCGCCGTAATCACCACTCCGGATGTATTCCAGAAGCGTCGGGTCGTCCAAGCCTTTGAACGCTTGTCCTGCGCTCTGCTGGGCCATCACCGACGGGCGAGTCTCCGCGCTCGGCGCAGTCGTCCGCCGAAATAGATCAAAAAATCCCATTGGTGCCCTTAAATGAAGCGGATTCCCCGCGTCTCGTATACAGAGCTGCCGCTTGCTTCCGGATTCAGTGCCATCAGGCTGGCCGCATTCAACAGTGCCATCAGCGGATCGATCTTCGCCGTACCGCTGGCCTGCTTGGTGATGAGGATGGAATTCGCTCGCGGCTCGATCCTGGCGTTGCTGACGCACCAGGCCATCAGGGGCTGACCGCCGTGCAGCAGCGTGCCGTCCGCAAGCTTTCGTTCCATCATTTTTATGGTGCCGCCCAACTTCCAGCCCTGCGAGACACCGACGATTAGCCCAGCGGGCACGCCCGCGTCGGCGAGATCCTCATCAAAGTTGATTCCGCTGGGGTCTACACCGACTGCGTTTGCATCGGGGAACAGGCCGGCATCGTGGATCCTACTCACGATCTTGGCCAGCTCTTGCACGTCCTGGCCAATTCGCTCCACGATCACCAGATCTCCGGCGGTCTGAAGATCGCGCAGTTTCGGTGCTATTTCCTTTCGCCGCTCCAGGACGGTGGGGTGCGCCCAGCCGCGGCCCCAGGCCAACCAGTTGCCCGTACCGCGTTCCCGCCCGACGGCCGCGGCGCCGAGCAAGTCGTCCAGCCCACCGCCGTCAATCCCGAAGGTAACAACCTCCGAACGCGCCAGCAGCTCGTCGAACGTCACCCATTCGCGCACCTGGGCCTGCCAGTGGTCGGCGCCCGCCCAGCGGTCAGATCGCAACGCGAGGCCAATCTCGACATTGAGATGCTTTGCGAGGAACTGCTGAAAGGCACCATCTGTCCGGGCGCGCAGCAACTTCAGTTGGTCCTCAAGCCACTCGGCGCTCACCGATCGGCCGATGTTTGGATTGGTGATGTAGAAGTTCGCCGGGCTCAGGTACGCCTTGGACGCCAACATGTCGTCAGGGAACTCGTATAGGATTCCCAACGTCTTCGGGTCGAGCACTTCGCCGTTTCGCACCGAACGCCAGTAGGACAGCTTCTCCTTGAAAACGCCGGCGGGGGAATCGTCGCTTTGCGTGGTGAGATAGATAACCCATCCCTCGTCGCGGGAGATCTGGCCACCCAGCGCCTCGAGGAACATCGCCACCGCGTTTGAGCGCTTGCCAAACAGCCATAGCTCGTCGACGAGTATTCGGCCGGCTTTCTTACCCGAAACCGTATCGGTGTCCGCCGCTACGACCTTCAAGGTGTTACGCGTCACCCGATGCGTGATGGTCCGAATATGGTCCTGGATTTGGAACATGTCGGCCAGCTCCTCGTCCGCGCGGATCATCGCCGCAGCAGGCTTGAAACTGTTATCTGCGACTTCCTTGGTCGGCGCGAGGATCAGATGTTCCTCTTCGTTTCTCCAACAGATGATCACGGCGGTCAACATAATGCCGGCGGCGATCGTCGATTTCGTGTTTTTCTTGCTTATCAGCAGTCCATATTCACGAATGAGCTGCTTGCCGGTTGCTGCGTCATAGGCGCCGAAGATGGCCCGGACAAAATCGAAAACCCACTCCTCGGAGCACTCGCCGAACGTTGGGGCGCGCCAGGCCTGTATGTCTTCGTCGTAGATCTTCGGCAAGTCGACGACCTTCAACTGCTTGAAAATCGCCAGCGCGTGCTCAGCCTGCTCCGGGAAGATAGGCGGCGGGATAATCGATTCGCGCGCGCGCAGTCGGTCCGCCCAGTCAGGGCAAGCAGTACTCCAAGTCGGGAGCATTTACTGCACCGTGCGAGGCGGCGGCGCCGTAGGAGCGAACCGCCCGCCTGTGGTGGCGGTAGCCGCGGCGGCGTTCTTGGCGCCCTTCTTGCCCTGCTCGCCGATTCGGCCATGGACAAACGGCAGCGCCGCCTTCGCGGCATCAACTCGCAATTTCCCGTCGGCCGTGTCGTCCTTCCACACGCTCTTCAGGAATTCGAGCGGGTCGTCCGAGGCCTTGGCCAGCAGCAATATGGTCGGCCCTTTGGGCGGACGGCCGGCGCCTGGCCGCTTGCCGCCGGAATTGGCGCGCGGGCCGCCGCTCTTACCCTTGACACCTGCCATTTGCTGATTGCCTTTCCATTTGCTGATTAATCGATACGGGGATATTTTCTGCGCGTGAGGGAACTGGCGGTTTCCAGCCCGAGGGGCCGCCCGGGTTTCGACCCCCCCCACCCCCTAGGCCCCGGAGGGCTCCCCCGAAACCGCCCCCGCAGGCCCCTCCTGAGGTCGCTCAGGACGCTTTCTAAGGCGCGACCAGCGCGCGCCATCACCAGAATCTCAAACGCCTCCTACGCCCTTCTATCGCGTCGACGCGGATCGCCTTTCGGATCCACCTACTTGCCTTGTCCAGGTCGGGGGGCAAGCCGGTCAGTCTGCTGGTCAGCGCCACGCCGAGCAGGTACCAGCGCAACCACCATGCGATACGCACGCGCAGCGTGACCTGGTAACCGAGGGAGGCCATCACACCCACCCTGGCGCCTCGGGCATCGCCTGGGGCATGTGGTCATCGATGATCTCGACGCGGACGTCGTGCCGGATGCCGGTGCTGGTATCTCGGCTGGAGTGGTAAGCGTGCCAGGTCACGCTGGCCGCATCGAGGTTGACGCCGACCTTGTGGGCAACCACCTCGGCGATGAGGCGGTGAACTTCGGCTTCGTCCACGGTGACGGAGTGGATATCGCGGTGCTGTTTGTTGGTATGGACGTTCATCGCTTCTGCCTGTGTCCAAGGTCGTCGGCCGTCTTCGCCGCGTGACAGCCATCGGCGCCGGCGCATAGGATCTGGCAGTTGTCGTCCGTGTCGGCGCCGCCCTGGTGCAGCGGCACCTTGTGGTCCAGCTCGAAGCCCTGGGGGAACTCGGTGAGCTTGCCGCAGTTGGCGCAATAGGGACACGCGGACCACAGGCGCAGGCGCCGGGCCTGCAGCTTCCGGCCGGTCATGCGCTGCTCGGACGGCGACGGGGCGATGGCGCGCCGCGGCTGCGCCACAACGGCGCGCGGCTTCAGCATCGCGTATTTGGCCATGAGGGGAGATTCCTTGGATGGATAAGGAGGCGCGCTCCTGCCGCCGTTTCCCGACAGTGACACGAGTGGAGTCACATGGCGCGCCTGGATGGAATCGAACCACCATCGCGAGGTTCGTAGCCTCGAATCCTGTCCATTGAACGACAGGCGCACTTAGCCCCCGCTCCCACTGGTCTGCCGCCTCGAGCCTTCCTGTCACCCTGGGGAGGAGAGGCCCATTTGACGTGGGGCGAAGCGGCAGACCGGTGAAAGCGAAGAGCCCCGGCTGCATATTCCCACCCGGGGCACTGTGACACGTTTATTGAGAGCCAAAAGCAATTCTTGGCGCCGTGAAGATGTTAGCAAACGTAAACCATTTCTCAGCGAGGGAATGAGATTGATCTCCCCCGAGCCTCTGCCGCTGCGACATTCAGAAATGGCGCCACAACTCTAAAGATGAGCGGCCCAGACTCACTTAATTACAGGAATAACGCCGGAGAAAAGGTTGCCAAGGCTCATCTCCTGATTTATAGATGAGCAGCAATTTTCTTCACCAATCCAACTTAGGAGTTCACGAATGGCCTTGGCCAAGAAGTTCATCGCGGAGTTTATCGGTACGTTCTGGCTCGTGCTAGGCGGATGCGGCAGTGCGGTGTTAGCAGCCCATGTGGCCGGGAGTGATGGGTATCCATTCGGAATCGGATATGCGGGAGTAGCCCTAGCCTTTGGCTTGACGGTCCTGACGGGCGCCTATGCTTTCGGCAGCGTCTCGGGTGCGCATTTCAATCCAGCCGTCAGTTTCGGACTATGGGCCGGCGGGCGCTTTGCCGGGAAAGACCTGATTCCCTACGTGATTGCCCAGGTATTGGGAGGCCTTCTCGCTGGATGGGTGCTATACCTGATCGCTACCGGCAAGTCGGGTTTTGCAATTGATCCTTCGGCTCCCGGCGCCTTCGCCTCCAATGGATATGGCAGCCGGTCGCCCGGTGGCTTTTCGCTTGGCGCTGCATTCCTGACGGAAGCTGTACTTACCGGCATGTTCCTGGTCGTAATCATGGGCGCAACGCACAAGACCGCCGTGGCTGGATTCGCGCCGATCGCAATAGGACTGGCGCTGACGCTGATTCACTTGATAAGCATTCCCGTAACCAATACTTCGGTAAATCCGGCTCGTTCGACGGCTGTCGCCCTGTTCGCCGGGTCCGGAGCCTTGGATCAACTGTGGCTGTTCTGGGTGGCCCCGATCATCGGGGGTGTCATCGGTGGTGTGATTTACCGCGCCCTCAATAGCAACGACTAGACCTGCGCTGTCACCCGGGTGTAATAGCGTCATCCGGGTGACAGGCGGTTTTCCAAGCCTGGTTCGGCCCCCGTCAAGAAATGCAGAAGCCCCGGCCAATGGCTCGGGGCTCTGGACAGACTTCTGACGAAGTCCAATGACGCGTATTTTGACGTGCTTTTTATTCAGCGTCAAAAAAATCTTTGGTCGGCGTTATTCGATAAATCCCCCGCCTCGGAGTATGCCCTCGGCGCGCTCGAAGGCGATCTGTTCGACTCCCTGGATGGGCGCTGTATCGGACTTCGTCTTACGGGCACCCCTAAGCCAGGGCACCACCAGCGAGTTGGCACGACTTACGCTTGATAGGCTGACGCCGTGGTTACCGGCCAACTGCTCAAGGCCCGGCGTGTTGCCCTCGTAATATCGCTGGATGAGCGCCGCCAGCAGCGGACCACGGATGCTCGGCATATCGACCGTGGGCGAGGCGGCGCCCGCCAGTTCCCGCAAAGCCGCTTGCCAGTCCTCGCGCGGAACCTGCTGGTTGCAACACGGGCAACGGCGCTGGCGAGGCGCATACCGTGCGCGCAACGCGGCCAACTGCAGCTTCGTCAGCCCCTTGGTCAGCATATCGAGCGCGGTCGCCTTCTCGGCGCCGCCATCGGATCCGCCGAACTCCGGAACGTCGGCCAGTCGCTTGTCCGCCAGCCGTGCCGAAGCAGGCCGGGCACCGCCATGGCGCTCGTCGTTGAAGGCGTGGACAATCGCCGCCGTCGGCGTCTTGAAGGGGAATTGCGTATCCGTCATGCCATGCTCCCGCTATAGGCCGGTTCATTTTCCTGGCTTCCGCCAGCGATGCGGATCCAAGCCGCGAGCTGGATGCGGCCCTCACGGCCATGACGCGGATTGGCAGACCACCCGGCGATGAAGTAGTCCCGCTCATCCGAGGGTAGCCGCGATAGGTGCAAGCCCAACAGCCGGTCAAGCACCGGACGATCCGACAGCGCAACACCCCCACGGCACCGCCAGCAGCGGCAAGGGGGATGCACCACGCGCACCCAGAGATCGCCCTCAGCAATCCGATGCCCAACGAGTGACGCCGGCTGCCGCGACAATTCGCCGGCAGCGCGTAGTTCCTCGTCAACCTGCTGTTCCAGCACCTCTAGCCAGTCACCTGCCTGGGACACGGCGATTTCCGTTACTTCCTGCATCTCATACACTCCTTGCCTTGGTTTTGCCGGCCGCCGCGGCCTTGATCGCCTTGTGCTGCTTCAAGATTTCTGCCTCCAGATCCCGCCTGCCCACTTCGCCGCGCTGGCGCTGCACCAGTTCGAGATACGGCTTTCGAGCGCCGAACGGCTGGGCCAGAACCCAACGGGCCTCGCATTCCCGTCTGTGTTCTTCTGTAGATGTGTCAGTTCTATTCACTACTTCCTTACGTTGTCGCATTTGCTGCCGGGTCGGTTCGGCGGGCTCCGGGCAAAGCACCCCCCAGCCCCGCCGAAGCGGGAACCGGTGGATGCTCGTGTTGTCTGCCGAGTTCGGACAGGCTGGGACACGTTGCATTAGCCTCAGACTATTCAGCGGTATCGCTGCCCCGGCGCGCTCTGAGGAACTACCACCCCACGCTTGCCCTGCCGGTCGTTCTTGGCTCTCGGTGCGCTGTCGCTCGGCGGTTGCCCCTCCCTATTCAGCGCCCACGTATCGGCCTACATGACCATCCCCCGTAGAAGGTGGGCCAGTGCCGGCAAGCCGCTCCTCATGTGCATGTCGTTCGCGTCATCGCCGACCGTGGGCGGCATGACCCACGGCAAGCCCGTAGACACGGCGCACTTCCGGCCCGTGTCGCTTTCGTCGTTGTCGGCGACCACATACCTCGGCCCCCGCAGCAGGCCGGCTACATGTGCCAGATTCCCAGCGGAGAAGCACACGCAAACGCGCACGGTTCGATATAGAAGCTTGAGCGCGGCATGCACACTCAAGCCCGTGGCGAAGCCCTCCACGAACCACGTTTCCGATCCTGATCCGATCATGAACGCCGAACCCTTTGTCGTTCCCTTCGGCAAGAACTTCTTCGTCCCGTCAGATGCGATCCATTGCAGACTGGTGATCTGCCGGTAGTCCAGGACGCTGCGCATCGGAATGACTAAACGCCCGTCGTAATCCAGCAGGCGTTCTTCCTGCGGTAACCCCTTGGCAACGAGATAGGGATGTCTGCCGACCTGGCACTTGCTGATGATGTCCTGGGCGGTCCGTGCTGCGGCAGCACGTTGCTCACGATCCCGGCGCGCCTCCTCGATGTCCTCTTGTGTTTTGCGCCGAGGCAATGCAGGGCGCTCGACTATCGTCCTTTGCGACGGCTCCCAGCCATTGCGAATCGCCGCTGCAAACAGCGTTCTTATCGTCGTTCCGCCATACGCTTTGACCGACTTCCATACCGCACGGGCGTCGTTCGCCCGGTAGCTGCGTTCGTCGCGCTGGCTCCAGTCGTTCCAGATGTCAAAGCCGGCTTCACCAAGCTCTGACTTAACCGCCATCGCCATGCGCACCCATTCATCCCGATCTATGGGCGGGATGTAGCTCAGGGCCGATCGAATCTCTTGCGTATCGGTCATGCGGCCCTCTTGGTTTCGCCATGGGCTTTGCGGATGGCGTGATAGGCCGCGCGCTTCCTGATGTGATCCCTTAGCCACTCGCTGGGCGGCTCTGCAATACCTTCCGAGTAAGGGACGCGGGAGAACCTACCGTAAAGATCCATGTGATTTCGCTGCGCAAAGCGCCGGGCTGCATCGTGATCGTCGCCCTTCTTCTCACGGGCCAGGCCGCATAGTTGGCGCCATATCGCGGCGGCATCAGCCAGTTGGGCATCCTTGTCGCTCGACTTGGCGGCCTTCTGCGGCTTGACCGCCTCCAGCACGCCGGGTAGCGCGATGACCGTGTTGTGCTTGACCTGCTCCTTTCCGCAGATGGGACACTGGCTCATGCGCTGCTGAAAGATGTACCCACAAGAGCACGTCCACGCCTTATGCTCGGCTTCGGTCGGCTCTCGACGGACCTGCGAGTCTTTCTTTATGCCGTCGTCCAGCGACGTCAGCCCGCGTTCGAACAAGTCGGTCATGTCCGCCAGAAAGCGAACATAGTTCCCGCTATGGTCAAGCCACAGCGCGTAGTCTTTGCCCGGCGACTTGCGCATCACCCTGCCCAATTGCTGTATGTGCTTGGACAGGCTTTTTCGGTACGGTCGAGCCGATATGCCGCAGCGGATGTCCGGCACGTCAAAGCCTTTCGTAAAGACCTCGCATGCGACCAGACCAACGATGCTGCTGTCCGGCTTGCGGAACTCGGCAATCAGCGCCTCGCGTCGGTCTTCGTCCTTATCCTTTGAGCTTATCTGCTGGAAATTGAAGCCCAAGGCCTGAAACTGCCGGCAAAGCTCCTGGCCGTGTGCAATGGATGCTGCGAAGACCAGCGTTTTGACTGGGCCGCCAAAATGCTGCAACGTCTTATGCCGCCATTCAGACACCACGTCCCCCACGATCTTCAGGGCGCGACCCGCGACAACCTTCTCGTTCCATTCGCCGGTGCCAGCCATCTGATCGGTCATGTCGATCTGCTTGGCGGCGTAGGGAACGATGGGCGCCAACTCTTTCAACTCAAGTAGCTGGTTCGTGGTGCAGACGTTCACCAGGTTGCCATAGATCGCTCCTAGCCCCTTTGCGAAGGGTGTGGCCGTCAGGCCAATGACCTTAACTTTTTCGTTGCTCTTGATGAACTGCGTGATCAAGGCACGCGTATCGTGGCATTCGTCCACGATCAATAGCTTCGTGTCAGGGAAGTAGCCTTGCGCCTCAAGGGTCTGCGCCGAGCAGACTTGAACAAGCTCGTCATTGTTGCGCGGGACGCCGGACCGGATGATCCCGTGACTGATCCCGTAAGAACTCAACGTTTTACTGATCTGGCTCACCAGAGACACGCGGTCGACGATGAATGTACTGGGCGTTCCCTTGGCCGCGGCAAGCTTCAAAAGGCTCGCCGCGAGGACGCTTTTCCCGAACCCTGTGGGCGCCATGAGAAGCTGTTTGCGATGCCCAGACGCAAAGCCTTCCCGCAGTGCATCGACAGAGGGCAATTGGTAGTCTCGGAGAACCAGAGGCTTAACCACGTGCCTTGCCCCCCTTGTTCATCCGCTTGAGCTTGATGTTTTCTTCATTCAGACGGCTATTCGCCTGCATCAAATCGTCGCGGATGACCTCTACGGCGCGCAGCTTCTCTTGCAGGGTACGCAGTTGATCGACCGCGCCGGGATCTACAGCCGCGCGCAGTTCGGCGTTCTCGCGCTCCAGGCGCTCGACCTCGGACCGAAGCGCTTCCAGTTGATCGTCGGCATCATCCTCGACCAAGCTTCTGCATCGATCGGCGATCTGCCGCAGATACGCGTATTCGTCCTCGTCGGGGCCACCCTCGCCTAGGTCTTCAATGGCGGAAAGCAGCGTTCGAGATGCCCAGCAGAAATGGGACTGAGGCAACCCCATGGCCTCTTCCAGATCCTGGCGGCGTGCCTCTTTCACGCCTTTCGGCTTGGCGCGTTTCTGCGCCTTGGCCGCTTTCTTGATCGCGGCCGGACCAGCGGCGGCCAGCGCAACCTGTTTTTCCTTCGACAGGTTAGAGATGGCTTCCGCATCTTTCAGCGAAATCTCGTCTTTCTTCGTGCTGTTCTGGATTTCCGGGATAGCGTCTCGCAAGACCTTCTTCGCTTGCTTAACTGTGCGTGTGCTATAGCCCCCGCCCTGTGCGATCTCGGCTGCTGTTTTCCTCGCCTTCTCGACGCCATCCGATAAATGGGCACCGGGTGCCCTTTTTTCTGTTTCCTCGTCGGCGCCATCCGACAAATCTGCACCGGGTGCGGGATTGTCCGAGGGGTCCGCGAACTGCGGGAACGGCGCAGTAACGATGCCGGCTTTGTTCACGGTAGGCCGCCCGCGCGAGAACCAGTCCCACAGTTCGGCCTCGATCAGCGCCCACGCCCCGACGCTCAGATGCCGACGCTCCTTGTTCTGCGCTTTGACGAAATCGAACGGATCAACATCGGCGGCCAGCTCGACCTCAGGGCACGGCATGCCCAGGTCCTGCGCCGCGCAATACCGGTGCCATCCGTCCAGCACCATCCCCTCGTACAGGGTGATAGCGTTCTGCACGCCGATGTTCTCGATGCTGTCTTTCAGGGACTGGAATTCGTCCGCCCCCATCGGGGGGAACGCGGCAGACAACGGATGTTGCTGGTACGTCATGCGCGGCCCTCCCCCATAGAGGCACGCCGGCGCGCCCGCTTCTTCAGGCCAGCATCAAAGTCCTTGATCCACCACCGGAGCGACCAGCGGCGCCAGGGGAACCAGACGCCCGCCAGCAGCACCGCGGCGAAGGTCAGCAGCCAAGTGATGGCGGCTACCGCCAGGAGGATGGGATAGGAGATGTCAGGCATGATTGCGCCCCGCTGCGGGCGGCCCCATCGTCTGGGACGGCAACATGGAGCCCTCCCACGCTTGATAGACATCCGGCCGATGGGATCGGAAGAATCTCTTCCATCCCTTGGGAATTCCATTGATTCGCCATTGCGAAACGGCCCCCGTCGTCAGTTCGCAGAGTTCAGCGACTTCGACCGTTCCGCCGAGAGCGTCGATAAGTTTGGAATCATGGATTTTTTGACTCATGGCTAAATCTTAGATGACTAAGAGTTAATATGCAAGCCACCTAAGATTATTTTTGTTTAGCATACTAAGATGACCTTCCAGGAAAGAATCCAACTCGCGTTTAGCGAAGAGGCGGCCCGCCGTGCGGCCGCTGGTGAGCCACGCCTTACGAAAACCGAGATTTGGAAGGCTGCAGGCGCATCGTCCGGGGCGGCCACCCACTGGTTTAATGGATCGAATGGAGCCGACCTAGCGACCTGCATGAAGATCGCAGCGAAGCTACGAGTAGATCCATACTGGCTCTACGATGGCTCGGCACCTAAGAAATCACACGGAAGGAAGGACGCGGCCAGTGCGCAGACAACTATGCGGGAGTGGCCTTTTCAGACCATCGCAGAGGATGAAATCCGTGCCCTCCCCCCTGCGCAACTCAACTCGTTGGAGGGCGCCATAGCCCTCGCCATCGCCCAACTGAAGCTCGGCATCAAGGTGGCGCCCTCTTCGGCACCACGGCCCGCGCCTTCCCACGGCGGCCTTGTCGACATCGACGCCATGGACGACCCGTTCCCTATGCGTATCCCAGGTACACCTGCGCCGTGGGATGGTGGCAAGACAACGCTACAGGCAGAGCGCGAGCAGGCTCAGTTCTCCGCTGGCCGGATCTTGGTGAACGTGACGGCGGGCGAGCCGCCGGCGGCCAACGACAAATTCGAGAAGGTGCCGGAGCTGGCCGACGTGCGCCTGGCAGCCGGCCATGGCATCGAGAACGACAACGAGCTGGCGAACGGAATGATCCAGTTCCGCCGGTCGTTCCTGCGCTCGGTCGGCGCAGACGGCGGCCGCGGGCGCGTGGTGTATGCAAAAGGCGACAGTATGGAGCCGGTCATCAAGGACGGCGCCGCGCTGCTCGTCGTGCCCGACGAAGGCCTGACCATGCGCGACCTGGTGGTAGGCGGCATCTATGCGATCAACTACGACGGGAAGATGATCGTGAAGGCGCTGGCTAAGGATCGCTTAACCGGCCACTGGGTGGCGCGGTCGCTCAACTCGGCGAAGTACGCGGACATCCCGCTGGAAGGAGATGTCTCCGTCCGCATCCTAGGCCGTGTGGTGTGGGCGGGGGTGAGGTTGTGAGTTGAGCAGTGGGGTGGGTGCGGGGTTGTTGTGAGGTCGTTCCCCAAGGGCGGCCAAGCAATGTCTTTGTATCAAAGAAAGAATAAATCGTTCTAACCGATTCTAAGAACTTTAGGAGAGCGTGGTGGCGTCTCAGAAATTCAAGCAATTCAAAGTCGATTTCTACGTTGTGACTCTCGACCAAGATCGCACCACGAGTGTGTTGAAAGACATGCTTTCCGCAGCAGATGGGATCACGGATGCTCTGACGCTCAATGCCGGGGAAGATGAGCATTTTCAGATTAGGTCCATCGTGTCGATCAACAAGGGGATGGCATATAAAGCAGTGTTCGGTCGGTGCCGCTTCGGGGAGACCCCAGAACAAGGGGCAGTCGATGGAAGAGAAGCGGACGTTGAGTTGAAGCCGGGACACGGTCTGGTGGAGAAGAACTACTTCTTGTTTTTTCCGGAGACGAATCTCGTCGTGTATCAACGAAACTCGTCCGGCAGTCACTATTCGAAATTTCAGCGATACCTCGGTCGGGCTTCCGGCCACGACGGCGTCACGTTTGAGCCGATCCTGACATCCGACTCTTACGAGCGGCTGCTTACGCCAGGCGTCCAGGCTAAACGTGTAGATATATCGTTCCAGCAGCCGAAAGATCCATCCTTATATCGACAGGCGTGGACAAAAGATGCAATCCGACTAGTGAACTCGGCTGGTGGGGTCACCGCAAGAATAACTATTGGGGTCGGAAGGACCCACGGTAAACTACTTTCTCAGGCCAAAGATGCGGCCGTCATGCTTGCCCGAGCAGGGCTAGCGAAAGTAGCAAGGGTGAAGGTTGAGGAGCAGAACGAGCCTATCGACCTTATCGCAGACCGAGTAGTAGAAACTGCGCAGGCTCTCATTGGCGATAACGGCCGACCAATTCCGGAGATGGTTTATGCAGCTCTTGATCGAGCGAAGACCAAGCGGAAGAAGGATCTCGATACTTTCTTCGGCACGTAAGCCTATGACGATATTTCGGCTCATTGCATTCGTGCTCTCATGTCTGGCGCCGTACGCATTGGCCAAGCTGGGTCCTTCAGCGATCTCCGCTGCAGACCTGCGGTCGAATTTGAGCACCCTTGTGGGAGCCGCATCTGCCCTATTGGGCTTCCTCGTTTCGGCTGGAGCATTGCTCTATGCTGTAGCGAACACCACTCTGGCCAGGAACCTGCAGCGCACGGGTCACTTTCAGGCGCTGCTCTCTGACCTTTATGTCTGCGCTTCCGCATATTTCGTTGCGCTAGGCATCAGCGTCGCCAGCCTTTTTATTCCCACTACTGCAATAGCCTCCACGCGATTCTCTTTATTGGAAGTAGCGGTGGCTGTTGTAGTCTTCAGCAACTCGTTCGCATATCTTCTACTGATCCCTCTTGGGCGCAAGATGTGGCTTTTGCTGTCGAATATCCAGCCAGAAAACCCAGGACGTCTGGAGTAAGTTGGCGCGACTCCTGCCAATACGATCCTTGTCACCATGCCCGCCCCGCGCGGGCTTTTTTGTGGGTGGGGTGAGGTTGGGGAAGCAGCAGATTTACAGAAGGCCAAGGCCCTGCGACGAACTGCTAGGGATTCTTGTCAATCCAGTCATGCTCTCCGCAGACCCGCAAGTACGCCTCGCCATTTTCGATAGTGAAGCTTGCCTTGTACTTATCGTCTGCCGATATATGAAAGGTATAGACTTTAATTTTCTTGTTCGGATCCAGCATCGAAGCTACCGTCTTGCTGCTCAGCGGGTGCAAATGAAGCTTCGCGGGAGCCTCGCTGACCTTCAAGAATAGTAGTTGTCGAATTCGATCTTTGGCCTCGTCAGGGTATTTGCCTTTCAGTTTTTTGAGCCCGCGCCCGAACTGCACACTGATCCTTATGCCTGTGATAACAAGACCGCCGTCACCAGGCTCGGCTCCCGCATTTTCCTCAACCTCTTGAACCTTAGGCTTCATGGGACGAGGCAAGACGCTCCAAGAGATCCGTCAACTCTTTTTCTGAACTCGCGACATCACCGATGAGGCCCAGAAGCGGCGCATCGTGCTCGCCTATCTCCCATTGAAGACGGGTCACCACGTCTCGGCTGTCTAGAGCAATCTGCCGCAACCTTGTCGCAGACTGTCGGACATCAGGAAGCGTTTCTCTCGTAGAAAGATCTATCTTCTCGACGCGATCTGCTGTCGCCGACAGGGAGGCAATCACTGCATCCAACGATTCATCTATTACGCCCCGAGGATCCAGCACCTCGTCTGGCTCGGCTACTCTCACCGCCGACCGAACTCGCTCATAGTCGAGCGCAATCGATGCGATCGATTCCGCCGCCGCATCGAAATTGCGACGCAAGCTCCGCGTAAAGACGAACTTCATCCCACGAAGAACCAGTCGTTCTAGGGGGCTAGGCAAACGCCTTATCGTAGATATACGGTTTACGCGCTTCCCTGCGTCAGCTAGACGGCGAGAAGCTGCATCCAATGCAGTGCTGAGTACGAGAGTCGACATGCTCCACCTCCCTTCTAACTTCGCCTCCCCCGACGGCTATCGCGAAGAGTCACTACCAGATCGCTAGGAAGTTGGTCTCCCTAGGATCCGGCCGAGCGCCGAAACGCCCGAAATATCAAGTGTAGTTTAGCGTTTAGCCGCCCCATAACACAAGCATCGCTTGGGCGCTAGAGGTATTCGCCGCCAGTTATGCCCAGCGCTGGCGCTACACTCCCCCATCCCTACGAGAGAGAAGAAGATGGGGGATAGCCAATGAGGGGGCGCCTGGGAGCATCTCGGCTCCACGTGGGGCTGAGATGCATCCAACCCTGGCCACGATCTATCAAAGCGCCCCCCTCCTGCTGCTGAGCCGCCTCCGGGCGGCTTTTTAACGGGCTAACTGATGCCCCCGAGTTCTGAGATTCGGGCAGTACTGGGCCAAAAAATAATCTTAGTTGAGTAAGATTTCTATTGACCCACAATGCTTAGCCATCTAAGATTTCTCTAACCACGCCTCCATAGCGCTACGCAGTATCTGAAGATGGCGTGAAGCAGCACTCTTTCCCGTACCGCTGAGATGGCAACCCAGATGATTCACCTGTCGGTCATGCGGACAAAGCAAAGCCCCGGTTAGCGGCCGGGGCTTCACAGGGAGAACAGCGGTTAGCGGCCGCTGCCCTCAAATCGGACTATCTAGGAGAGATCATGTCCAATCGAAATATCCACCCGCAAGGCGCGGAGGGGACTTCTCACGCTCGCACTGTAGCAAAGCGTGTCAACACGGTCAAGCAGGGCCCAGTGCCCACGACTGCCAGCATCTCCACAGACGGCTTCGTGGCGGCCGAACAGTGGTATGCCGCCTTTCACGAAAAGGCCGAAGCGAAGCGGGGTTACTACTTTCGCTCCCAACTGCGTGAGGCATTCAACGCGCTACCCCAGGCGCAACGAGGCGATTTCCTCGACGCCATCGGCGCATTGCTCGTTGACTGGCGCGCGGTCGGCGGATGGCCGATTCCCGGCAAGAAAAACCTGCTGGAAAGCATTTCCCTGGGGCTCATGACGCCGGAGGAACAAGATCGCTGGCAATCGAGGGCGTACCCGCAAGAGGAGGATGGCGCCGCGCCGGCCGAGGGCGGCGAAAAGGCGCCCAGCGACGCCGAGCCGACGCAAGTGGCACCCGAGACCGAGCTGGACACACTGGGCGTTGCCATCGCCCGCCTTGATGAGATTACGCACGACCTTGATGGAGGTCACGTCGTCCTTGAAGCCATCAAGCGCTTGAGTAGTGACAAGGTGGTGCAGGATCTCGTCGAGCACGTTCTCGGCATCGTGTCGTACCAATTGTGCAGCATCGACGAATTGGTGACTGACTTGGCGCTCTATCGCCGCGCGGGAGGTGACCATGAATAACGTCACCATACCCCGCCACCCGCTGCTCGTCGCCCTGGAAGATGACGCGATGGTTTGGCTCGACGAGTCCAGCCAGAAGCTCTGCCAGTTGGCTACCCTGTTCGAAACCATCCGTGACTTGAGCCAGTGCACCGATCTGTCCGACACGAAGCGGCGGTGCCGCATCGAGGCCCTGGCAGAGCTGGGCCGGGCAGTGGCGGATGACTTCGCCGAGTTTGCGGGGACCGCGCACGACCGCGTTTCGGCCGTGGTTGCTGGCGTGAAGAAGGGGGATTTGCGATGACCACTCCCCGCAAGCCCTCTACCCCTGTGCTGCCGGACACCGCGGTCGCGGTGGACCGCGCGCTGCTTTCCTATTCGGTCGACTGCGCTTTCGCGCTGCGGGAGCAATTGGAAGTGATGCGAGAAATCATCGGCGTGCAGATTCACATGCCGACGATGACCAGCGATGCCGCGCTCGAACGCGTCAAGCAGATGGCGTTCCTTGCCTCCGTGACGCTGGACGAACTGGTGAACGTGATCGGCGAGCGGATGACCATCGAAGCGGAGGCCGCATAATGAGCCACCTCATTCCGTTCCAATTCGAAGGCCAAGACATCCAGGTCATGACGGACGCGCATGGTGAACCCTGGTTCGTGGCCAAGCAGGTTGCCAGCGTTCTCGGCTATTCCGACGCGGAGGCGATGACTCGCAGGCTGGACGATGACGAGAAGCAAAACCTACAGATCGTCGGTTTTGGACCTCGCGGCGTTACGCTCATTAGCGAGTCCGGCCTGTATGCGGCGATCATCGGCAGCAGTAAGCCCGAAGCGAAGCCGTTCAAGCGTTGGATCACGCACGACGTGTTGCCCAGCATCCGCAAGACCGGAGCGTATTTCTCGCCCTCGATGTCCAGACCGGAGCCGGCGCCGAAGCTGGTCGGCGAGTTGGCCATCATGGAGTGCTTTACCAAACTACTCCGGCCAGCGCCGTCATCTCAAGTCGCCATGCTGCAACACATCGGCAAGCGGCATTCTCTCGACACGTCGTTCCTGCCCGCCTACGTGGGCGACGCCGCGGTGGACGGACCGGCGGGCAGCAGCATGCCCACCGCGTCGCTGACCGCCTTGCTCAAGGAACACGGCATCACGACGAACGTTCCCGCCTATAACGCTCTGCTGCGCGACGCCGGCATGCTGGAAGAACGGACACGCGCGAGCAAGTCCGGTCCTGGCGGGAAGAAACACTTCTGGTCGATCACCGAACAGGGTCTTGCCTATGGCAAGAACATCACCAGCCCCGCTTCGCAGCGCGAGACGCAGCCTCATTGGTACGTCGACCGCTTCGCGGAGCTGCATCGCATCGTCACCGGTCGGCTGATCGGAAAGCGGGGTGAGGAATGAATAAAGCCACCGTCACCATGCTGCCCACCGCCGCCGCCGCGCCGGTCGTGAACCCGCGCACGCCTGGCCGGCGCCCGAAAAGCATAGCGTCGCTGCAGGCTGCTCGTGCCGCGCGCCAGGACCAGGCGCTGCCCGACGAGGTTCGCACCGTCGAGCCGCCGCCCGTCGTGAAGGGAAAGTTCAACTATCCGAAGTCGTTGTTGCGGCAGGCTTATTTCTGCCAAGGCGGGAACGGGACATGGCGCACGCCTGACATGCATCTACGCATGCTCGTGAGCGATAAATTCCTGTCCCCACTTGGCGCGCTACTGGACCAGATGGAGCAGGAAGGCCATAACGTCAGCGGCGCGCGGGCGGAATGGATGGCGTTTCGTGAGCTGGCAAAGGGACTGGAATGCAAGATCGTCGCGCTTGAACAGTTCGTAAGCAACATGCGCTTTGCCGATTCGCCTCTGGTCACTGCCTTCCTGCAGCACGGGAGAGACGGCCTATGAGCAACGCGCCCCGCCCTATCCCGCCGCGCACTTGGCACGCCATGCGCCGCGCGCGCGAAATCGAGCGCCACGATGCGCACTTCGCCGAGCTGACCGAGGTCAAGGCCCAGTTGCACCTGGAGCGCGCCCAGCGTGGCCGGCTCGAAGCCGCGTTGACCGAAGTCATCAAATCCCTGGAAGAAGGCTGGTCGCCCATGTCCGTTGCGCGCGAGGCGCGCATCGCCCTGGGCCTGCCAACTTTGCAGCATACCGAGGAGGCACAGCAGGCCGGCCACGAAACCGCAGGTCAGCCCGAAAAGTGCAGGTCCGACGAAAAAGCGCAGGCAGTGCAGGAGGCTCCGACCGACGAAGAATTGCTCGAAATCGGCAAGCTCATTGAGCAAGACATTGACCCCCGGTATGAGTTCCTGGACCAAGCTCGCGCGCTGATGGCTTTTGCCAGAGATGCGGCTCTCCAAGAAGCCTGCCGGGTCCTGGTCGACATCGACTTGTACCAACGGACTTACTCTTCGGGGTATCCGCGCCACAACCCTCGGGAAAAGCCTGCGGCCGCAGTCGTCGCCGAGGCCGTCGTCGCGATCAATGCCGCCCGGACACAGCGCGCCGGAAGTGGGGCCAGCGATGAATAAACCCATGATCCTGACCGGTGACGAGGCTGTCCCCGCCATGCCGATGACGGACGCCCAGGTCAACCACCTGCGCCGCCTGCTGGCCTGGCTGCGCTGCGAATACACGTTGGACGAAGACATGCAGCGCGGCTTGCTCCAGGGCGTTTCGGAGTCCGTTCGCATGGGCTACACCACGCCGGAACGAGGCTGGCACCTTATCCAAGAGCGCGCGGATTTCATCAACCGATGCCCGGCCTACGTCCGCCAGGCCGTCAAGATGCTGACGAAGGCGCTGCGCGAGCACGACCGCCAGGCCGGTGTCGTCGACGCGGAGGGCAGCCGATGACCACGACGATGCAAATCGAGCAGCGCCGGCGCGCCATGCTGATCCAGGCCCTGGAGGAACGTTGGCCGGGCTGCGGCGCGCACTCGAAGCGCGACCAGCAGACGGCCAAGACGGTCATCGTCATCAGCGACGCGCTCCTTTCCGGGGTTCAACGCCAGATCCATGCCTACATCGACGGTTGGGAAGCCGGAGGTGCTGCGATGCTGGCGTGCCTACAGGCGGCAGCGCCCTTCCCCGACGTCGATACCGCGGCGCTGGCGCGGGGTCAGCGCCAGGGTAGCGTGCCGCGCCGGCCGCGTGCGCGCGGGGCCATCCCGGCGCCGAAGGGCCGACAGCGCCAGGAAAGCCGCGCCGCCGAGGCCCGGGCCAACCTGGAAGCGCTGTTCTCGCCGGACGGAGGTGACCAGGAATGAGCTTGCGCTATGATCTGGCCGTCACCGGACCAACGGTGAACGGGCGTGGAAACCCGAAATTGCAAGGCAACCTGTGGCAGCTCCAGCACTTGGGGCGGTCACCTCGTGCCCATTGTCGTCGCACGTCTATGGTGGCGCCGGGCGGGGCCAGCTTCGGCTGGGCCGGTTGTGCCTTGCATCCGGTTTTCCACCCCCGTTCGTGCGCTGCCGCCCCCACTCGTTCAGCGCATGCCCCCATGGCAAGGGGCGCCCTATGAACCTCAATTTCCGCCCCGTTATCTGGGTGACGTTGGAGAAGGCATCGGAATACACCGGCCGCTCGGTCGATTCGTTTCGCCGCCTTATCCGCGACGGGCGGCTTGTCGAGAACCAGCACTGGAAATGGTCCCCCGACAACCGCCAACACATCAACCTGGAGGGATATGACGAATGGGTAACAAACAGCAATTCAAAGGGGTCTACCCGCGGGAGGCGTCGATCAGGATCGCATTCCAGTGGGATGGGCAGCGATACCGGGAACGTCTGAATCTCGCGCCCACCGTGCCAAACATGCGCGCTGCACAACGCATGCGCGCGGAGATAATCGCTGCGATCGATATCGGGAAATTCACCTGGGAGGATTTCGCACGATATTTTCCCGATTCGTCCAGCGTGCCCAAAGAGGGCGGCACCGTCGCGCTGCCCACGTTCAATGAAGTCGCCAACATATGGGAGAAGCTGACAGCGGCCAACGTCGCCGCGACGACGTTGAAGGAATATCAAAACGCCCTAAATCGGTACTGGCGCCCGATGTTCGGCGAGCGCGCAATCCGCAGCATCGAATACGAGGAGTTCGCGTTGTATGTGGCAAGTTTGCCCGTCAAGAACGCCAAGACCTTCAATAACATCATGGTGCCGGCGCGCGGCGTGTTTGCCTACGCCTTCAAGACCAAGAAAATCCCGCACAACATCACGATCGAGATTGAGAGTCGGAAGGGGCAGCGGCTGCCGCCGGATCCACTGGACCTGGAGGAGGTCGAGTTGGTCCTGGCCCACATTCTGCAAAAGTACGGGCCCCAGTGGCACAACTATTTCGAGGTGGCATTCTTCGCCGGCCCGCGGCCGTCCGAGGAAATCGCCCTGCTCTGGCCGAAAATCGACTTTCGCCGGGAGCAGATGCGGATTGACGCGGCGCGCGTGCGGACGCTGGACAAGGACACGAAAACGCATGTCTCCCGCGACGTCGATCTTCAAACGCGCGCGCTCGACGCGCTCCAGCGCCAGAAGGAGCACACCTTCCTAGCCGGCGGCCATGTATTCCTGAATCCTGAAACGGGTCAGCCGTTTGTCGACACATCAGCGCCCATGGATCTGGTATGGCGCCCGACCCTAAAGGCCCTGGGAATCCGTCACCGCGATGCCCGGCAGACTCGCCACACTTACGCGACACTCTGCCTGGTGGCGCAGATGAACCCGGCCTATGTCTCGCGGCAGATGGGGCACCGCAACGCGAAGATGTTCTTCGAGGTCTACGCCAAGTGGATCGACGGCGCCGCGAACGAGCGGGAGAAGTCGAAAATGGATGCGATGCTGGCTGCGCGGATGCCGGGAACCCAGCGGGTGGCGTAGGACTAGGCGCGGGATCAATTTGCGGATTTTGTCCCAAACGTGTCCCAGACCACACCTAAGTCATTGATTTTATGGCGCGCCCGACAGGAATCGAACCTGTATCTAGAGCTTCGGAGGCTCTCATTCTATCCATTGAACTACGGGCACAAGGGAGGCGGTATTGTACCTAAATCCGCAATCGGTGCTGGCGCTGCGGCGGCGCACCATTCCGGGGCCATTTCAGGCCGCTATAATTCTCCGGTTTGCACTCGCTGCAAATGGCGGTTTGCTGGCTGGCCGCCCTGCTTTGAATCACTGTTGCCGCCGTACAGGCGCCCCGGTACACCGATAGCAGGAATAGGATATGAGCAAAGAGCAAGAACATGCAGAAGAACATGCCTCACTCATCAAGACCCCCCAGCAGTTGGTCGTCACAGTCGTCTTATCCTTTGTCATCCCGATCATCATCATCCTGATGCTGGTCAACGTCGTGGTCTCGAAAGGCCGCAGCGGCGCCGGCTCCAATGCGCTGACCCCCGACGCCATCGATAAGCGCATTGCCCCGGTGGCGGGTTTCGATTTCGTCGACATCACCGCGCCCAAGGTCTTCAAGACCGGCGAGCAGGTCTTCGGCGCGGTCTGTACCTCCTGTCATACCGCCGGCGTCGCCGGCGCGCCCAAGGTGGGCGACAGCGCGGCCTGGGGTCCCCGCATCAAGGAAGGCTACGAGGCGATGCTGAACATCGCCCTCCACGGCAAGGGCGCCATGCCCGCCAAGGGCGGCAATCCCTCGCTGAGCGACTACGAAGTGGCGCGCGCGGTGGTCTACATGGCCAACAAGTCGGGCGGCAACCTGCCCGAACCGCAGGCGCCCGCTCCCGAAGGCGGCCAGGGCGCGGCGCCAGCCGCATCGCAGCCGGCCCAGGCGCAGGCTCAACCGCAGCAAGCCCCCGCCCAGACCCCGCCGGCAGCGCCCGCCACTGCCGCCGCCGCGGCAGCCGCGCCCGCGCAGCAGGCTGCCCCGGCCGCGGCGCAACCGCCCGCGCAGGCCGCCGCGCAGCCTGTCAATCCGGCCGGCGAGAAGCTGTACAAGAGCACCTGCTTCGCCTGCCATGGCACCGGCGTGGCGGGCGCGCCCAAGTTCGGCGACAAGAGCGCCTGGGATAAATACATCCAGACCGGCGAAGACACCATGGTCAAGACGGCCATCAGCGGCAAGGGCGCCATGCCGCCCAAGGGTGGCGCCGCCAACGCGTCGGAGGACGATATCCGCGCCGCGGTGCGGTATATGGTCAACGCCGCGAAGTAAAGTCAGGCGGCCTGGCGCCAGAACTCAAGGAAAAAGACATCGGCCCGCATTGCGGGCCGATGTCTTTTTGTGAATCAGCAGTTGTGAACCACGAATCACGGTTCACGAATTGCCGCTTACTGGCGCGGCGCCGTCGATGCGGGCAGCGCGCCCGGCGCGGCGCCGCCCACGGCCGGCTGGTCGCCGCGCACCTTCGCGACGATGTCCTGCGCGGTCTGCGCGCTGTTCACGCTGAAGGCCAGCACGCCGCGGGTCAGGGGCTCGCTGATGCGCAGGGCGGCCAGGATATTGCCGTCCGCGACCAGCACCAGCAGCTTGCCGACGTTCTGGCTGGTCACCGTATTCAACGTGCGGGCGCCGCTTTCCGAGAACCGCAGGCCCACGTAGTTCTCACCCTGGCGGCTGGCCAGGGGCGCGGCCTCGGTCAGGTCCGCGCGGGTCAGCACGGGCTGGCGCTGCACATAGATGGAGCCATCGCTGAGCTTGACTTCGGTCAGGCCGGGGCCGGGGTCGTTCTGCGCAAGCAGGAAGCCGACAGCCGGCACCGTCGCCTGGCCCGACGGCGGCGCGCCGGGCGTGGTCGACGGCGTGCCGGGGGGCGTGGAGGCACCGGACGTCGACGGCTGGGTTCCCTGCCCGGTTTTCTGGCCCGTGGTCTGGCAGCCTGCCAGGGCCAGTGTGGCGATAAGCAATGCGGGAGCCAGCTTGCGAAGGGTGGTCTGCATGGAGTTCTTCCTGTTTTTGGTCTGGTTGATCACGCCGGCGAGCCGGCGGTTACAAAAAAGTTTACAAGGGGCTGAGCACTCGGCACAGGATCAGACTGCTTCCATATGTAATGCCGATGACAACACTACAGGCTTTTAACCCGTTCTATACTTTCGCGTTCACGCGGGGGTACTTTCCGCCGGCCTGGCCGGCGGGAGGTTGAGAGAGTCCCTTCGTACCAGTACGGATAATGCCGATGCTGGGAGCGTTCCGGCGTCGGGTGTGGGGTGACTTCGTGCAACAACCCGCATCCTCGCGCCGGTCCGACCCGATTCGGCTCCAACCTCTAGTCTTGGAGCTTCATATGAACGCCAATCCCAAATTCCTCGCCGCAACGGCCGAGGTCGATGCGGCCGCCGTCGCCCCCCTGCCCCGTTCCCGCAAAATTTATCAGCAAGGCTCACGCCCGGACATCCGCGTGCCGTTCCGGGAAATTTCCCAGGACGATACGCCGACCATGTTCGGCGGCGAAAAGAACCCCCCGCTGACCGTGTACGACACCAGCGGCCCGTATACCGATCCCGACGTCAAGATCGACATCCGCCGCGGCCTGCCCGAGCTGCGCCGCGCCTGGATCGAGGAGCGCGGCGACACCGAGCTGCTCTCCGGCCCCACCAGCGACTACGGCAAGGAACGCCTGGCCGATCCCAAGCTGACCGCCATGCGCTTCGACCTGCGCCGCCCGCCGCGCCGCGCCAAGGCCGGCGCCAACGTGTCGCAGATGCATTATGCCCGCCGCGGCATCGTCACGCCGGAAATGGAATTCGTGGCCATCCGCGAGAACCTGCGCCGCGAACAATACCTGGAAACGCTGCGGGCCAGCGGCCCGGAGGGTGAAAAACTCGTCCGCCGCCTGACGCGCCAGCATCCCGGCCAGTCCTTCGGCGCCGCCATTCCCAACATCATCACGCCGGAATTCGTGCGCGACGAAATCGCCCGCGGCCGCGCCATCATCCCGGCCAACATCAACCACCCCGAAGTGGAGCCGATGGCCATCGGCCGCAACTTCCTGGTGAAAATCAACGCCAACATCGGCAATTCCGCGGTCAGCTCCGGCATCGCCGAAGAAGTCGAAAAGATGACCTGGTCGATCCGCTGGGGCGGCGACACGGTCATGGACCTGTCCACCGGCAAGCACATCCACGAGACCCGCGAGTGGATCGTGCGCAATTCGCCGGTGCCCATCGGCACGGTGCCGATCTACCAGGCCCTGGAGAAGGTCGACGGCAAGGCCGAGGAACTGACCTGGGAGATCTTCCGCGACACGCTGATCGAGCAGGCTGAACAAGGCGTGGACTACTTCACCATCCACGCCGGCGTGCGCCTGCCCTTCATCCCCATGACCGCGGACCGCATGACGGGCATCGTCTCGCGCGGCGGCTCCATCATGGCCAAGTGGTGTCTGGCGCACCACCGCGAAAGCTTCCTCTACGAACGCTTCGAGGAAATCTGCGAAATCATGAAGGCCTACGACGTCAGCTTCTCGCTGGGCGACGGCCTGCGCCCGGGTTCGGCCTGGGACGCCAACGACGAAGCGCAGTTCGCCGAGCTGAAGACGCTGGGCGAGCTGACCCAGGTGGCCTGGAAGCACGACGTGCAAGTCATGATCGAAGGCCCCGGCCACGTGCCCATGCAGATGATCAAGGAGAACATGGATCTGCAGCTCGAGCACTGTCACGAGGCGCCCTTCTACACCCTGGGGCCGCTGACCACCGATATCGCGCCCGGCTACGACCACATCACCTCCGGCATCGGCGCCGCGCTGATCGGCTGGTACGGCACGGCGATGCTGTGCTACGTGACGCCCAAGGAGCACCTGGGCCTGCCGAACAAGAAGGACGTCAAGGACGGCATCATCACCTACAAGATCGCCGCCCACGCGGCCGACCTGGCCAAGGGACATCCCGGCGCGGCCATCCGCGACAACGCCCTGTCCAAGGCGCGCTTCGAGTTCCGCTGGGACGACCAGTTCAACCTGGGCCTGGATCCCGATACGGCGAAGGAGTTCCACGACGAGACCCTGCCCAAGGACTCGATGAAGGTGGCGCACTTCTGCTCGATGTGCGGCCCGCACTTCTGCAGCATGAAGATCACCCAGGACGTGCGCGACTACGCGGCCACGGTGGGCGTGACCGAGAAGGACGCGCTGCAGAAAGGCATGCAGGAAAAGGCCGTCGAATTCGTCCGCAAGGGCGCCGAGGTTTACCACAAGATGTAGAGGGTAGGCTCCCCCGCCAACCGCGTGGAACACAGGATTTCGCGGTTTGCGGGCGGGGCGGATATCATCGGGGTCTCTTTTCCGTCCCGCGACGCGGGTCTTTGTGGAACCCCGATGACCTTTTTTTCCCGTATTTTCGCTGCCCGGCAAGCGCGCCCGCTGGACGTGGCGGCGTTCGCCAAGGCCTATGCCAGCGCCGCGCAGGCACGCTTCCCCGGCGCCGAGGTGAAAATCGAGCAGGCCGCCACCGCGGCCGGCGTCAAAGTGCACTGGACCATGCCCGGCGGCATGCAGGTGAACCAGTTCCTGGGCAATGCCTACGCGGCCTATCAGCGGGCGCCCGCCGACATCGACGCCATCATCGCGGCGCACCTGGATGCCGCCCCCACCGGCGAGGAAGCGGACCCCGCCACGCGGCGCGCCCACATCCTGCCGCTGGTCAAGACCACGATGTGGCTGGCCACCAGCCTGAAGCAACTGGACGCCGCGGGCATCGAGGACAAGGCGGCCTTCATCACCGAACCGCTGACCGATGAACTGCTGGTGGCCTTCGTGGAAGACAAGCCCGAGGCCATGAGCTATGTCGCCCCGGGCGAACTGGAAGCGCTGGAACTGACGCCCGAGGCCCTGATGCCGCTGGCGCTGGAAAACCTGCGCCGCCAACTGCCGGCCTTGACCGTCGAAGGCCAGAACGGCCGCTACGGCGTGCGCGCCGACGGCAACTACGACGCCAGCTTCGTCTTCCTGGCGCAGGAGTGGCGCGATCGCGTCGATATCGACGGCGAGCCGGTCCTCGCCCTGCCCGCGCGCGACGAACTGCTGGTCTGCGGCAGCAAGGACGGCGACAGCGTGCGCGCGCTGCGGGACATGGCCGCGCGCATCATGGCGCAGTCGCCCTACGGGCTGTCCGCGCAATTGTTCACGTGGCAGGACGGGAAGCTGGCGGTATTCACCGGCTGAGCGATCGCCCGGCGCCGCCACGCCTCACTCCTTGAGCAGCATGATCAGCTTCATGTCCGTGTGCGTCGCCAGGCTGAAAGTCACTTGGCGGTAGCGCAGAAGGCCCATGCGCGGGTGCGCGAAATCGCGCAAGCCGCCTTCCCGTTCGATCACGGCATGGCGGGTCCACCAGTGGCCGAAGGCGGGGCTGGCGCGCGTCAGGTCGTCCAGCAGCGCCCGCACGTCGTCTTCGTCCAGGTGCGCGCCGGCGTCGGCGCGGAACTCCGCCACCACGCGCCGCGCGCGCTGTTCCCAGTCCACCACCAGTTCACGCGCGGCCGGATCCAGGAAAATGTAGCGCAGCAGGTTGGGCGCCGGATCGCGCACGGGCCAATCGTCGAACAGCTCGCGCATCTGCGGGTTGTACGCCATCACGTTCCAGCAACGGTCCAGCGCGTAGGCCGGCACGCCGACGGCGTCCACGCTGGCCTGCAGCACTTCCGACACCCCCGCCGACTCGTCGCGCGGGTGGCTGGGATCGGCGCACTCCGCCAGCTCGAACAGATAGGCCCGTTCGGCCCGCGCCAGTTGCAGCACGTTGGCGATGCGCGCCCACACCGCGGGCGACACCGACACCTCGCGCCCCTGCTCGATCCAGGTGTACCAGGTGACGCTGATGCCGCAGAGCTGCGCCACCTCCTCGCGCCGCAGTCCCGGCGTGCGCCGCCGCAAGCCCGCGGGCACGCCGGCCATCTGCGGCGTGATGCGCGAACGCGCCGCCCGCACGAAGTCGCCCAGCGCATGGCGGCGCAGGGCGGAGCCTTCGTGGGCGACGGGGCCGGCGGGAACGTTCATGGCCGGCCGGCTATCCGAGGTTGGGAGCCAGCGTGCGGCGCACGTCTTCCTCGGCGCGGCCGCTGCGCTGCACGTAGTCCCGCAATTGGTCCTCGCCTATCGTGCCGACGTTGAAGTACTGCGAATCGGGATGGCTGAAGTAGAAGCCCGACACGCTGGAGGCCGGATACATGGCATAGCTTTCGGTCAGCGTGATGCCGACGTCGGCCGCGTCCAGCGTCTCGAACAACTCGCGCTTGACCACGTGTTCCGGGCAGGCCGGATACCCCGGCGCCGGCCGGATGCCGACGTACTTCTCGGCGATCAGCGCGTCGTTGTCCAGGGTCTCGTCCGCGACGTAGCCCCACAGGTCGCGCCGCACGCGCGCGTGCAGGCATTCGGCGAAGGCCTCGGCCAGGCGGTCGGCCAGGGCCTTGAGCATGATGCCGGAATAGTCGTCGTGCGCGGCCTCGAATTCCGCTTCCTTCTTCTCGATGCCCAGGCCGGCGGTGACGGCGAACAGGCCGATGTAGTCCAGCTTGCCGCTTTCCCTGGGCGCGATGTAGTCCGCCAGGCACTTGTTGCTGACGCCTTCGCGCTTCAGGCCTTGCTGGCGCAGGTTGCGCCAGGTGAACAGCACGCGCTCCCGGCTCTCGTCGGCGTAGACCTCGATGTCCTCGTCGTTGACGCGGTTGGCCGGATAGAAGCCGACGACGCCGTTGGCGGTCAGCCAGCGGCCCTCGACGATGCGCTTGAGCATGGCCTGGCCGTCGGCCAGCACCTTGCGCGCCTGCTCGCCCACGACCTTGTCGTCGAGGATGGCGGGATACTGGCCGAACAGGCTCCAGGTCTGGAAGAAAGGCGTCCAGTCCAGGTAGGCCGCGATCTCCGCCAGGTCGTAGTGCTTGAAGGTGCGGCGGCCGATGTACTTGGGCCGCGGCGGCGTGTAGGCGGCCCAGTCGATGGCCGGTCGCGCCGCGCGCGCGTCCGCGATCGGCATCAGCGGCGTGGCCTTGCGGTTGGCGTGGCGCCGGCGCACGTCTTCGTATTCCTGCGCCAGCTCGGCGACGTAGGCGTCGGCCTGGTCCGAGACCAGGTTGGTGGCCACGCCCACCGAGCGGCTGGCGTCGGGCACGTAGATGACGGGGCCCTCGTAGTGCGGGGCGATCTTCACGGCGGTGTGCACGCGGCTGGTGGTGGCGCCGCCGATCAGCAGCGGCACCTTGCGGTCGCGGAAATACGGATCGCGCTGCATCTCGGAGGCGACGTAGGCCATCTCCTCCAGGCTGGGCGTGATCAGGCCGGACAGGCCGACGATGTCCGCCCGCTCCTCCTTGGCCTTTTCCAGGATCTGCGCGCAGGGCACCATCACGCCCATGTTCACGACTTCGAAGTTGTTGCACTGCAGGACGACCGTGACGATGTTCTTGCCGATGTCGTGCACGTCGCCCTTGACGGTGGCGATGACGATCTTGCCCTTGGCGCGCACGTCGCCGCCGGCCGCCGCGATCTGGCGCTTTTCCTCCTCGATGAAGGGAATCAGGTGCGCCACCGCCTGTTTCATCACGCGGGCCGACTTCACCACCTGCGGCAGAAACATCTTGCCTTCGCCGAACAGGTCGCCGACGACGTTCATGCCGTCCATCAGCGGCCCTTCGATCACCTCGATCGGGCGGCCGCCGCGCGCCGCCACTTCCTGGCGCACTTCCTCGGTGTCCTCGACGATGAAGGTGGTGATCCCGTGCACCAGCGCGTGCGTCAGGCGCTGCGCCACGGGCTGGGCGCGCCAGGCCAGGTCTTCCTCCCTCTTCGCGCCGGAGCCCTTGACGGTGTCGGCGAACTGCACCAGCCGCTCGGTGGGCGTGCGCTCGTCGTCGGCCTCGGTCTTGCCGACCGGCTCCTGGCGATCCAGCACCACGTCCTCCACCAGGTCGCGCAAGCGCGGCTCCAGGTCGGCGTACACGCCCAGTTGGCCGGCGTTGACGATGCCCATGGTCATGCCTTCGCGGATCGCGTAGTACAGGAAGACCGTGTGGATGGCCTCGCGCATCGGCTCGTTGCCGCGGAAGGAGAAGCTGACGTTGGAGACGCCGCCGGAGATGCGCGCGTGCGGCAGGTTCTCGCGGATCCAGCGCGTGCCCTCGATGAAGTCGACGGCGTAGTGGTTGTGCTCTTCGATGCCGGTGGCGACGGCGAAGACGTTGGGGTCGAAGATGATGTCTTCCGGCGCGAAGCCTTCCTGCTCCACCAGCAGCTTGTAGGCGCGGCCGCAGATTTGCTTGCGGCGTTCCAGCGTGTCGGCCTGGCCCTGCTCGTCGAAGGCCATCACCACCATGGCCGCGCCGTAGCGGCGGCACAGGCGCGCGTGGTGCAGGAAGATCTCCTCGCCTTCCTTCATGGAAATCGAGTTGACCACCGGCTTGCCCTGCACGCACTTCAGCCCGGTCTCGATGACTTCCCACTTGGAGCTGTCGATCATCACCGGCACCCGCGCGATGTCGGGTTCGGAAGCGATCAGGTTGAGGAAGCGCCGCATGCAGGCCACCGAATCCAGCATGGCCTCGTCCATGTTGATGTCGATGATCTGGGCGCCGTTCTCCACCTGCTGGCGCGCCACGGCCAGGGCCTCGTCGTACTTTTCCTCGCGGATCAGGCGCGCGAACATCTTGCTGCCGGTGACGTTGGTGCGCTCGCCCACGTTGACGAACAGGGTTTCCTCGTCGATGTTCAAGGGCTCCAGGCCGGACAGCCGCGTCTTCACCGGGATGTCGGGCACCGGGCGCGGCGTCAGCGCGCGCACCTTGGCGGCGATGGCGCCGATGTGCTCGGGCGTGGTGCCGCAGCAGCCGCCCGCCATGTTGACCAGGCCCGCGCGCGCGAACTCCTCCAGCAGCGCCGAGGTATCGGCCGGCGTCTCGTCGAAGCCGGTGTCGCTCATGGGATTGGGCAGGCCCGCGTTGGGGTAGACGCAGACGTAGGTGTCGCAGATCTTCGACAGCTCGGCCACGTAGGGCCGCATCAGCGCCGCGCCCAGGGCGCAGTTCAGGCCGATGGTCACCGGACGGGCATGGCGCACCGAGTTCCAGAACGCCTCGACGGTCTGGCCCGACAGGATGCGGCCCGAGGCGTCGGTCACGGTGCCGGAGATCATCACCGGCAGGCGCACGCCGCGCGCCTCGAAGACTTCCTCGACGGCATAGATGGCGGCCTTGGCGTTGAGCGTGTCGAAGATGGTCTCGATCAGCACGATGTCGATGCCGCCGTCCAGCAGGCCGTTGAGCTGCTCGACATAGGCCACCCGCAGTTCGTCGAAGGTGACGTTGCGCGCGCCGGGATCGTTGACGTCCGGGGAAATCGACGCCGTCTTCGGCTGCGGGCCCAGCGCGCCGGCGACGAAGCGGGGATGCGCCGGCGTGCTGTAGGCGTCACAGGCCTCGCGCGCCAGGCGGGCGGACTCCAGGTTCAGCTCGTAGGCCAGTTCCGGCAGGTCGTAGTCGCCCTGCGCGATGGACGTCGCGCCGAAGGTATTGGTCTCGATGACGTCGGCGCCGGCCTCCAGGTACTGCCGGTGGATTTCGGAGATGACGTCCGGCCGGGTCAGCGACAGCAGTTCGTTGTCGCCCTTCAGGTCCTTGCCGTGCCCGGCGAAGCGCTGGCCGCGGAAGTCGGCCTCGGTCAGCTTGTAGCGCTGGATCATGGTGCCCATCGCGCCGTCCAGGATCAGGATGCGCTCGGCGAGTCCGCGCACGAAATCGGCGCCATGCGTGTAGGCGGACAGGGGATAGGGCATGGCGGGATAAGACACGGTCGATCCTGAAGTATGGGCGCGCGGGCGAACCCGGAAGTATGGCAAATAAGCGAAAAGGAAGGTACCGCGCGCCGGCGCGCCCTGCTCGGGGCAAGCGCGGCCGGTGGCGTAACGGCAACAAAAAGTCCGCTAAATCAAGGCGTAATGGTAACAAAAGCCCTATATATGGCAGATGGCGTGTTACAGTCCGCAACCTCGAATCGGTGCTCTCGACGCATCCGGGCCTGCTCGCGGCATTCGCCGCGCCGGGCCTGGCGGGCGAGAGTCAAACGGGAAACAGGAAGGAGGGCCGCCCAGCCTTGGGCAAGCGCCCCCTCAGCCTGTGCTGCCCCCGCAACGGTCATCGCGCGGCGACGCGCGACAGCCCGATACCGGCCGGTTCGTCCGTGGAATCGCCCGCCGGACGGCCAATGTGCCCTCTCCCGGACGACTCCGGTTTTCGTGAATGACGTGCGGGGTCGCGCGTCCCACCGAGGTCAACTCATGAAGTCCCGCTTTGTCCTGCGCAGCGCAGGCCTGCTCGCCTGTCTGGCCCCCGCCTGGGCCTGGTCCCAGCAAACCCCCGCCACCGACGCCGCCGCGCCCGCCGCCCCGGTCGCCCAGCTCGACACCGTCGTCGTCACCGCCGCCCGCAACGAGCAGTTGCTCAAGGACGTGCTGGGCGACGTCACCGTGATCGACAGCGAAGAACTGCGCAACGCCGGCCAGAGCAGCCTGGCCGAAGTGCTGTCGCGCAGCCACGGCATCGAATACAGCAACAACGGCGGCCCGCAGACCGTGACCAGCCTGTTCATGCGCGGCGCCAACAGCAACCAGACCCTGGTGCTGGTGGACGGCCAACGCATCAACAACGCCACCAACGGCATGGCGGCGCTGAACGCGCTGCCCGCCAGCAGCATCGACCACGTCGAAATCGTGCGCGGCGCGGCCAGCAGCCTGTACGGCTCGGACGCCATCGGCGGCGTCATCAACGTCATCACCAAGCACAGCACGGACAAGCCGCTGTCGGCCTACGCCGACGTCGGCTTCGGCACCTACGGCACCAGCAGCTACAACGCCGGCCTGTCGGGCGCGGCCAACGGCTGGACCTACAGCCTGTCCACCGGCTACCAGCAAAGCCACGGCTTCGACGCCACCAACAAGAAAAACTACTATCACAACCCCGACAAGGACAGCTACTACCAGAACAACGTGGCGGCCTCGCTGGGCTACGAATGGCTGCGCGGCCAGACCCTGTCGGTGCAGTACTACCGCACCTACGTGAACGGCGGCTACGACATGGGGTCGTCGCCCGACTTCAACGACCGCTCCATCCAGAAGCTGGAAACCTACTCGATCGCCAGCACCAACCGCCTGACGGACTTCTGGACCAGCACCCTGCGCTTCGGCACGTCGGTGGACTACAACCGCAGCGAGAACGCGCCCGGCGACGAGGTCTACGGCAATACGCCGAGCGGCCGCAGCGTGTTCCGCACGCGCCAGAACCAACTCAGTTGGCAGCACGACCTGCAACTGGCCCCCGGCCAGAAACTGACGCTGGCCTATGAGCACCTGGAACAGCGCGCCAACGGCGACATCGGCAATTTCAACGACTACCCGGTCAGCTTCGGCAACTACGACGAGTCGCGCCGCCACGTGAATTCATTCACCGGCGTCTACCTCGGCGACTTCGGGCGCCATCACCTGCAGGCCAGCCTGCGCAACGACCACAACTCGCAGTACGGCAACCGCACCACCGGCGGCCTGACCTACGGCTTCGACATCACCAGCAAGGTCCGCGCCACCGCCGGCTACAACACCGGCTTCCGCGCGCCGGACTTCAACGAGCTGTACTGGCGCAACGACGGCGGCTTCCAGGGCAATCCCAAGCTGCGTCCCGAGACCTCGCGCAACTACGAGCTGGGCCTGCGCTACCAGGACGACGACGCCGAAGCGGGCGTGACCTACTACCACAACAGCGTCAAGAACCTGATCGTCAATCAGCCCATCGACGCCGCCGATCCCTTCAGCGTCTACCAGCCCTACAACATCTCGCACGCCGTGCTAGAAGGCGTCACCTTCACGGGCATGCGCAAGTTCGGCGATACGCGCATCCGCGCCAGCCTGGACCTGAGCAATCCCCGCAACACCGACACGCACCAGCAATTGCCGCAGCGTTCGGACACGGTGCTGCGCCTGTCGGCCGACCATCGATGGGGCAGCTTCCTGCTGGGCGGCGAGGTCTACCTGACCGAGGACCGCACGGACGCCATGACCGGCGACAAGCTGGGCGGCTACGGCCTGTTCAACCTGCTGGCGTCGTACGAGATCACGCGCAACCTGCAGGTGTCGGTGCGTTGGAACAATGTCTTCGACAAGAAGTACACCCTGGTCGAGGGCTACCGCACGCCGGGTTCCAATGCGTTTGTGAACCTGAGCTGGCGCATGTAGGATCGCGGCATCGCGCCGCGCGGGCGGCGCCTTGTCCACGGGACATCATGCGACGCATTCCTTTCATTGCCGCCCCGTTGCGCCTGCCGGCGCGGCGGGGCGCTTTGCTTGCGGGGCTGCTGGCGGCGACGCTGGCGACGACGGCCTGCAACGCCGCGCCGCAGGATAGCCAGGCGGACGCCGCGCCGTCCGCGTCGGCCGGCCCCATCACGGTCACCGACGACCAGGGCCGAGACGTCACCCTGGCGCGCCCGGCGCGGCGCGTCATCACGCTGGCGCCGCACGCCACCGAGCTGGTCTACGCGGCCGGCGCGGGCGACGCCATGGCCGGCACGATCGCGGGCAGCGATTTTCCGGAAGCGGCCAGGCAGGTTCCCTCCATCGGCGACGGCACCCAGCCCAACGTCGAACGCGTGGCCGCCCTGCGCCCCGACCTGGTCATCGCCTGGCTGCCCGGCGCCACCGAACCCTTGATGCCCACGCTGAAAACGCTGGGCGTGCCCGTGTTCTTCAGCGATCCGCGCACGCTGGCCGCCATCCCCGACGAGGTCGAGACCCTGGGCCGCCTGCTCGGCACGGAAACCGCCGCCGCCAAGGAAGCGGCCAGCCTGCGCGCGCGCCTGGCCAAGCTGGCCGAGCGCTATCGCGGCCGGCCGCCGGTGCGCGTCTTCATCCAGGCCGGCAGCAACCCGCTGTACACGCTGAACAAGCGCAGCATCGTCAACGACGCGATCCGCATTTGCGGCGGCGTGAACATCTTCGCCGACGCCCCCGCCACCGCGCCGCAGGTCGGCCTGGAAACGGTCATGGCCGAGCGTCCCGACGCCGTCGTGTCGGGCGTGAGCGGCATCGAGGACCTGCGCGCGCTGGCCTCCGCCTGGAAACAGACGCGCCTGCCGGCGGCGCTGGCGGGGCACGTCTATGGGGTGGACGCCGACATGCTCTACCGTCCCGGGCCGAGGCTGGTCGACGCCGCCGAGGCGCTATGCCAGGTGCTGGACCAGGCGCGGGCGCCCGTGCCGGCAAGGCGCTGACGGACGGCGCCGGCACGGGCGCGGCGCGGATGTGCGCTGCCGACAATGGGCCTATAAGGGCTTATAAGGGCCTGCAAAGCGGGCCGACAAAGACCCGCAAAGGCCCTTGCAACCAGCCGCCGCGCCCGGCCCCGTCAAAAACCCTTCCGCCAACGCGGCGGATCGCGGCCCCCGCTGTTTTATGATGAGGGTCTTGCGCGCGACGTCATCCTGGCGTGGCCCCGTTTCGGCATCACTTTCGGCATCAACATGGACTCCCAAGACACTTTTTTCGTCGCCGGCCGCGGCTTCCGCTCGCGCCTGGTGGTGGGCACCGGCAAGTACAAGGACTTCGAGCAGACCCGCCAGGCGCTGGACGCCAGCGGCACCGATCTGGTGACGGTCGCCATCCGCCGCGTGAACATCGGCCAGAACGCCAACGAACCCAGCCTGCTGGATTTCGTGCCGCCGTCGCAATTCACCTACCTGCCCAATACCGCCGGCTGCTATACCGCCGACGAGGCGGTGCGCACGCTGCGCCTGGCGCGCGAACTGCTGGACGGCCACGACCTGGTCAAGCTGGAGGTGCTGGGCGACCCCACCAACCTCTTTCCCAACATGCCGGAAACGCTCAAGGCCACCAAGACGCTGGTCGACGAGGGCTTCAAGGTGATGGTGTATTGCGCCGACGACCCCATCCAGGCGCGCATGCTGGAAGACCTGGGCGCCTCGGCCATCATGCCGCTGGCGTCGCTGATCGGTTCCGGCATGGGCATCCTCAACCCCTGGAACCTGCGCCTGATCATCGACCAGGCCCGCGTCCCGGTGCTGGTCGACGCCGGCGTGGGCACGGCCTCGGACGCCGCCATCGCCATGGAACTGGGCTGCGACGGCGTGCTCATGAACAGCGCCATCGCCGGCGCGCAGAATCCCGTGCTGATGGCCGGCGCGATGAAGCTGGCCGTCGAGGCCGGCCGCGCGGCCTACCTGGCCGGCCGCATGCCGCGCAAGCTGTACAGCGCCTCGCCCAGCTCGCCGACCGAAGGCGTGGTGCGGTGAGCAAGCCGTCCGCTCCCATCCCCAACGCGCTGACCATCGCCGGCGTCGACCCCTCGGGCGGCGCCGGCGTGCTGGCCGACATCAAGGCCATGAGCGCGCTGGGCGCCTATGGCTGCGGCGTCATCGCCGCGCTGACCGCGCAGAACACGCACGGCGTCACCGGCGTGTCCCCGGTGCCGCCCGCCTTCGTCGGCCAGCAGATCGACACGCTGTTCGCCGACGTGCGCATCGACGCCGTCAAGATCGGCATGCTGGGCCAGCAGCCGGTGATCCAGGTGGTGGCCGAGAAGCTCGCGCGCTGGCGGCCCGCCGACCGCGCCTGGCACCTCGTGCTGGATCCCGTGATGGTCGCCAAGAGCGGCGACCTGCTGCTGGAACGCGACGCCGTGGGCGCGCTGCGCGAGGCCCTGCTGCCGCAAGCCACGATGCTGACGCCCAACCTGCCGGAGGCCGGGGTGCTGCTGGAAGAGCGCCCGGTCGAGTCGGTGAAGGAAATGCGCCGCGTGGCCGAGCGCCTGCGCAACAAGATGGCCTACGACGGCCGGCGCTGGGTCATGCTCAAGGGCGGGCACCTGCCCGGCAACGACGTCGTCGACCTGCTGCACGACGGCGACCGCATGATCGAGCTGCCTGGACATCGCATCGATACCGCCAACACGCACGGCACGGGCTGCACGCTGTCGGCCGCGCTGGCGGCCCTGCTGCCGCAGATCGACGACGTGCCGGAAGCGGCGCGGCGCGCCAAGGCCTACCTGACCGAGGCCATCCGCCACGCCGGCCGCCTGCAAGCCGGCGACGGCCATGGGCCGGTGCACCATTTCCACGCCTGGTGGTAAGGGGGGCCCGCTAAGGGCCTTGTAAGACAGCGGCCCCGCTCGCCCGCGGCAGGGCGCCGCCGCGCACCCTGCCGCGCAAGCCGGTACAATTGCCCCGCCGTCATCTCCGAAATTCTTCCGTGCTGTCATGAACGCATCCACTCTGCCCGACGTCGAACAAGCCCGCTTCAACATGGTGGAACAGCAAATCCGCCCGTGGGATGTGCTGGACGAAAACGTGTTGGCCGCCTTGTTCAAGGTCCGTCGCGAACAATTCGTCCCCCCCGCCTACCGCGCGCTGGCCTTCTCCGACCTGGAGATCCCGCTCGAAATCAACGCGGTGGACACGCGCCAGAACATGCTGGCGCCGAAGATCGAAGCCCGCCTGGCGCAGGAACTGCTGCTCAAGCCGACCGACGCCGTGCTGGAAATCGGCACCGGCTCCGGCTACCAGGCCGCCCTGCTGGCCGCGCTGGCGCAACAGGTCACCTCGGTGGAAATCGACAGCCGCCTGGCCGCCTTCGCCCAACAGAACCTGCAGCTCAACAACGTCGGCAACGTCAAGGTCGAGACCGGCGACGGCCGCAACGGCTGGGGCACCACCGAATACGACGCCATCCTGATCACCGGCTCGGTGCCCGTGGTGCCGGACGGCCTGAAGTACCAGTTGTGCATCGGCGGCCGCATGGTCGTGATCGTCGGCCAGGCGCCGGTGATGACCGCCTGTCGCATCACGCGCAGCACCGCGGCCAGCTTCGAAACGGTCAACCTGTTCGAAACGGTCGTGAAGCCCCTGCGCGGCGCCACGGTCTCGCAATTCAAATTTTAGAAGCCCCCCGTACCGCGCGGAGCGCGGCCCCCCCAGGGGGGCGACACCGGCGGACTGGCAAAGCCAGCTCCGCGGTGTCCGCGATTGGGACAGCGCGGTGTCCGCGATTGGGACAGGGTTCTTAAGAAGGTTCGCTGCGGGGCCGGTTACTGGCCCTGGATTTTCCTGACCAGGGCGGTGGTTGAGCGCTGGAATTCGAAGGGGATGGCGACGGCGCGGCCGCCCCATGTGCGCACCAGCGCGGTTTCCGGCAACGTTTCCATGTCGTAGTCGCCGCCCTTGACGATGATGTCCGGGCGCAATTCGGCGATCAGTTCCTGCGGCGTGTCCTCGTCGAACCAGGTGACGGCGCTGACGCAGGCCAGGGCCGCCAGCATGGCGGCGCGATCGTGCTCATTGTTCAACGGACGCTCCGGGCCCTTGCCCAGGCGGCGGGCGGAGGCGTCCGTGTTGACGGCCACGACCAGCGTGGCGCCCAACTGGGCCGCCTCGTCCAGGTACGTGACGTGGCCACGATGCAGGATGTCGAACACCCCGTTGGTGAACACCAGCGGGCGCGCCAGGCGGCCCGCCGCGATGGCGGCGGCGCATTCCTGGGGCGTGAGGATCTTGGATTCGAAGCGGGCTGTCATGCCCGCATTTTACGGGACCGCGCAAGGCGGGCGAAGCCGCCGCGGCCCATGCGCCCACTACGCGCCCACTACCCGCCAACTGCACGCCAGCTACGCGCCGACTATGTACGCGCCGGCTATACCCCGACCAGGCCCTGGCCGCCGGCGCTCGCCGGCAGGATGAGGCCGGACTTGCCGCCCATCGCCGCCAGGGTTTCCTTGCGGTAACGGTTCAGGTCCTTGGCGGATTCGAAGGTGCGGTCCAGCAGCTTGGACAGGATGTGCAGGATGCGGTCGCCGACCTTCTTTTCCCAGCCGCCGTCGAAACGGATCTGCGAATCCAGCCAGCGCTCCAGCCAGCCCGGGTCGGGCAGCCGGGATTGCACCGTGTCGTTGGGGAACATGTCCTTGTTGACGTGCAGGTTGGTCGGATGCAGCGCCTGCTGGGTGCGGCCGGCCGACGCCATCAGCATGCCGATCTTGGAGAAGGCCATCTTGGCCTGCAGGCAGGTCTCGTCGCCGCGCTCGAACAGCGCGCGCCGCATGTACTGCAGATAGGCGCCGGCGTGGCGCGCCTCGTCCTTGGCGATGGTGCTGTAGATGGCGCGGATCACGGGCTCGGTATGCCATTGCGCGGCGCAGCGGTACCAGTGGTTCAGGCGGATCTCGCCGCAGAAATGCAGCATCAGCGTTTCCAGCGCCGGCGCGCGATCGAATTCGAAACGCACCTTGTGCAGTTCCTCCTCCGTCGGCAGGAGCTCCGGGCAGAAGCGGCGCAGATACTCCATGAGCACCAGCGAGTGCTTCTGCTCCTCGAAGAACCAGACCGATATGAAAGCGCTGAAATCGCTGTCGCCGTGGTTGTCGCGCAGGAACATCTCGGTGGCGGGCAAGGCGGCCCACTCCGTGATGGCGTTCATTTTTATCGTATTGGCCTGCTCGTCCGACAGCTTGCTCCGATCGAAGTCGTCCCAGGGTATGTCGGTCGACATATTCCAGCGCACGGCTTCCATGGTCTTGAAGAGTTCGGGATAAAGCATGAGATTTTTTAGGCCTTGATGGTGGTCGAAAATCCCATCCTTCAGGTCACCAATCGCGATAGACGCGCGAGTCTTCCCTCCGGACACGGGTGCGCGAGGCACCTGGGATCGGGTTTGTAAGCGGCCGGACGGAAGTTGAACGTGCGTACGGCCGCGAACCCGCAGTCGTCTTTATCGCTCTCGCGTGCGAACGTGTAATGACAGAATTATGTCAGAAACATGACGACGGCCTGGCGCGGCCGTGGCCAGGCTCCTAACGGACGTTGAACCAGATGACCAGCGCCACGCCCACCGCCAGCACCGCCGCGATGACCGTGAGCAGGCGGTTGCCATGCTCGCGCGCCTTGCGCAGGCGGCCCAGCTCGGCCAGCACGGCCGGCTCGACGTTGCCGCGGGACAGGCGCTCGTGCAGCAGGCGCGGCAGCGCCGGCAGCATCTGGGACCACTGCGCGGCCTCTTTCTCCAGTTGCTTGCGCAGGCCGGACAAGCCCATGCGCTCGCGCATCCAGCGCTCCAGATAGGGCTTGGCGGTCTTCCACAGATCGAGGTTGGGATCGAGTTCGCGTCCCAGTCCCTCGACGTTGAGCAGGGTCTTTTGCAGCAGCACCAGTTGTGGCTGGATTTCCACATTGAAGCGGCGCGAGGTCTGGAACAGGCGCAGCAGCACCTGGCCCAGCGAAATTTCCGACAGCGGCCGATCGAAATAGGGCTCGCAAACGGCGCGCACCGCGCCCTCCAGTTCTTCCTCGCGCGTGCCGGCCGGCACCCAGCCCGACTCGATGTGCAACTGCGCCACCCGGCGGTAGTCGCGGCGGAAGAAGGCCAGGAAGTTCTGCGCCAGATAGTTCTTGTCGAATTCGGACAGCGAGCCGACGATGCCGAAATCCAGGGCGATGTAATGCCCCAGCGTCTGCGGCCGGTCGGACACGTAGATATTCCCCGGGTGCATATCGGCATGGAAAAAGCCGTCGCTGAACACCTGGGTAAAGAAAATCTCCACGCCGGTGCGCGCCAGCTTGGGAATGTCGATGCCGGCGGCGCGCATGCGGTCCACCTGGCCCACCGGAATGCCGTACATGCGCTCCATCGTGAACACGGTGCTGGTGGTGAACTCCCAGATCACCTCGGGCACGATGAGCACGCCGCCGCGCCCGGTGTCCGGGCCGAAGTTGCGGCGCAACTGGCTGCAGTTGGAGGCTTCGCGCACCAGGTCCAGCTCGTCGTGCAGGTACTTGTTGAACTCCGCCACCACCTCGCGCGGCTTCAGGCGCCGGCCGTCGGGGCCCAGGCGCTCGATCACGCCGGCCAGCATGCGCAGCAGCGCCATGTCCTTTTCGATGATGCCCAGCATGCCCGGCCGCAGCACCTTGACCGCCACCTCGCGGCCGTCATGCAGCACCGCGAAATGCACCTGGGCGATGGAGGCCGAGGCCACGGGGTCGACCTCGAAATGCTTGAACAGCGTGGCCGGCGGCGCGCCCAGCGCGGCCTCGATGCACTCGGCCGCCTGCCGGGAGGGGAAAGGCGGCACGCGGTCCTGCAAGAGGGCCAGCTCCGTCGCGATGTCGGCCGGAATCAGGTCGCGGCGGGTCGACAGGACCTGGCCGAACTTGACGAAGATGGGGCCCAGCGACTCCAGCGCGCGGCGCAGGCGCACGCCGCGCGGCGTGCGCGGCCGCCTGCCGAAGCGCACCACGCGCAGCAGCAGCGCGGCCAGCGGGTGATTCAGGCTGGAGAGCACCAGCTCGTCCAGGCCATAGCGCCAGGCGACGAAAACGATACGGACAAAACGCAGGAAGGTCAGCATGGCGTTCAGGCTTGCCCCGCCGCTGGCACGCCGCCCGCCGGCTTGCCGCCGTCCAGCCGGCTCAGGCGGGCGTCCAGCCGCGCCAGGCGCGCGGCCAGGGCATCGGCCCCGGCGGCCGCGCGGGCGATGCCGCCGCGCCAGCCTTCGACGACCGGGCGATTGGCCAGCATGCCTTGCTCATACGACAGGAATTCGGCCACGTTGTCGCCGACGCGCCGGGCCGCTTCCCGCGCGCCGCGCGCCGCGCCGCGCACGCCTTGCGTCAGGCGGGTGGCGGGGATGTCGCCGACGACCCGCGCCAGTTCGTCTTCCACGTCCCAGCGCAGATTGGCGGCAAGTTCCGCGACCACCTGGGCCAGGCCGGCGTCGCCGGAGATGTGCGTCATGCCGGCGAACGCATCGGCCCGCTCGCGCGCCGAGGCCCGCGCCAGCGCCCTGCCCTCCTCGCCCAGCAGCCGCGCCAGGCTGAACCTGGCGCTGTCCAGGGTCAAGGTGACGTCGGGCACGATGGCGGCGTCGGCGACCTCCGCGTAGCCCTGGGCGTCCACCGTCAGCGACAGTTCGAACCGCCCGAAGGAGAAGCGGACCGTCTTGCCCGCATGGCGGGCCAGGCGGTCGCGCGCCCACTCCTCGCGCTTGAGCAGGGCGTTGAGCCCACCGCACAGCAGGCGCGATGGTCGAGGCAAGGCAGGGAAAGGCAGCATGAGCGTTCTGGCGCGGCCCGGCCGGGCCGCCGGTATGGGTATAGGCAACGGTAAGGGTCGAGTTTACCGGGTTACCGGACCGGGAAACGCCAGGGGGCGGCCCCGGGCCCCGCTCAGGAGAAAAGCGCCTGCAAATCGACCGGCGCGTCGGGCGCCGGGCCTTCCAGCGCCAGCGTCTGCTCGATATGACGCAGATGGTGGCGCATCAGTTCCGCCGCCCGCGCGCCGTCGCCCGCCTCGATCGCGGCGATGACGTCCTCGTGCTCGTGATAGGGGCAGGCCGGCGTATTGGGCTTGTCGTAGAGGGTGATGACCAGGCAGGTCTGGGCGCAGAGTTCGCGCAGGGTGCGCGAGAGAAGGCGATTGCCCGTCAGCTCCGCCAGCAGCATGTGGAACTCGCCGGACAGGCGGATGATGCGCGGCCGATCCCCCGCCGCGCGCGCCTCGGCCTCCTGCGCCACGTGCGCGCGCAGCCGCTTGATATGCGCCGGCTGCGGTCGCTCCGCCAGCCACTGCACCATCGACGGCTCGAGCAGATGGCGCATGGCGAACACCTCGCGCGCCTCTTCGACCGTGGGGCTGGCCACGCAGGCGCCGCGATTGGGCACCAGGGTGACCAGGCTTTCATGCGCCAAACGGGCGAGCACCTGGCGGATGCGCGCGCGGGTGGAGCCGGCGACTTCGGCCAGATGATCCTCCACCAGGCGCGTGCCCGGCTTGAGGCGGTGCTCCAGGACGGCCTGCTGCAACTTGGCGTGGATCTCGTCGTTGGACAGGGATCGGGGCGGCCGGCCGCGGGCGCCCGCGGCGGCCAGCGGAGCGTCGACGTCGAGAGGGGATGTCATCGTGGAAATGGGCAGGGATCACGGGCGTTGGAACAATCGCATTTTAGATTGCGCGCAAAACGCTTGAAAAGCGAAAACTTCCGGATGGCATATCGGCACCAATACGGGGCGTAATCCAGTGCGCCCGGGCCCATTCCAGGGCATGGATCCCACCGCCAGGCACGGCCATGACCGGGGGACGGGTGCCACCCTGGCCGAAATTCCCTTATTCCACAAACGCTTCCAGGATTGTGCGCAATCCGGCCAGGAATTGGCACAGTCCTTGCATGAAGGGCAGCAGCATCGCTGACGCGCAGGCCGCCCGGGCCCGCACCGAACCCTCAGGAGCCTCTCATGCCTTTCCTTCGCACGCTGGCCGCCGTGGCCATGGCTGCAATCGTGCAGTACGCCCCGGCCGCGCGGGCCGCGGCGCCGACCATCACGCTGGGCTTCGCCAAATGCGCGCACTGCCTGCCCATGGCCTTGACGCCGCAATTCACCAAGGACGCCACGATCGAGGCCACGCCCTTCACGTCCGGCAACGACGTGCTGACCGCGCTGGTTTCCAAGAGCGTCGACGTGGCGCAGGTCACCTACCTGCACTTCGTCACCGCGCTGGACAAGGGCTTCGACGTGGTGGCGATTTCCGGCCAGGTCAACGGCGGCTCGGAAATGCTGATGGCGCCGGGCCTGGCCTTGCAGGGCGAGGACTGGGCGGGCCTGCAAAAGCTCGTGGCCGAACGCAAGCAGGCCGGCAAGCCGCTGCGCGTGGCGGCCTCGCGCGGCAACGCCCAGGACCTGCACATGCGCGGCGTGCTGGCCAAACATGGCATCGACCCCGACAAGGACGTGCAGTTCATCAACATCCCGAATCCGGCCGACCACGCGGCGGCGCTGCAGCGCGGCGAGATCGACATGGTGTCGACGGTGGAGCCCTTCGCTTCGCAGATCCGCATCTCGGGCGCCGGCAAGCACTTCGACTTCCCCTATGACCAGGCGGCCGGCAAGCTGACGAACCTCATCGTCACCCGCTCCGACGTCATCAAGAACCATCCGAAGGAAGTGCAGGCCACCGTCGACGCCGTGGTCGCCCTGGTCGACAAGCTCAAGACCGACCACCAGATGTGGGTGGACGTGATTTCCAAGTACACCGCGCTGGATCCGGCCGTGGCGAAGCAAGCGCTGCAAAACGCCGACCCCGACTACAACATGTACCTCAAGCCCACCCTGGCCATCGCCAAGATGATGAAGGACCTGCACTACGTCGCCACCGACGTCTCCGCGCAGATCCCCGGGCACATGGACTACGACTTCCTTGCCAAGGCCACGGGCAAGCCCAAGACCGAACTCGGTTTCTGACCGCGGAGCAGACATCCATGCGTTTTTTCGCTTCCGTTCTCGGCAACAAGGAGCGGTACATCGTGCCGCTCGTCATCCTGGCCGCGTGGGAGGCGTTCGCGCGCTCCGGCCTCATCCCGCCCGCGCTCCTGCCCGCGCCCTCGCGCGTGCTCCTGACCTGGGCCGACTGGATCTTCGGCACCGACGGCAGCACGCAATCCTATAGCGGACACTGGCTGGGCGCCGCGCTGGCGAGCCTGACGCGGGTGCTCGCCGGCTACGCCATCGCGGCGGTCAGCGGCATCCTGCTGGGCGTGGCCATCGGCTGGTGGAAATGGGTCGAGAAGACGCTGGAACCCACCGTGCAGGTGTTGCGCCCGATCCCGCCCGTCTCCTGGATACCGCTGGCCATCATCTGGTTCGGCATCGCCGACAAGCCGGCCATCTTCCTGGTGTTCCTGGGCGCCTTCTTCCCCATCCTGATGAACACCATCCACGGCGTGAAGAACGTGGACCGCAACCTGATCCGGGCGGCGGCGATGATGGACGCCACGCAAGGCCAGTTGCTGCGCCACGTGGTGCTGCCCGCCTCGCTGCCCAGCATCTTCGCGGGCCTGCGCATCGCCATCGGCTCGGCCTGGATGCTGACGGTCACCGCCGAGATGGTGGCGGTCAAGAGCGGCCTGGGCTATTCGCTGTGGGACTCCTACTACTTCCTGCGCTACGACATCGTGGTGGCCGCCATGGCCAGCATCGGCCTGCTGGGCTATCTGTCGGACCTGCTGCTCAAGCGCCTCATGGCCTCGGCGCTGCACTGGCAGCGCGGCACCACCCTGCAAGGCGGCCATCGCTGAGGAAAACGACCATGAGCCATGTGATTTTCGAAGGCATCGGCAAGACCTTCCGCGATGCGCGGCGCCAAACCGAACTGGTCACCCTGCAGGACGTGTCGCTGAGCCTGGGCGAGCACGAGCTGCTGTGCCTGCTGGGCCCCTCCGGCTGCGGCAAGTCCACGCTGCTGAACATGCTGGCGGGCTTCGAGCATCCGACCGAGGGCAGGGTCCTGGTCGACGGCAAGCCGGTCACGGCCCCGGGCGCGGACCGCGGCATGGTGTTCCAGCAGGCCACCCTGATGCCCTGGCTGCCGGTGTGGGAGAACGTCGCCTTCCCGTACCGGCTGCGCGGCGCCGGCAAGGCGGAACGGCGCAGGCAGGCCCAGCCTTTCATCGACCTCGTCGGCCTGACGGGCTTCGAGGAACATTACCCGGCGGAGCTGTCCGGCGGCATGAGCCAGCGCGTGGGCATCGCCCGCGCCCTCCTGCTGAACCCCGGCGTCATCCTCATGGACGAACCCTTCGCCGCGCTGGACGCGCAGACCAAGGCGGACATACAGGAGGAGCTGGTCACCATCTGGCAGAAGTCGCGGTCGACCATCGTATTCGTGACGCACAGCGTCGAGGAGGCGCTGATCCTCGGCACGCAGGTGGCCGTCATGACGCACCGGCCGGGCCGCATCCGCGAACTCATCCCCGTCGACCTGCCGCGCCCGCGCGACACCACCACGCCGCGCTTCAATGAGATCAAACGCCACGTCCTCGGCCTGATCCGCGAAGAGGCCGCGCTGGCGCGGGCGGCCTGACATCGTCCTCGTCCTCGATCACGCAACGCACGCAACGCTTACGCGCCCTTTCCCGAACGGACACCCGACACCCATGACCAAACGCCTGCTGCTGGGCATGCTCACGCCCTCCTCCAACACCATACTCGAACCCGTCACCAGCGCCATGCTGGCCGGACTGGACGACGTCAGCGCGCATTTCGGCCGCTTCGTGGTCACCGAGATCGCGCTTTCCGAACGCGCGCTGGCGCAGTTCGACGACGCGCCCATCCTGCAGGCGGCCGAGCTGCTGTCGCACGCGCGCATGTCGGCCATCTGCTGGAACGGCACCTCCTCGGGCTGGCTGGGCTTCGACGCCGACCGCCAGTTGTGCCGTCGCATCGAGGAACGCACCGGCATCCCGGCCTGCACCTCGGTGCTCGCGCTGAACGAGATATTCGACGCCAGGAAGGTCGCGCGCTTCGGCCTGGTCACGCCCTACACCGACGACGTGCAGGCGCGCATCCTGGCCAACTACGCCGCCGGCGGCTATGACTGCGTCGCCGAACGCCACCTGGGCAAGCGCGACAATTTTTCATTTTCCGAAGTCGATGCCGACACCATCCGGCGCATGGTGCGGGAAGTGGCCGAGGCGCGGCCGCAGGCCATCGCCATTTTCTGCACCAATCTGCGCGGCGCGCCGCTGGTCCGGGAACTGGAGCAGGAAACCGGCATCCCCATCTACGACACGGTCTCCACCGCGGTCTGGAAATCCATGCGGCTCGCCGGCGGCGACACGCGCCGCATCCAGGGCTGGGGCTCGCTGTTCCAGGAGCTCGCATGAACGCCGCTATCGCGCCCGACGCCGCTTTCGACCTTGTCGTACGCAACGCCCGCGTGGCCACCGCCGGCGACGTCTTCGACGCCGACATCGGCGTGCGCGCCGGCCGCATCGTGGCGCTGGCGCAAGGACTGGCCGCGGGCGCCAGCGAGATCGACGCCCGCGGACGCTGGGTGCTGCCCGGCGGCGTGGACGCGCATTGCCATCTTGCCCAGCCCACCAGCGACGGTTCGCGCATGGCCGACGATTTCGTCAGCGGCACCCGCTCGGCCGCGTGCGGCGGCACCACCACGGTCATCCCCTTCGCGGCGCAGATGAAGGGCCAGTCCCTGGCGCAGGCCGTGCGCGACTACCACGCGGTGGCCGACGGCAAGGCCTGCATCGACTACGCCTTCCACATGATCGTCTCCGACGCGACGGCCGAGGTCGTGCGGGACGAGCTGCCGGCGCTCATCGGGCAGGGCTATACGTCGTTCAAGATCTACATGACCTACGACGACATGAAGCTCGGCGACCGGGAGATCCTCGACGTCCTGGACGTCGCGCGGCGGGAAGGCGCATTGACCATGATCCACGCCGAAAGCAGCGACTGCATCGCCTGGCTCACCGAGCGCCTGCTGGCGCGCGGCCTCCAGGCTCCGCGGTATCACGGCCTGTCGCGGCCGCCGGTGGTGGAGCGCGAGGCGACGCACCGCGCGATCTCGCTGGCCGAATTGCTGGACACGCCCATCCTCATCGTGCACGTCTCCGGCCCCGAGGCCACCGACCAGATCCGCTGGGCGCAGACCCGCGGGCTGTCGATCTATGCGGAGACCTGCCCGCAGTATCTCTTTCTCACGGCGGACGACCTCGAAGGCGAAGGCATGCACGGCGCGCGCTGCATCTGCAGCCCGCCGCCGCGCGATGCCGCCAGCCAGCAGGCCATCTGGAACGGGCTGGCCAACGGCACGTTCCAGGTGTTCTCGTCGGACCACGCGCCGTTTCGCTACGACGATCCGCAAGGCAAGCAGCCGCAAGGGCCGGACACGCCCTTCAACCACGTCCCCAACGGCATCCCCGGGCTGGAAACGCGTCTGGCGCTGCTGTTCTCCGAAGGCGTGCTGGAAGACCGCATCGACATCAACACCTTCGTCGCCCTGACGTCGACGAATCCCGCCAAGCTGTATGGCCTTTATCCGCGCAAGGGCACGATCGCGATCGGCGCCGACGCCGACATGGTGATCTGGGACACCGATACCCCGCGCGTCGTGCACAACGCGGAACTGCACCATAACGTCGACTACACGCCCTACGAAGGCCGCCTCCTGCGCGCCTGGCCCGCCGTCACGCTGTCGCGCGGCAAGGTGGTGTACGAGGACGGCGTCTACCGCGGCCAGGCCGGCGCGGGCCAATTCCTCCAGTGCGAAAAGCCCGCGCCGGCGCGCACGGCCCGCTCGCGCCACCGCCACCTGCCGTGGCTGTCGGCCCTGGCCGATGCCGCATCCTGAATCCGAGGCCGCATGCAGAACATCACGCCCCCTTCCGCCCCGCTGGACCTGCTAGTGACCGGCGCCACGATACTCACCGCCGACCCGCGCCAGCCCTGCCTGGAATCCGGCTGCCTGGGCATCCGCGACGGGCGCATCGCCTGGCTGGACGCCGCGCCCCCGCCGCAAGGCGCGAAGGCGACGCTGGACGCGGCCGGCCGCTTGATGACGCCCGGTTTCGTCAACGTGCATACGCACTCGGTCCTGACCATGGTGCGGGGCGTCGCCGCGGACCTGGGATTCGCCCCCTCCTACACGCCCGGCATTCCCAAGGCCTCGGACCTCACGCCCGAGCAGGCGTGCGCCTTTGCCCGCCTGGGCGCATTGGAGGCCTTGCTGGCCGGCTCGACCGTCATCGGCGATCACTTCACGCACGCCGACGTCACCACCGGGACCATCGCCGCGCTGGGCCCGCGCCTGGCGGCGAGCTGGCGCATCCTGGACGTGGACTTCGACCGGGTCGCGCGCGACGGCGAGTGGGTGCACGACCTGGACGCCGGCATGCGGCTGCTGGAACAAGGCCTGCGCCTGGCCGACGACTGGGCCGGCCACCCTCGCGTCACGGTGCAACTGGCCGCCCACGCGGCGGACACCTGCTCGGACGCCTTGCTGGCCGCCATCGCCGAGGCAGCGCGTGCGCGCGATCTGCGGGTCAACACGCACCTGGGCCAAAGCCGCGCCGAAGCCGAGCGGGTCCATGCCCGCGGCGGCAAGACCTCGGCCCAGGTATTCGAGGAGGCGGGGCTGCTGGACGATCGCCTTATCGCCGGCCACTGCATCTACGTCGACGAAAACGATGCCCGGCGCATGGCGCGCGCGGGCGTGCACGTCGCCCACATTCCCAAGTGCAATGCCGCATCCGGCCGGCTGGCGCCCACGCCCATGCTGCGCCGCGCCGGCCTGAACATGGCCCTGGCCACGGACACCCAGCACGGCGACATGATCGAAGTCATGCGATGGGCGCTGGCCACCGCCCGCATACAGGAAGGCAAGGTCAGCGAGCAGTGGCAGCCGGAACACGTCTTCCACATGGCGACCCAGGGCGGCGCGAACGCCATGGGCCTGGGCGAGGAACTGGGCAGCCTGACGGTGGGCAAGGCGGCCGACCTGGTGCTTCTCGATGCGCGCAGGCCGCACCTCGTGCCGCTCACGCGTCCAGCCGGCACCCTGGTCCACACGGGCCAGGGCCGCGACGTCGACACCGTCATCGTCGGCGGCGAGATCGTCGTGCGCGACGGTCGCCCGGTGCACGCCGACCTGGAAGCGGTCTGCGCCGAAGCCACCGAGGCCGCGCGCGCCTTGTGGGCGGCGGCATGATGTGTTTGCACCGCTTGCGGCCCCCCAGGAGGGCTTTTTGCCTTGGGGCGCGGCCCCAAAAAAAACCGGCTCAATGAGCCGGTATCAGGGCGGCTGCCCGAGCAAGGCGCACCGCTAGAGAAGAAAACCCACATGCTCTTTACCCGTCCGCCGTTGGCGGGACGACGCGATGGCAGGCCATCGTGCGTCCGTACCCTCCCCCCCGGGAGCGGCGAACGGGAGGGCGGAAGGCAGGCTTGCGCCGGCTATCCGCCCGCTCAGGCCACCCTCAACTGGCGTACTCGACGGGAATCTGCTGAATCCCGGCGAGCAGCCAACCACCTTGGGCGGGCTTGAACAAGTTCCAGACTTCCTCGAAACGGAAGGCTTCGGCGGCCGGGGCCTCGCGCAGCATGCCGGAGAAGCGCACGCTGGCCAGGTGCCCATCGGACACGGATTCGATACCGAGCAGTTCCGCATTCAGCAGGACCACGTCGGTCTTGGCAGGCTCGCCCTTGCGTTCGAGCATCTGCGGCTTGAGTTCGGCGATGAGGTCGTCGGTCAGGAATTCGCGCAGGCGATCGGTGTCGCCGCTATCCCAGACGCCCTGGATGCGCTTGAACTGTTCCTTGGCTTCCTGCAGGAAGCGCGGCGTGTCGAAATCGCCGGGGATGAACCAGTCGCTGCCCTGGCCTTGCGAAGCGTCCGATGCACCCGATGCACCCGAGGCAGCGCCTTGCGGGGCGCCCTGCACGGCTTGGAAGGCGGCCGGCTGCACGGCGGGCGCTGAGGCGGCGGCCTGGGGCAGCACGGCATCGCGCCAGGCGGGCGACTGCTCGTTGGCCGCGCCGTTGCCGCGGTTCATGCCGTAGGCGCCCTGCATGGCGGGACGGGGCGCGGCGCCGCGCAGACGGCGCACGAGGAACATGACGGCGAAGACGACCAACGCGATCAGCAGCATGCTGGAGAGCATTTCGGCGAAGGCGCCGGACAGCCCCAGATGCGATAGCAAGGCGGCGATGCCCAGCCCCGCCGCGATGCCGGCGATGGGGCCCAGCCAACGCGAGGCGCCGGTGCGCGCGCCGGCGGCGGCCGCACCTGCCGTGGCGGCGCCGGCGGCCGGGGCCGCGGCGCTCGCGCCCGCGGTGTTGCCCGCGGCGGCAGGCGGGGTAACGGCCTGGCGTTGCGTGGTGACGTTGCTGGACTGGCGGCCTACGCTGCTACCGCCGCCGACGCGCCGGGCCTCGGCATCGAAGGAGGTGGCGACCATCGCGGCGCCGGCGACGGCAATCAATGCCGCGGCGGTGAACCGGGTGAAAAAACGGCTGGACATGACGAATACTCCTGGGTATCGCGCCACCGCCCGATCGGGGATAGCCCTTTCAGGATGGCCCCGCGGCGCAAGACGCGCGCAGGACCAGGCGATTGCTTACAGATTTCTGAAAGCCAGAGAATATCCGAGTTTTCCCCCGGGGACAAGCGCGGTCTCCGCGGGGGGCCGGGCGGGCGGCGCGATCAGGCCAGCCGCACGCCCTCGTGCAGGGCGGCGATGCCCGCGGTCAGGTTGAAATACTGCACGCGCTCCAGGCCGGCGGTCCGCAGCATGCCGGCCAGCGTCTCCTGGTCCGGGTGCATGCGTATGGATTCGGCCAGGTAGCGGTAGCTGGCCTCGTCGCCCGCCACCTTGCGGCCCAGCCAGGGCAGGACGTTGAACGAATACCAGTCGTAGGCCGGCGCCAGGGGCTTGGCGACGCGCGAAAACTCCAGCACCAGCAGCTTGCCGCCCGGCTTGAGCACGCGCGTCATCTCCGCCAGCGCGCGGTCCTTGTGCGTCATGTTGCGCAGGCCGAAGGCCACGCTGACCCGATCGAAATAAGCGTCGGGAAAAGGCAGTTTTTCCGCGTCGCAGACCGCCGTGGGCAGCAGCAGGCCGGCGTCGGTCATGCGGTCGCGGCCGACGCGCAGCATGGAATCGTTGATGTCGGTCAGCCAGACTTCCCCCGTCGGTCCCGCCCGGCGCGCGAAGGCCTTGGCCAGGTCGCCCGTGCCGCCGGCGATGTCCAGCACCCGCATGCCGGGCCGGATGGCGGCGCGGCCGATGGTGAAGGCCTTCCATATACGGTGCAGGCCGGCCGACATCAGGTCGTTCATGACGTCATAGCGCGACGCCACGGAATGGAAGACTTCGGCGACTTTGCGCGCCTTGTCGTTCTCCTGGACCGTCGAAAAGCCGAAGTGCGTGGTGCCGGCGGCCGGCTCGGGGGGAGTGGAGGGGTTTTGCATGGTCGATTCCGGAATCATGGCGCAATGGTAGCCGATTGACGCCCCGCGGCCGCCCGGTCACATACCTGAAATATTACGGCCATACTATCGCAATGTTTCGGCGCCGCCCGCCCCTGGCGGCCCTATTCCGCCAAATAGAACCGTATCACCGCCACCGAACCGACATGTCCAGCACCATACTCGTTGTCGAAGACGAACCCGCGATCCAGGAACTGATCGCGGTCAACCTGTCCTTCGCGGGCCACAAGGTGCTGCGCGCCTTCGACGCCGACCAGGCCCAGACGCTGATCCGCGCCGAGCTGCCCGATCTCATCCTGCTGGACTGGATGCTGCCGGGGACCTCGGGCCTGTCGTTGGCGCGCAAGCTGCGCAACGAAGAGCGCACCCGCACCGTCCCCGTCATCATGCTCACCGCCAAGGGCTCGGAGCAGGACAAGGTGGACGGCCTGGAAGCCGGCGCGGACGACTACATCACCAAGCCCTTCTCGCCCAAGGAGCTGATGGCGCGCATCAAGGCCGTGCTGCGCCGCCGCGCGCCGCAACTGACCGACGACGTCATCGACGTCGCCGGCCTGCGCCTGGATCCCGTCACCCACCGCCTGAACGGCAGCGGCCATTCGCTGCAGATCGGGCCGACCGAGTTCCGCCTGCTGCATTTCTTCATGACGCACCCGGAACGGGTCTTCTCGCGCTCGCAGTTGCTGGACCAGGTGTGGGGCGACCATGTCTTCGTCGAGGAACGCACGGTGGACGTGCACATCCGCCGCCTGCGCAAGGCGCTGGAGCCCAGCGGCCACGACCTGCACGTGGAAACGGTGCGCGGCAGCGGCTACCGCTTCACCGCCCAGCTTCCCTCGCGCTGAGCGCGCCGGCGCCAAGGTTAGAATGCCCGCACCATGATCTGGCTGCGCACCCTCGTTTTCATCCTGTTGTGGGCGGCCGCGGCTGCCCTGGTCCAATGGCTTCTGGGCGCGCCGTTCGGCTGGGTCCTGATGTGCGCGGGGCTGTCGCTGATGCTGATCGGCCGCAGCCTACGCACCCAGCGCGCCGCGCACTGGGCGCGCAATCCCGAGGAATCGCCGCCGGCGGCGGTCGGTCCCTGGGATGACATCCTCGCCCCGCTCTACCGCTACCTGCGGGCGCAAAGCCGCCAACTGGCCGAGAGCCGCGACGCCATGCAGGGCATGCTGGCCGCCGCCCAGGCCCTGCCCGACGGCGCCGTCACCCTCAACCAGGACCTGCAGATCGACTGGTGCAACCGCGTGGCCCGCCAGCACCTGGGCTTGCGCCTGCCGGCCGACCGCGGCGCCAACCTGCTGAACCTGGTGCGCGCGCCGGAGTTCATCGAATACAGCCGCCAGGCGGACTGGCCGGAGCCCATCCTCGTGCGCGTCGCCATCGGCAGCCAGGAAAGGCTGCTGATGATGCAGTTGACCGCCTACGCCCGCGACCAGCGCCTGCTGATCACCCGCGACGTCACCCAGATCGAGAAGCTGGAAACCACGCGGCGCGACTTCGTCGCCAACGTTTCGCACGAGCTGCGCACGCCGCTGACGGTGCTCGCCGGCTTCCTGGAGACCTTGCGCGACATGCCGCAGGAAGCGCTGACGCAGGAGCAGCGCGACCAGTATCTTTCCATGATGCACGAGCAGGCCCAGCGCATGCAGGCCATCGTCGCCGACCTGCTGACGCTGTCCACCCTGGAATCCTCGCCCAGCGCGGAGCCGCATCCCGTGCGCATCGGCACGCTGCTGCGGACCGTGCGCCAGCAGGTCGAGGCGCTGTCGGCCGGACGGCACGACATGCAATGGAAGATCGACGACGGCCTGGACGTGCTGGGCGCGGAAAACGAACTGTCCTCGGCCTTCTCCAACCTGCTGACCAACGCCGTGCGCTACACGCCGGACGGCGGCACGATCACCGCCACCTGGGAACGCCTGCCCGACGGCGGCGCCCGCTACAGCGTGCAGGACACCGGCATCGGCATCGCGCCGCGCCACATCCCGCGCCTGACCGAGCGCTTCTACCGCGTCGACCGCGGCCGCTCGCGCGCCGTGGGCGGCACCGGGCTGGGACTGGCGATCACCAAGCACATCGCCATGCGCCACGACGCCGAACTGGACATCGCCAGCGAGGTCGGCAAGGGCAGCACGTTCTCGCTGACCTTTCCCGCCGAGCGGATCGCGGAATGACGGCGCTCCGCTAAGCCCCCATGCCCCTCCCCGCGCCATGGGCTTGGGGCATGGCGGCGGCACCCGCGCGCTACGCTAGCGCCACGTCAGGGTTAATACGTACGAGGCGGCGACCCAAGCCGCCGGATACCGCCGCCGTCCGATGTCCGATGCATGGCGGCGAGCGGGCGCGGCGTTTGCAGCACCCATGGCAGTTGCGGTACTAATAGAATATGATTCTCATTTGTATTTGGAGCTAGGCAGCATGGCGCAGATCGTCCTTTTCGAGAATGTCCACCCCAGCGGCGTCGCCGTTTTCCGCGATGCCGGATTCAACGATATCGCGACCTACTCCTCGTCGCTGCCGCCGGCGGAGCTGCGCGCGGCCCTGGCGGGCGCGGAGGTGGTGGGCATCCGCTCGCGCACCCACCTGGATGCGGCCCTGTTCAAGGAGTTCCCGTCCGTGCGCGTGGTCGGCTGCTTCTGCATCGGCACCAACCAGGTCGACCTGGACAGCGCCATGCGCGGGGGCGTGCCGGTCTTCAATGCGCCGTTCTCGAACACCCGCTCGGTGGCCGAACTGGTGCTGGCCGAGGCCATCCTGCTGCTGCGCCGCGTTCCCGAGAAGAACGAGCGCGTGCACCAGGGCCATTGGGACAAGACGGCCACCGGCGCCTATGAAGCGCGCGGCAAGACGCTGGGCGTGGTCGGCTACGGCAATATCGGCTCGCAGGTCGGCACGCTGGCCGAGAGCGTGGGGATGCGCGTCGTATTCCACGACGTCGAAGCCAAGCTGCCGCTGGGCAACGCGCGCGCGGTGTCGACGCTGGCCGAACTGCTGGCGCAGAGCGACGTCGTCACCCTGCACGTGCCGGGCGGGCGCAGCACGGAGAACATCATGAACGCCGAAACGCTGGCGCAGATGAAGCCGGGCGCGATCCTGATCAATGCCTCGCGCGGCACCGTGGTGGACATCGACGCCCTGCATGCGGCGTTGTCGTCGCAGCGCCTGGGCGGGGCCGCCCTGGACGTGTTCCCGGTCGAACCCAAGAGCAAGGACGAGCCCCTGGCCAGTCCGCTGGTGGGCCTGCCCAACGTCATCCTGACGCCGCACATCGCCGGCAGCACCCAGGAGTCGCAGGAAAACATCGGCCGCGAAGTGGCGGAGAAGCTGGTGCGCTTCATACAGAGCGGCACCACCAAGGGGGCGGTGAATTTCCCGGAGTTGCCCTTCACGGAATACTCCGGCGCCGCGCGCATCCTGCACATCCACAAGAACGTCCCGGGCGCGCTGGGCACGCTGGACAACCTGCTGGCCGAGCATGGGCTGAACATCTGCAGCCAGAACCTGCAGACGCGCGGCGAGATCGGCTATGTGGTGACCGACGTGGACGGCGAGGTCAACGACAAGGTGATGGCGGCGCTGCGCGCGCATCCCATCACCATCCGCTGCGAGAAAGCGGCGTCCCTCTGAGGGGCGCGCCGCGGCCCTGGCCCCGGCCGGGGCCCGCCGTTCAGGCCGGCGCGGCGCCCGCCGCCACCAGCAGGCAGCGCGACATCTTGCCGGCCAGGCCGTCCGGGTCGGCGGTGCGGCGCGCGACGATGCCGATTTCGCGGTCGAAGGCGGCCGCGCCCAGGTCCAGCAGGCGCAGACCCGACACGTCGAGCTGCCGGGTCTGCGGCAGCATGGCCACGCCCAGGCCATGGCGCACCAGGTTGGCGATCGCGTCTATTTCGTCCAGTTCGACGGCTTCATGGACCGCGAGGCGGTGGCGGCGCAGGAAGTTGTCGACCAGGCGCCCGCCGAAAGAAGCGCGCTCGTAGCGGATGAAGGGCTGGCTGGCCAGCGCCTCGCGCCACGGCATGTCGGGCAGCCCGGCGGGCACCGCCACCACCATGGGCTCGGTCAGCAAGGGCCGCCACGTGAGTTCCGGCGGCAGGGTGAAGGGCGGACGGATCAGGACCGCCAGGTCGACTTCCCCGGCGTCCACCTGTCCCAGCAAGGCCAGCGAGACGCCGGGCACGATGCGCACGCTGACGTCGGGATAGTCGGTCCGGAACGCGGCCAGGGACTGGACCAGCAGGCTCTGCTGCACCGACGCGATCGCCGCCACGCGCAAAGCGCCGGACACGTGGCCGCTGCCTGCCTGGCGCACCATCCGGTCGACCAGTCCCAGCAATTCCTCGGTATGCGCCAGGACCTCGCGGCCGGCGGCGTTCAACGAGGCATTGCGGGCGCCGCGGTCGAACAACTCCACGCCGATGAAATCCTCCAACCGGCGGATCTGGGCGCTGACGGCGGACTGGGTCAGGCCCAGTTGCTGGCCCGCGCCGGTAAAGGTGCCGTCGCGCGCCACGGCAACGAAGGTCTTGAATTCGCGCAGCATGCTCATGGGAGGTACGCAGGGGAGAAAAGCAGCAAGCCGGAAGACCCGATATGGCCATGGGCGCGGCACGGCCGCCGTAAGACCGCACAGACGGATAAGCATCGATTTTAGAGATGCTAAGACCCAAAAAATATCGTTTTTCAATCGAAAAAACAAGCCCTAAACTGCGTCTGCCTGATGCGACGGGCGCCCCCGCGCGGCCCAGGCATCCATTCTTTCGTTTTCCCGATCCTGGAATCATCATGAGTGCTCAGACTGCCGCCATTCCTCCTTTCCACCTCGCCTTCCCCGTGCGCGACATCGCCGAGGCGCGCGCCTTCTACGGCGACCTGCTGGGCTGTCCGGAGGGGCGCAGCGCCCCGGAATGGGTGGACTTCAACTTCTACGGCCACCAGATCGTCGCCCACCTGGCGCCGGACGAGTGCGGCCACAAGCAGACCAGCGCGGTCGACGACCACGACGTGCCGGTGCGCCACTTCGGCGCCGTGCTGCCGATGGAAGCGTGGGAAGAAATGGCCGGCAAGCTGACCAAGGCCGGCACCAAGTTCGTGATCGAGCCCTACGTCCGCTTCAAGGGCGAAGTGGGCGAACAGGCCACGATGTTCTTCCTGGATCCGTCGGGCAACGCCCTGGAATTCAAGGCGTTCAAGAACATGGAATCGTTGTTCGCCAAGTAAGTCCGTAAAGGACCGCGGGTCCCCCGTGTCCAAGCTTCGTGCGACTGTCTTCGCACGCGAGCCTCCGCGACACGGCATCGGCCGCCGCCGGCGTGAACACGCAGGGCGGCGGTTTTGCATTGGGCGCCCCGGCCGCGCGGAGTGTGATTACACTGGACGACAACGACGCAGCGGCGAAGCGGCGGGATTCGACAACCACACGACCGGAATCAAGCAGATGGCACAATCCATAGATCTGAACTGCGACATGGGCGAGAGCTACGGCGCCTGGCACATGGGCAACGACGAGGCCGTATTGCAGCACGTCACCTCGGCCAACATCGCCTGTGGTTTCCACGGCGGCGATCCCGGCACCATGCGCAAGACGGTGGCCGCGGCGCTGGCGCGGGGCGTTGCGCTCGGCGCGCATCCCAGCCTGCCCGACCTCTCCGGCTTCGGGCGCCGCGTCATGCAGATCACGCCGGCCGAGGCCTACGACATGGTGGTCTACCAGATCGGCGCGCTGGCCGGCGTGGCCGCTTCGCAAGGCGCCCGCCTGCATCACGTCAAGGCCCACGGCGCCCTGTACAACATGGCCGCCAAGGACGCCCCGCTGGCGCAAGCGATTTGCCGCGCCGTGCGCGACGTCGACGCATCGCTGGTGCTGTACGGCCTGGCGGGCAGCGAACTGGTGCGGGCCGCGCAGGATCTCGGCCTGCCGGTCGCCAGCGAGGTGTTCGCCGACCGCACCTACCAGGACGACGGCTCGCTGTCGCCGCGCAGCCGGCCGGGCGCCATGATCGAGGACCTGGAGACGGCGGTGGCGCAGGTGGTGCGCATGGCTTCCGAGGGCAAGGTCCGCTCGGTCAACGGCAAGGACGTGCCCGTGCAGGCGGACACCTTGTGCATCCACGGCGACCAGCCCAACGCGCTGGTGTTCGCCAACGGCATCCGCGCCGCGCTGGAGCAGGCCGGCATCGCCGTGCGCGCGATGCCGGGCGGCCCCGTCGCCTGAGTTCAGACGATGGTCGAGGCCTCCGGGTAGACCTCGGCGGCATAGGCCTGCAGGATCAGCGGCAGGATGGCCTCGGTCATCTCGCGGCGCATCGCGGCGGCGCGGGAAAGATCCCTGTCCTTCAACACCCTCATGATGCTTCCGACGCCTTCGACCATCTGCTCGCCCGGCGCGGCCTTGCGCCGCAGCACGATGTGGCGCAGCGGGCCGCAGCGGTCGTTCAGCTTGGCCACCGCGGTTTCCAGCGGCTTGTTGTCGTTGGCGCGCACGATGGCGTTGAAGAATGCCCGGATCAGTTCCAGGCGTTCCTGCTCCGCCGCTTCGGACAGACAGGCCCGCAGGCGCGCGAGCAGTTCTTCCAGCTCGGACATGAGCGGGGCCAGGGTGGTCTGCTCCGCCAGCCGGATGATGGCGTAGGACTCCAGTTCGGCGCGCAATTGGTAGAGATGGCGGATTTCGCGTTCGCTGTACAGCGCCACCCGGAAGCCCCGGCGCTGGGCGTGGGTCACCAGGCCGCTCAGTTCCAACAGGCGCAGCGCCTCGCGTATGGGGCTGCGGCTGGTGCCGAAGCGCCGCTCCAGCTCCTGCTCACGCAGCGGTTGTCCAGGCCGCAACGTGCCGTCCACGATCATCCGTTTGATCTGTTCCTGCAAAAAATACGGGATCGTCGCGGGCGCCTTCATTTCCATGGATTCGTCTTCTCCGTTGTGCAAGGAGGCGCCGGGGCGCCGCGATTAACCATGCTTGGAAACCGATAGATACATCATTGTATTACCGACGACAATTGTTCGGCGATTATTTGCACAGACTTTCTTTGAATATCGGAAATAGCACTGAAATTTTTGAGGAAATTCCGATTCCCGCCGAGATAATCGCAATTCAATTCAATCGATCACTGAATTGTTACTCAGCAGTAACGCCCTATCCCCTCGACATCAGTTCCCCAGCCCGGTTCGAAGGCAACCCGCGTGCCGGCAGACGCGGAAAGAAAAAACCCGCGTCGAACCCCGGACGGGCCGGGCCCGCCCAGGAGGCAGTCCGCGGGCGGCTGTTGGAAGCGCCGGAAAAGTCCGGTCCATAAAATCCGACCCATAAAAGAATGGGCGCCGCGAAAGCGGCGCCCATTTTCCTGCTCCTGACCGGGTCTCCCTTTAGACCAGGACCCGCTCGATCCCGCCCGCGTTGGCGCGCTTGACGTAGGACGCCATCCAGTCCTCGCCGAGGATATGGCGCGCCATCTCGACGACGATGTAGTCCGCTTCCATGCTGGTGTCGCCCTGGTAGCGCGACAAGCCCTGCAGGCAGGACGGGCAGGACGTCAGCACCTTGACGTCGCCGTCATAGCCGTCCGCCCGCAGCGCCTGGCCCCCTTTCCGCAATTCCTCTTCCTTGCGGAAACGGACCTGGGTCGAGACGTCCGGCCGCGACACCGCCAGCGTCCCGGACTCCCCGCAGCAGCGGTCGCTCTTGATGGCGCCGTCGCCGACCAGCGACTTCACCGTCTTCATCGGATCCTGCAGCTTCATCGGCGTATGGCAGGGATCGTGATACATGTAGCGCACGCCCTGGACCCCATCGAGCTTGATGCCCTTCTCCAGCAGGTACTCGTGGATGTCGATCAGCCGGCATCCGGGGAAGATCTTCTCGAATTCATACCCCGCCAACTGGTCGTAGCAGGTGCCGCAGCTCACCACCACCGTCTTGATGTCCAGGTAGTTCAGCGTATTGGCGACCCGGTGGAACAGCACCCGGTTGTCGGTGATGATCTGGTCGGCCTTGTCGTTCATGCCGTTGCCGCGCTGCGGGTAGCCGCAGCACAGATAGCCGGGCGGCAGCACCGTCTGCACGCCGGCGTGCCAGAGCATGGCCTGGGTGGCCAGGCCGACCTGGGAGAACAGCCGCTCCGAACCGCAACCCGGGAAGTAGAACACCGCCTCGGTATCCGCGGACGTGGTCTTGGGATCCCGGATGATGGGAACGTAGTTGGCGTCCTCGATATCGAGCAGCTTGCGCGCGGTCTGCTTGGGCAGCCCGCCGGGCATCTTCTTGTTGATGAAGTGCACCACCTGCTCGCGCAGCGGCGCCTTGCCGACCGAGGCCGGCGGCTTGCGCGTCTGCTTGCGCGCCAGCCCGGACAGCAGGTCGTTGGCGGCGCGCTGCACCTTGTAGCCCACGCCCACCATGGCCTTGCGGGTGGCGTTGATGGTGGCCGGATCCTTGGCGTTGAGGAAGAACATGGCCGCGGCCGTGCCCGGGTTGAAGGACTTCTTGCCCATGCGGCGCAGCAGCGCCCGCATGTTCATCGACACGTCGCCGAAATCGATGTCGACCGGACAGGGGTTGTAGCACTTGTGGCACACCGTGCAGTGGTCGGCCACGTCCTCGAACTCCTCCCAGTGCTTGAGGCTGACGCCGCGGCGGGTCTGTTCCTCGTACAGGAAGGCTTCCACCAGCAGCGACGTGGCGAGGATCTTGTTGCGCGGGGAATAGAGCAGGTTGGCGCGCGGCACGTGCGTGGCGCACACCGGCTTGCACTTGCCGCAGCGCAGGCAATCCTTGACCGACGAGGAAATCGCGCCGATCTCGCTCTGCTGCATGATCAGCGACTCGTGCCCCATCAGGTTGAAGCTGGGCGTCCAGGCATGCGTGAGGTCGGCGCCGGGCATCAGCTTGCCGGCATTGAAGCGCCCTTGCGGGTCCACCTTGCGCTTGTAGTCCTGGAAAGGCTGCAGCTCTTCCTGGGTGAGGAATTCGTACTTGGTCAGGCCGATGCCGTGCTCGCCCGAAATCACGCCGTCCAGGTCGCGCGCGATCTGCATGATGCGCGCCACGGCCTCGTTGGCCTCGCGCAGCATTTCATAGTCGTCGGAGTTGACGGGGATGTTGGTGTGCACGTTGCCGTCGCCGGCGTGCATGTGCAAGGCCACGAACACGCGGCTCTTGAGCACGCGGGCGTGGATGGCGCGCATTTCGTCCAGCACCTTCTTGCAGGCGCTGCCCGGGAAAACACGCTGCATTTCCGCCAGCACTTCGGTCTTCCACGAGGTGCGCAGGGTGCGGTCCTGGACCACGTCGAAAACGCGCGCGTCCGGCTGCGCGGCGATGCGGTCGGCCAGCGCCGACTGCATGTGGACCAGGCCAAGGCGCGCCAGGTCCGGCAGGGCCTGCGTCAGCGGCAGGTCCAGGTGGTCCAGCATCCAGCGCCACCGCAGGCGGGTGGCGGCGATGACTTCCTGGGCCAGGCGGGTGCGCTCGTTGAGCACCTCGACGCGGGTGATCTCGGCGTCCTCGGCGTCTTCCGACTTGCCCAGCGGCAGCGGTTCGGCCAAGAAGGCATCCAGCGCGTCCAGCAGCTTGAGCTTGTTGCGGGTCGACAGCTCGATATTGATGCGTTCGATGTGGTCCGTGTACTCACCCATGCGGCTCAGCGGGATCACCACGTCTTCGTTGATCTTGAAGGCGTTGGTGTGGCGCGCGATGGCGGCGGTGCGCGAGCGGTCGGCCCAGAACTTCTTGCGCGCTTCCGCGCTCACCGCCACGAAACCCTCGCCGTGGCGGGTGTTGGCCAGGCGCACCACCTCGCTGGCGGCGGCCGCCACGCCGGCGTCGTCGTCGCCGACGATGTCGCCGATCAGGACCATCTTGGGCAGCACGCCCCGCTTGCTCTTGGTGACGTAGCCCACGGCGCGCAGATAGCGCTCGTCCAGGTGCTCCAGGCCGGCCAGGATGGCGCCGCGCGCCTTGCCCTCGGTGTCCAGGTAGTGCTTGACCTCGACGATCGACGGAATGGCGTCGCGCGCCTGGCCGAAGAATTCCATGCAGACGGTGCGCGTATGCGCGGGCATGCGGTGCAGCACCCAGCGCGCGGAGGTGATCAGGCCGTCGCAGCCTTCCTTCTGCACGCCCGGCAGGCCGGCCAGGAACTTGTCGGTGACGTCCTTGCCCAGGCCTTCCTTGCGGAAGCGGCGCCCTTCGATTTCCAGGATGTCGCTGCGCAGCGGCGTGGCGCCCGGCTTGCCGCGGCCGTCGAACCACTTGAGCTCGAAACGGACCACGTCCACGTCATGGATCTTGCCCATGTTGTGCGCCAGCCGCGTCACTTCCAGCCAGTTGCCCTCGGGATCGACCATGCGCCACCAGGCCAGGTTGTCCAGCGCGGTGCCCCACAGCACGGCCTTCTTGCCGCCCGCGTTCATGGCGATATTGCCGCCCACGCAGGAGGCTTCCGCCGAGGTGGGATCGACCGCGAAGACGAATCCGGCCGCGGCGGCGGCGTCGGCCACGCGCTTGGTGACCACGCCGGCGCCGGTGAAAATGGTCGCGACTTCCCCATCGCGGCCCGGCAGGGTACAGGACTCCACCTGGCCCAGCGTCTCGAACTTCTCGGTGTTGATGACGGCCGATTTCCAGGTCAGCGGAATCGCGCCGCCGGTATAGCCGGTGCCGCCGCCGCGCGGAATGATGGTCAGGCCCAGCTCGATACAGCCCCGCACCAGGGCGGCGATTTCTTCCTCGCTGTCGGGCGTCAGCACCACGAAGGGGTATTCGACGCGCCAGTCGGTGGCGTCGGTGACGTGGGCCACGCGCGAGAGGCCGTCGAACTTGATGTTGTCGCGCGCGGTGACGCGTCCGAGGACCTTCTGCGCCTGCTTGCGCAGCGCGTCGGTTTCGTCGAATTGCGCTTCGAAGGCGGCAATGGCGGCGCGGGCGCGCTCGATCAGTTGCAGCACCTTTTCGTCGCGGTAGAGGTCCCGGCCTTCCTGGAAATCGATGCGCGCCGGCTCGCGGCGCTTGTCGATTTCGGACAGGCGATGGTGCAGGGCCTCGATCAACTGGCGGCGGCGCTTGGGGTTCTCCAGCAGGTCGTCCTGCAGGTAGGGATTGCGGCGCACCACCCAGATATCGCCCAGCACTTCGTACAGCATGCGCGCGGAACGCCCGGTGCGGCGCTCGGCCCGCAGATCGGAGAGCAACTGCCACGCGTCCGCGCCGAGCAATCGGCCGACGATTTCCTTGTCGGAAAACGAGGTGTAGTTGTAGGGGATTTCTCGCAGGCGGGCGCCGGGAGCCGGCGGCGTCGCCGCGTCGAGGATCAGGCTGGCGATGGGGGCGTTCATGGATGCTGAGGGTGGGCCCTTAAAAGCGCATTTTACGTCATGGCCGCGGGGGAACCGGGGGATAACCCCCGGCCGGCGCGGGGAAAGCGTTGCACGGCCGCACGCTTACAAATATCTGAGCGAAACGGGCGGGCGAAGACCGGCGCGCCGGCCGCGGGCAATGGACGATCCTTGGCGGCCGGAGCGGAAGCCGCCGCATCGCCGGCGCCGGCCGCGCGGGACACCCGCGTCGGCCCTCGGCCCTCACCCTTGCGGGAACAGCCAGAGCAGGCCGCCGGTCATCGCGACGTAGCGCAGGAATTTACCGATAGCCATGTAGACCACGCAAGGCCAGAAGGCCAGGCGCAGCCATCCCGCCACGGCGCACAGCGGGTCGCCCACGCCCGGCAGCCACGACAGCAGCAAGGCGGGCGGCCCCAGCCGGTGCAGCCACTCATGGGCATGCTTGTGCCAGCGGCTCTCGGTGGCGGTGGACTTGGCCTCGTCCGCCTTGTGGGGATGCTTTTCCTTCCATTTCTCGGCGGCGCGCCAGGCGCCCAGGCCCATGGCGTAGCTGATGGCCCCGCCGATGGTGTTGCCCGCCGTCGCCACCAGGATGGCCGGCCAGAACATGTCGGGCGCCAGCTTGACGTAGCCGAACACGGCCGGTTCCGAGCCCAGCGGCAGGAGCGTGGCGGATATCAGGCTGATGATGAAAATCGCGCTCAGGCCGACGTTGGGCAGGGCCAGGAGCTGCAACAGCCAGTTGATCGAGGACATCAGGGATTCTTCCATCGCGGCAGTTTAGCCGCCCCCGAAGGCCCTGCCCGCCGGCCGGCATGGCGCCGGATCGCCCACCCGTTTCACGCCCGGATTGCCGGCCCTCCCCCTGTGGTAATCTGCCCGACGCCAGAGCGCTCCCAGAGAATCAAAACCCCCGATAACCTTCCGTCAAGCCGCAAACCCCCGTTCCGCGCGATCCGGGGCGCCACGGACCCGGGTCTTCCGGTCCGCCCGCGCCGCCCCCTGGAGGGCGCGCTCCGCGCGGTAAGGGGGGGTACCCCACCTCATGTCTACCGATTACTTGAAACGCATCCTCACTTCGAAAGTCTACGACGTCGCCGTCGAGACGTCCCTGGAACCGGCCCCCCTGCTGTCCCAGCGAATTTCGAACGCGATTCTGTTCAAGCGGGAAGACACGCAGCCGGTATTCAGCTTCAAGCTGCGCGGCGCCTACAACAAGATGGCCAACCTGGCGCCGGCGGCGCGCGCGCGCGGCGTGATCGCCGCCTCGGCGGGCAACCACGCCCAGGGCGTGGCCCTGTCGGCCCGCAAGCTGGGCTGTCGCGCCGTCATCGTCATGCCCACCACCACGCCGCAGGTCAAGATCGACGCCGTGCGCCGCCTCGGCGGCGAGGTGGTGCTGGCCGGCGAAAGCTACTCCGACGCCTACGCCCATGCCGCCAAGCTGGAAAAGACGGAAAAGCTGACCTTCGTCCACCCCTTCGACGACCCCGACGTCATCGCCGGCCAGGGCACGGTGGGCATGGAAATCCTGCGCCAGCACCCGGGCGACCTGGATGCCGTCTTCGTCGCCATCGGCGGCGGCGGGCTGATCGCCGGCGTGGCGACCTACATCAAGCAACTGCGTCCCGAGGTCAAGGTGATCGGCGTGCAGACCGAGGACTCGGACGCCATGGTGCGCAGCGTCAAGGCGGGCCGCCGCGTGACGCTGAACGACGTCGGCCTGTTCGCGGACGGCACCGCGGTCAAGCAGGTGGGCGCCGAGACCTTCCGCCTGGTCAAGCAGTACGTGGACGATTTCGTGGTGGTCGACACCGACGCCATCTGTGCCGCGATCAAGGACGTCTTCCAGGACACGCGCAGCGTGCTGGAGCCCTCCGGCGCCATGGCCGTGGCCGGGGCCAAGCAGTACCTGGCCCAGCACAAATGGAAGAACAAGACCGTGGTGGCCATCACCTGCGGCGCCAACATCAATTTCGACCGCCTGCGCTTCGTGGCCGACCGCGCCGAGGTGGGCGAGATGCGCGAAGCGGTCTTCGCGGTGTCCATGCCGGAACAGCGCGGCAGCTTCCGCAAGTTCTGCGAACTGGTGGGCAACCGCAGCGTCACGGAGTTCAACTACCGCATCTCCGACAGCGCGCGCGCGCACGTCTTCGTCGGCCTGCAGGTGGCCTCCCCCGCCGAGCCGGACAAGATCGCCGCGCACTTCCGCAAGCACGGCTTCGACACGCTGGACCTGACCCACGATGAAATGGCCAAGACCCACCTGCGCCACATGGTGGGCGGCCGCTCGCCGCTGACGACGAACGAAGTGCTGTACCGCTTCGAGTTCCCGGAGCGGCCGGGCGCGCTGATGCGTTTCCTCAGCTCGATGAAGCCGGAGTGGAACATCAGCCTGTTCCACTACCGCAACCAGGGCGCCGATTATGGCCGCATCCTGATCGGCATCCAGGTCCCGCCCTCGGACAAGAAGCAGTTCAAGGCCTTCCTGGAGGAAGGCGACTACCCCTACTGGAACGAAACCGAGAATCCGGCGTATAAATTGTTCCTGTAGGCCGGAGCGTCGATATTGCATAGCGCCTCGCACGAGCGCCGGGACTTCAAACGTGGATATCCAGCTTAACGACATCGCCTTGTTCGTCGAGGTGGCCAAGCGCAAGAATTTCAGCCATGCCGCCGAAGCGCTGAACATCCCGCCGGCCACCCTCTCGCGCCGGGTCACCGAACTGGAGCGCTCGGTGGGCGTGAAGCTGCTGAACCGCACCACGCGGCGCATCGACCTGACCGAGGCCGGCGCGATCTATTTCGAACGCTGCCGCCACATCGTCGAGGAAGCGCGCATCGCCCACGACCAGTTGCAGGACATGGCGGCCCAGCCCAAGGGCCGCCTGCGCATCTCGCTGCCGCCCAGCCTGGCCACCCTGTTCCTGCCGCTGATCATTCGGGATTTCATCGCCGAATACCCCGAGATCGAATGCGACTTCGATCTGAGCGTGCGCTCCATCGATCCCATCAGCAATCCCTACGACCTGGTGCTGCGCTTCGGGCAGCAGCCGGACTCCAGCCTGATCTCGCGCCAGGTGGTGCTGATGGCGCACCAGTTGTACGCCGCGCCGTCCTATCTCGCCCGCCACGGCGAGCCGCGCACGCCCATCGACCTCACCCATCACGAGTGCCTGCGGCCCATCGCGGACAACGCCTATCAGTTCTGGATGCTGCATTCCGGCGAGCGGGTCGAGCGCGTGCAGGTGGTCGGCCGCCTGGCCGCGAACAACATGGGCATGCTGGGCCGGCTGGCCGTGCGCGGCATGGGCATCGTGCCGCTGCTGGTCTACGACGCCATGGAGCGCGCCATCGAACGCACGGGACTGGTGCGGGTGCTGCCGGAATGGCACCTGACGCCGGTGCCGCTTTTCGCCCTGCTGCCCTCGCGCACCCTGCCGGCCAAGACGCGCGCCTTCCTGGACTTCATCAAGCCGCGGTTGAAGGACCGGCGCTAGCGCCGGATCCCGGAAGGCGCGCTATTCGGGCTGGATACCCGCCTGCCGGATTTGCTGCCCCCAGCTTTCATACTGTTCCCGCACGAATTCCTGCAAGGGCGCGCCGGTCATCGGATCCGGCTCCATTCCAATATTTCGCAACCGCTCCTGGACCGCGGCATTACGCATGGTGTCGCTCAACTGCACCGTCCACCAGCGCATGACTTCCGGGGGCAGGCCCGCGGGGCCGGCAACGCCTATCCATCCTGTCAGGTCGAGTTTGCCCAGCTCCAGTTCCTGAGCGGTCGGCACGTCCGTCAGGATGGTTGAACGCTTGCCTGACATCAAGGCCACGGCGTTCAGCTTATGGGCACGGATTTGCGCCAGCACCGCCCCCAGATCGGAAGCCACGAAATCGACCCGGCCGCCGATCAGATCGGTCACCGCCGCCGGCTGCCCCTTGTACGCGACACCCAGCACCCGCGCCCCGGCGGCCCTGCTGAAGGCAGCCGCGACCACTTGGCCGGTGCCCGAGCCGTAGCCGCTGGTCACGCCATCCGGCTTGGCCCTTGCCGCGGCGATCAACTGCCTGGCGCTTTCGAGCGGACCTCCCGTCCGGGTCACGATCACCACGTCGAAGCGCACCACCCGGCCGACTTGCGTGAAGTCCTTGAGGGCGTCGTAGCGCTGGAAAGCCTTGGACAGATGCGGGCCGGATGAACTGGTGGCGCTCGAGCTCGGCATCATGGTGTAGCCGTCGGGCGAGGCGCGCGCGACCGCGTCCACACCCAGGACACCCAAGGCTCCCGGCTTGTTCTCCACGATGATCTCGGCGCCGGTTCGTGCGCGGATGTCGTCGAGCACGATGCGCGATACGTTGTCGATGCTGCTGCCGGCAGGAAAGCCCACCACGAAGCGTATGGGCTTGCCCGCCTGGGGATAGCCGGCGGCCCCGGCCGCGACGGATGCGCACGCCATGGCGGCCAGCAGCGTGGCTTGCATGAATTTATTCATCGATGTCTCCTCGCACCTCTGGCGGCGTCAGGCGCCTTTGTGAATTTTTCCCAGGATTTCCTCGGTGTGCTCACCCAGGTTGGGGGGATGGCGCCGTATATCGGGCGGCGTTGCGCTGAAGCTCACGGGCAGGCCGGGTTGAACCAGCAGACCTTCGGTGGGATGCTCCGACTCGCGCCAGAAACCCACCGCCCTCAGATGCGGATCCGCCAGCAGCGCCTCGAAGTCGTTCACGGGAGCGAACGGGATGTCCGCCGTCGCCAGAAGGTCGAGCCATTCGGCGGTGCCGCGCTCGGCCAGCACGGCATCGACGTAGCGGTAGAGCTCCGAAAAATGGCGGCTGCGGCTGTTCAAGGTCCGGTAGCGCGGGTCATCGGCCATCTCCGGGTGCCCCGTCAGGGCGAAAAAGCGCTGCCACTGGGGCGTGGTGTATGGCACGACGCTGATATAGCCGTCCCTGGTGCGGAAAGGCCTGCGATATTCGTTGAGAAGGCGCGCATACCCCGCCGGCCCTTCCGGCGGCACGAAGGTCAGTCCAGCCAGATGCTCGGGCGCCAGGAAAGCCACCATGCACTCGAACATGGGGACCTCGATCGCCTGGCCGCCGGCGCCACGCTCGCGCGCGAGCAGTGCGCTGGTCACGGCGTTAGCCACGTATAGCGCCACCACCTTGTCCGCGGCCACGGTGTTGACGTACCGTGGAGCCTGTCCTTCGGTCCCGCCTTGCAACCAGGCCAGGCCGGACACGGCCTGGATGGTGTCGTCCACGGCAGCCCGGCCGGCGTATGGGCCGCGCTCCGAGTACCCATAGCAGGCGCAGTAGACCAGATTCGGAAAGCGCGGCTGCAGCGATGCATAGTCCAGGCCCAGCCGCCTTACCGCGGGCGCGCGCATGTTGGTGATGAAGACGTCCGCCTCGGCGATCAAGGCGTCGAGTTGCCGGCGGCCAGGCTCGGACTTGACGTCAATGACCACGCTGCGTTTGTTGCGGTTGAGATTGAGGTGGGTATGGCTCATGCCGGCATGGCGCTGCGGCGTGACATGACGGAACACGTCGCCGTCGGCGGACTCCACCTTGATGACGTCCGCCCCCATGTCGCCCAGCATCTGGGTGGCCATGGGGCCCATGCCCACGCTGGTCATGTCGACTACCTGAATTCCATGCAGAGGACCCGGCATTCCTAGCCTCCCAGCAGACGGCGCGCCAGACGCAGGTGGGGCATGTCTATCATCATGCCGTCCAGCTTCAGCGCCCCCGCCCCCGGATTCGCCTCGAAGGCCTCGACGACGGCGCGCGCCCACTGGCGCTGCTTCTCATCCGGACTCAGCAGCGCATTGATGGTTTCGACATGGCGCGGATGGATGGCCATCTTGGCGACGAAGCCATCGCGGAAAGCCTCGCTGGTTTCATCGGCCAGGACTTCGGGAGCCTGCAGATCGACGCACACCGTATCCACCGCGAGCACGCCCGCCGCCGCGGCCGCCATCAGGCACAACGAGCGCGCCAGGCGGAAGGGCTCGGTGTAACGGCCCGCCACCCGGTTACGCAGCGACCCGAGATCGGCGGCCAGGTCTTCGCCGCCCCAGGACAAGCCCCAAAGCCGGGTCGTGGCGCCACGGTAGTCGTGCAGCCCGAACAGCGATTGCGCGGTTTCGGTGACGATGGCGAGAATGCGGGTGCTGCCCGGCGCGATGCCCGCGGCGACCTCCAGGGCGTCGAGGTAATGCGCCAGGCGCAGCAGGTCGGCGCGGCCCGCGCATTTGGGCAGGACGATGCCCCGCGGGCGCGCGGGCATGACGGCGGCCAGGTCGGCCAGGGCTTCCGCGCTATCCAGGGCATTGATGCGCACCCACAGGGCCTTATCGCAGGGGCTTTGCAAGGATGCCTGCACCTGCATGCGCGCCGCGGGCTTCTGGCCCGGGGCGACGGAGTCTTCCAGATCCAGGATCAAGGCATCGGCCGCGCTGGTGGCGGCATGCTCGAACTTGCGCCCGGAATCGCCAGGCACGAACAGCATGGAACGGATCATGTGGGGCAGCTCCTACGCCGGGCGCTTATGCATCAGGGCCGAGCGCTTGCACACGGCCACGACTTCATCGCGATGGTTGATCGCGGTGTGCTCGAATTCGACGATGCCGGCGCTCGGACGCGACTTGCTCTCGCGCATCGACAGCACGCGCGTGCGCACGTGCAGGGTGTCGCCCGCAAAGACGGGCTTAGGGAACGTGATTTCGCTCATGCCCAGATTGGCCACCGTGGTTCCCAGCGTGGTGTCGTTCACCGTCATGCCGATCAGCAGGCCCAATGTGAACAGGCTGTTGACCAGGGGTTTGCCGAACTCGGTCCTGGCGGCGAAGTGCGCATCCAGATGCAGAGGCTGCACGTTCATCGTGAGCGTGCTGAACAGGACGTTGTCCATCTCGGTTACGGTGCGGGTCCAGTCGTGATGGAACGTCTGGCCCGGGGAAAACTGCTCGTAGTACAAGCCTGCCATGTTGCTTCCTCTCCAAACGGGGCGCGGCGTCGCGCCAGGCACGCGGAAACCTCCGAGTCCTTACTTTTTTTGATTCTTATTCATGAACTTCTGTTCATAAACATAAATGAGAACCAAAGTTTATATCCATGAACAGAAACAGAAAATACGGCACCCATAGGTAGAAACCCGGAATTCGCGGACGAACGGACGAACGGACGAACGAAACCACGGCCGCAAGGGAGGCCATGCCAGGAAAAGAGGGGAAGCGTCGGGCTGAACCGCCCGGGAGGCGGGGCGGCGCAAGGCCGCCCTGAGGGGACTACTACCGGCCGCGAGGGCCTACCTGGAAAGCGGCGCGGGAGGAAGATGCTCGAATTGCCGGGCCAACCGCTTGCAAGCCGCAAGCAGGGCCTGGCCGATGGCATCCGCCTTCGGGCCCGCGCGGTCGAGCGGCGCGCCCACCACGATCGCCAGCGTCGTGTCATAGAGCACCAATGGGGCAGCCACCGACAGCGTGTCGGCCTGGTGCTCCCCCAGGTTCACATGCCAGCCCTGCCGGGCTTCGGAGGCGACCAATGCCAGCAACTTCCGGGGGGTTTGCAGGGTTCGGGCCGTATAACGCTCCAGCTTCAGGCGGGATACCAGCGCTTCGCGCTCGTCCAGCAGCAAGGCGCCAAGCAAGGCTCGTCCCGAGGCCGATGCGTGCAATGGCTTGAGTTGACCCGCCTTGGCCGTGAAACGCACGGTGCGGTCGGGTTCCGCCACGTCCAGGTAAATCACGCGCTCGCCCGAGCGTTGGGCAAGGATCAGCGTTTCATCGAGTTCGTTGCGCAATGCTTCCAGGGTAGGACGGATGCGCTCGATCAATTGGTCGTGTTCGGCAACGGCCCGGGCCTCGTTCAGCCAGCGCCGCGTCAGGCAGTAGCGCCCGGCAACCTGGTGCGCGTAGCCGTCTGCCTCCAGCGTGTCGAAGAGGGCCAGACAACTGGACTTCGGGATATTCAGCGCCACCGAAACCTGGGTCAGGGTTGCCGGCGCCTGTGTCGCGGCAAAAAACTGGAGGATCTCCAGGACGCGCCTGGCGCTTTTAACGTCGTTCGTACTCATGGGTATGAATGTAGATGCATGAACGCCGCGAACCAGGCCCGGAAAGAGACGGCTTCCGTGCCGGGAGTTGGGACTAGGCGCTTTCCGCGTCGTAGCGGCAGATCGAATACAGGGGCGTGCCGGTGGCCGCGATGTTGGCCGCGCCGCCCAGTTCGGGCAGATCGATGATGGTGGCGGCTTCCACCACATTGGCGCCCAGGCGCTGGAGCAGCTTGACGGCCGCCATCATGGTGCCGCCGGTGGCGATGAGGTCGTCGACCAGCAGCACGCGCTGGCCGGTGCGCACCGCGTCCGTATGGATTTCCACCGCCGAATTGCCGTACTCCAGCGAATAGGGCTCCGCCACCGTGCGATACGGCAGCTTGCCCTGCTTGCGCACCGGCACGAAGCCGAGATTCAGCTCATAGGCGAGCACGCTGCCGATGATGAAGCCGCGCGCGTCGATGCCGGCGACCAGGTCCAGGCGCTGGCGCATGTAGCGATAGACGAAAAGATCGATCAGGGCGCGGAAGGTGCGCGGGTCTTGCAGAACGGGCGTGATGTCGCGGAACACCACGCCGGGCTTGGGCCAATCCGGTACGCTGCGGATCGTGCGTCGGACAAGTTCTGCGTAGTCGGTTTGCATGGTGGCGGCCCGGCCAGGAAGAATGGGTGCAAACTATAACCGGCCCGGGGCGACTCGCCAAATGTCGACGCCGTTACGCTGAAATTTTCGAACGAACAGCCGGCGGGGATTGAGAATTTCTATCCTCCACGCGACGCCGCCCGCCATGGGCCGGACGTCGGGGACACCTCTCCCTTGACCGATGCGCGGCAATGCGTATGCTTGCGCTTTTCGTGTTCTTCGTCCGCGACCACATCCAGGAGGCCCGATGTCTACCGCCAGCAGCACCGGCATTCCCCTGCGCCCTTTCGAACTCGCCGTTCCCGACATCAACGTGGAACGTGCCGGCAACACCGGCACGGAAGGCGTCTGGCATTTCGACTCCGGCCAGCCTGGCCCGACGGTGTTGATCACCGCCCTGATACACGGCAACGAACTGTGCGGGGCGTGGGCGCTGAAGGACGTGCTGGGCGCCGCCGTGCGGCCGCGCCGCGGCGCCCTGACGCTGGCGTTCTGCAACCTCGCCGCCTTCGACCGCTTCGATCCCGCGCTGTACACCGAGTCGCGCTTCGTCGACGAGGATATGAACCGCGTCTGGTCGGACGACAGGCTGTCGGATCCCTCCACGCAGGAGCGGCGCCGCGCCGCGCAGCTCCTGCTCTGGGTGAAGAAGGCGGACTGGCTGCTGGACATTCATTCCATGAGCAATTCCACGGTGCCCCTGCAGATGTCCGGCGTGCGCCAGCACAACATCGACCTGGCGCTGACGCTGGGCAATCCGGCCCACATCATCGCCGACGCCGGCCACGCCTCGGGGGTGCGCATGCGCGACTATGGCCGCTTCGGCGCCGAGGAAGACAACGGCTCGCGGTCGCTGCTGATCGAATGCGGCTTCCACGGCGCGCCTTCCGCGCGCCAGGTCGCCATCGACCAGGTGGCGCGTTTCCTGGTGGCCTCCGGCATCGTCGAGGCGGCCGATCTTCCCGGCGCGTGGTTCGCGCCAACCGCGCCCGCCCAGGAAGCGCTGCGCGTGACGCACGCCATCGCCGCCCAGAGCATGGACTTCCGCTTCGACCAGCCCTGGAAGGGGCTGGAAAAGCTGCCGCACGCCGGGACCGTCATCGCCTGGTCGGACGGCGAAGCGGTCGCCACGCCCTACGAGGATTGCGTTTTGATCATGCCCGCGGTCACGGTCCGCCCCGGCGTGACGATGGTGCGGCTGGCCCAGCCGGTCGCGCCCAGGGCCTGAGGCCTGAGGCCCGTGGCTCGGGCCCGCGGCGAAAAAGTCCCTGCCGCAACCGGGAACACCGGCGGGCATGGGGTGACACACAGGGTTCCTTTCCTGGAGCCAACGCCATGTACAACACCCTGTCCCTCTCCCGTCCGGCGGCCGCCGGCCCGAACCTGCCCGCCGGCGACGATGCGCGCGCCCCGAACGTGTACGACCGCCTGTGCGCGCTCGACGAGCCGGACCAACTGCACAGCATCGAGGTGCACGGCTTCGCCGGCACGACATCGCCGGGAAAAATCGACAGCATGATGGAGGCGGTCGGCAGGCGCCTGGCCGACCGCTGCAACGTCCCGGCGGACCGCATCCAGCGCATCGCGCACCGGCAACCGGATGCCTATCCCGCCGCGCTGTACGACAAGGTGCTGGTCGACGTCCGGCATGCCTCCCGCCCCGAGGCGCCGCGCCTCGCCATCTTTGCCGGCACCGGCCCCGCCGCCGGCGCCCGGGAGGGCCAGCATTCGAACTAGGTGTTTGCCCTAGCTTTGCCCGCCCCGCCGCGGGATCTTCCCTCGGCGGCGCGCCGCGGCCCTTCGTAACAGCGCCGCGGCGCAGCGCCAGCCGGCGGTCGCCGGGTTAAAGTATCGCCCGCGTCCCTTTTGGGCGCGCGCAATACTGTTAGGGAATTCCCGCGTGGCCTTGTTCATCCTGCGCAGGCTCTTGCAAAGCCTGTTCGTTCTACTCGCCGTCTCGGTCGTCGTTTTCTGTGCGGTGTATGCGGTGGGCGATCCCATCGAGCTGCTCGTCAGCCCGGAAGCCAGCCCCGCCGACCGCCAGGCCATGATCATCCGGCTGGGCCTGGACCTGCCGCTCTGGCAGCAATACACCCATTTCCTGTGGAATGCGCTGCACGGCGATCTCGGCAACTCCTTCGTCCAGGGCGTGCCCGCGCTGGACATGATCCTGCAGCGCATGCCGGCCACGTTCGAGCTGGTGGCCGTGGCCATCGCCATGACCTGTCTGTTCGGCATCCCGCTGGGCCTGGTCGCGGGCCTGTACCGCGACACGCCGCTGGGCCGCACCATCATGAGCACGTCGGTCCTCGGCTTCTCCCTGCCGAACTTCTGGCAGGGCATGATGCTGATCCTCATGTTCGCGGTCTGGCTCGGCTGGCTGCCGGCGTCCGGGCGCGGCGACACCGTCTCGGTGTTCGGCGTGCCGTTTTCCTTCCTCACGCGCGACGGCTGGGCGCACATCATCATGCCGGCCATCAACCTGGCCCTGGCCAACGTCGCGCTGGTGCTGCGGATGACGGCGTCCGGCGTGGCCGAGGCGCAGAGCCAGGAATACGTCAAATTCGCGCGCGCCAAGGGCGTGCGGCCGGGCCGCATCGTCAGCCGCCACATCCTGCGCAACATCCTCATCCCGGTGGTGACCGTCATCGGCATGGAAATGGGCCACCTGATCGCCTATTCCACCATTACCGAGACCGTGTTCGCCTGGCCCGGCATGGGCAAGCTGCTGATCGACAGCGTGTACCAATTGGACCGCCCCGTCGTCGTCGCCTACGTGATGTTCGTCACCCTGCTGTTCGTGGTCATCAACCTGATCGTCGACATCCTCTATGCCGTGCTCGATCCGCGCGTGCGCTTGCTCGCTCCCGCGAATTGAACCTGGCCAAGGACCGCCACCCTCATCATGCCCACTCCTGAACATTCCGGCCGCACGCGCACCGTGCCTCCCCTGGCGGACACCCCGCGCCGCGCGGCCATACTCAAGAAGCTCCATGCCGTGCCCACCGCGCGCGGCACCCTGCTGATCCTGCTGGTCCTCGCGGTCGTGATCCTGCTGGCGCCGCATTTCGCGCCGCAGAATCCCTACGACCTCGCCAACCTGAACCTGCTGGACGGCCGCCTGCCGCCGCGCTCGGCCTCGATGGACGGCCACATGTACTGGCTCGGCACCGACGACCAGGGCCGCGACATGCTCAGCGCCATCCTGTACGGCCTGCGCATCAGCCTGATGGTGGGCCTGAGCGCCGTGATCCTGGCGACGGCGGTCGGCAGCCTGGTGGGCCTGGTGGCCGCCTACGCCGGCGGCCTCGTCGACGCGGTGCTGATGCGGGTGGTGGACTTCGTGCTCGGCTTTCCCTCCATCCTGGTGGCGCTGGTGCTGCTGGCCGTGATGGGGCGCGGCGTGGACAAGGTCATCCTGGCCCTGGTGCTGGTGCAATGGGCCCACTACGCGCGCATCATGCGCGGCCGCGCCCTGCAGGAACGGCGCAAGGAATACGTCGAGGCGGCCGCCAACCTGGGCTTTCCCGCCTGGCGCATCATCCTCTTTCACCTGATGCCCAACTGCATCGGCCCCGTCATGGTGTACGCCACCGTGCAAATCGCCAACGCCATCGCGCTGGAAGCGACGCTGTCCTTCCTGGGCGTGGGCGTGCCCATCACCGAACCGTCCCTGGGCCTGCTGATCGCCAACGGCTTCCAATACCTGCTGTCGGGCGATTACTGGATCAGCCTGTTCCCCGGTATCGCATTGCTGCTGCTTATCCTGACCATCAATATTCTGGGCGACCGTCTGCGCGCCAGCCTGGATCCGCGACGATGAGCGACATTATTCTCGACGTGCGCAACCTGCGCACCGCATTCCACACCACCGCCGGCGCCTGGCCGGCCGTCGACGGCGTCAACCTGACCCTGCGCCGCGGCGAGATCCTGGGCCTGGTCGGCGAATCGGGCTCCGGCAAATCGGTCACCGGCTTTTCCCTGCTGGGGTTGATCGACCCGCCGGGCGAAGTCGTCGAGGGCGAGGTCAAGTTCCAGGGCAAGGACCTGCGCAAGCTGGACGAGGAAGGCATGCGCCGCCTGCGCGGCAACCGCATCGCCATGATCTTCCAGGATCCGCTGATGACGCTGAACCCCGTGCTGCGGGTCGGCGAGCAGATGGCCGAGGCCATCCTAACCCACGAGAACGTCAGCCGCGCCGTAGCCATGGCGCGCTGCCGCGACGCCCTGGCCATGGTGGGCATTCCCTCGCCCGAGACGCGCCTGCGCAGCTACCCGCACGAGTTTTCCGGCGGCATGCGCCAGCGCGTGGCCATCGCCATCGCCATGCTTAACGACCCGGACCTGATCATCGCGGACGAGCCGACCACGGCGCTGGACGTGACCATCCAGGGCCAGATCCTCTACCGCATGCAGGAGATCTGCCGGACCAAGAACACCGCGCTGATCTGGATCACCCACGACCTGGGCGTGGTGGCCGAGCTGGCCGATCGCGTGGCCGTGATGTATGCCGGCCGCATCGTCGAGACCGGGCCGGTGGCGGAGGTGCTGGAAGCGCCGCGCCATCCCTATACGCAGGGCCTGCTGCGCTCGATGCCGGGCACGGCCCTGCCGGGCGCGCGCCTGCAGCAGATCAACGGCATGGCGCCCACCCTGTCGGCGCGGCCGTCGGGCTGTCCCTTCCGGCCGCGCTGTCCGAACGCCGTCACGCGCTGCACGGAGACCTTCCCGGGCGTGACGAACGAAGGCAAGCGCAGCTTCCACTGCCATGCGCCGGTGCGGCGCGCCAGCCAGGGCACGCCGGCGGAGGTGCGGGAATGAGCATGGACATGAATGCATCGCGGCCGGACGACGCCGCCCTGGATGCCACCCCGGATGCCGTGCCCGCGCCGGCCAGGACGCCGTTCAAGGCGCCGGGGGCGCCCGTGATCGAACTGACCAATGTGCACAAGCGCTTCGAACAGCGTCCCGACCTGGCGCAGCGCCTGCTGGCCCTGGCCGGCAGGCCGCTGGACCGCCGCACCGTGCACGCCGTCAACGGGGTGAGCCTGTCGATCGCGCGCGGCGAGGTCGTCGGCCTGGTCGGGGAATCCGGCTGCGGCAAATCGACCCTGGGCCGCGTGGTGGCCGGCCTGTATCGCCAGACCGAAGGGGAATTGCGCTACCAGGGCCGCCCCGTCGCGGAACTGCGCGGCCGCGACCGCCTGGACTACGTGCTGGGCGTGCAAATGGTTTTCCAGGATCCGCAGGCCTCGCTCAATCCGCGCCAGCGGCTCCGGCAGATCCTGGGCGAATCGCTGAAGGTGCACAAGCTGGCGCCCGCGGCGGAAATCCCCGCCCGCGTGGACAGCGCCCTTGCCTCGGTCGGCCTGGACCGCGAGTATCGCGACCGCCTGCCGCATCAGATTTCCGGCGGCCAGCGCCAGCGCATCGGCATCGCCCGCGCGCTCATGGTGTCGCCGTCCTTCCTGGTGTGCGACGAGCCCGTGGCGGCGCTGGACGTGTCCATCCAGGCCCAGGTGATCAACCTGTTCATGGACCTGCGCGAGCAGCACGACCTCACCTATCTCTTCATCAGCCACGACCTGGGCGTGGTGCGGCACATCTCCGATCGCGTCGCCATCATGTACCTCGGCAAGATCGTCGAGCTATCCACCGCCGCCGAGATATTCGCCCGCGCCAACCACCCCTACACGCAGGCCCTGCTCGCCGAGGTGCCGGACGTGGCCCGGCGCGGCCGCAAGTTCACGCCCATCAAGGGCGAGATCCCCTCGCCGCTGGCGCCGCCGCCCGGCTGCGCCTTCAATCCGCGCTGCCCGCACGCCATGCCGCGCTGCCGCGAACAGGTGCCGCCGCTGAAGGAAATCGCGCCCGGCCACTGGTCGGCCTGCCACCTGAACGAGGCCGCCGCGTGAAGCCGCGCCGGCGCCTCCGATCCATGCCCCGGCGGGCGATCCCCCGCGCGGGACGCCGCCCCGCCACTGCCTGAGACCCCATCATGTCCGCGCCATCCAACAACGTCGAACGCCTGATCCTCGAGCTGAACCATGCCGGGCGCAACGCCATCGCCTACCTGGACGAAGACCGCAACAGCGACCGTCCCTTCACGCTGCACACCTACCGGCCCTACGGCTATACGCCGGACCGCCCGGTCGTCATCGTGCAGCACGGCGTCCTGCGCAACGGCGACGAATACCGCGACTTCTGGATCCCGGCGGCCGACAAGCACAAGCTGCTGATCGTCGCGCCCACCTTCTCCAACGAGATCTGGCCGGGTGTCGAGAGCTACAACAACGGCCGCGTCTTCACGCCCGGCGGCAACGTGCGGCCGGTGGACGGCTGGACCTACGTGCTGCCGCAGCGCGTCTTCGCCGACCTGCGCGAGGCGGAGATCACCACGACCGACAAGGCCTATCTGTTCGGCCATTCCGCCGGCGGGCAGTTCGTCCATCGCCTGATGTCCAGCCAATCGCATGAACCCTACAAGGCCGTGACGGCGGGCAACCCGGGCTGGTACACGCTGCCCACCTTCGACCATCCCTATCCCGAGGGGCTGGACGGCGTCGGCCTGACCGAGGATCACCTGGCGCGCCTGCTGGCCTACCCGCTGACCGTGCTGGCCGGCGACCAGGACATCGCCACCAGCGATCCCAACCTGCCGTCCGAACCCGCGGCCATGCGCCAGGGGCCGCACCGTTATGCGCGCGCCCACCACTATTTCGAAGCCGGCCGCCGCGAGGCCGAACGGCGCGGCCTGCCGTTCAACTGGCGCCTGGTTTCCGTGCCCGGCATCGGCCATGACGGCAAGGCCATGTCCGCCGTCTGCGCCAGCCTGTGGTTCGACGGCGGCATGCCCGACGACGCCACGATGGCCGCGCTGGCCGGCAAGACCGTGGCGTAGCGCGGCAGCCCGGCCCCGAGACGGAAGACGCGCCCCGCCCGACACCTGCATTCCACCGAACCGAAGCCACCGATCCGAACCTACCGAACCGTACGAGGAATTCCCATGTCCGCCCTGCCTGCCTCCCCCGACCTGCCCGATTCCGCCGCGCTGGCCGCGGGCATCCGTAGCTGGATCGAATGCGAGTCGCCGTCGAACTACCCGGCCGGCGTCGCCGCCATGGCCGCCCTGGTGGAAAAGCAGGCGCGCGCCGCCGGGCTGACCGCCCAGTTGAGCACGCTGGGCGACGCCACCGGCCCGCTGCTGTACGTGACCAATCGCGCGCAGGGCGATACGCGGCCCGGCATCCTCGTGCTGGCCCACCTGGACACCGTGCATCCGGTCGGCACGCTGGGCGAGAATCCCTGCCGCATCGAGGGCGACAAGCTCTATGGCCCCGGCAGCTATGACATGAAGGGCGGCATCTACCTGGCGCTGACGGCGCTGGCCACCCTGGCCAAGCCGGGCGCGACCCGCCTGCCCATCGATTTCCTGATGGTGCCGGACGAGGAAACCGGCAGCCATGCCTCGCGCGCGTCCATCGAATCGTATGCCCGCAACGCGCGCTACGGCCTGGTGTGCGAACCGGCCCGCCCCAATGGCGGCAAGTGCGTGACCGCGCGCAAGGGCACCGGCATGCTGCGCCTGCAGGTCAAGGGCCGTCCCGCGCACGCCGGCATGCAGCACGAGAAAGGCCGCAGCGCGATCCGAGAAATGGCGCACCAGGTGCTGGCGCTGGAAGCCATGACCGACTACGAGCGCGGCGTCACGGTGAGCGTCGGCACCATCAACGGCGGCACGGTCACCAATACGGTTCCGGCCCTGTGCAATTGCGTGGTGGACTTCCGCGTGCCGGACATGGAAGCCGCCGCGGACACCTTGTCGCGCATGCGCGGACTGAAAGCGGTGGGCGCGGACGTGGCGCTGGACATCGATGTCGAGCTGAATCGTCCGCCCATGGTCAAGTCCGAGGCCACGACGCAGTTGCTGGGCAAGGCGCGCCTGTTCGCGACGGCGGCGGGCTTCCAACTGGACGATGCGCCCATGACCGGCGGCGGCAGCGACGCCAACTTCACGTCCGCCATGGGCGTGCCCACCCTGGATGGCCTGGGCGCCGACGGCGACGGCGCGCACACGCTGAACGAGTACATCCTGGTCAGCACGCTGGCCCCGCGCGCGCACTTCTGGCAACTACTGTTGCGCGATCTAGAGTAGAGGCCCCCGTACCGCGCAGAGCGCGGCCCTAGTTTTTCTTCAGCAGCGCCTTGAGCATGTCCAGGCGTTGCTTGGGGCTCATGGCGCGGGTGGCTTCGTCTTCGGGGAAGCGGGCGTCGCCCAGGCCCATTTCCTCGATGAAGCGCGAGGGTTCGCGCACGAGGTCTTCGCGGGCGCGGCGGCGTTTCTTGCACCAGCTCAGGTTCAGGGTCCGCTGCGCGCGCGTGATGCCGACGTACATGAGGCGCCGCTCTTCCTCGATGCGGCTCGCCAGCGATTCGGCCGCCTTGGCCGGGTCGCCTTCCTCTTCGTCCTTGCCCATGTGCGGCAGCAGGCCTTCCTCCACGCCCACCATGTAGACGTGCGGATACTCCAGGCCCTTGGAGGCATGCAGCGTGGTCATCTTGACGGCGTCGGGCGTTTCTTCCTCGCCGCGCTCCAGCATGGTGACCAGGGCGACGTGCTGCACCAGCTCGAACAGCGTCAAGCCGTCTTCCTCGGACTTGCGCTTGAGCCAGGACGTCAGCTCCAGCACGTTCTGCCAGCGGGTCTGCGCCGGCTTCTCTTCCATGATGTCGTAGAGATGGCGTTCGTACTGGATGGCGCCCAGCAGGTCGTCCAGGATGACGCCGGCCGGCTCCGCCGAGGTCGGCTTTTCACCGCCCTTGCCGCGGCCGGCGCGCCACTGGATGCGCTGGATGAACTCCGCGAAGATGCGCAACTGCTCCAGTTGGCGCGGCTGCAGGCGCGTTTCCAGGCCGTGCTCGAAGACCGCCGCGAACAGGGACAATTGCCGGTCGGCCGCGTACTGGCCCAGCGTCTGCAAGGTGGCCTGGCCGATGCCGCGCTTGGGCGTGGTGGCCGCACGGATGAAGGCCGGATCGTCCTCGTCGTTGGCGATCAGGCGCAGATAGGCCAGCACGTCGCGGATTTCCGCCTTGTCGAAAAAGCTCTGGCCGCCGGCGATCGTGTACGGGATCTTCAGGTTGCGCAAGGCCTGTTCGAGGATGCGCGACTGATGATTGCTGCGATACAGGATCGCGTAGTCCTTCCACTGCGCCTGCCGTTCGAAACGCGACGCGGAGATCTTCATGGCGGTCGCTTCGGCCTCGGCCTCCTCGCTGTCCATGGGGGTCACGACGATGGGCTCGCCGTGCGCCAGGTCCGACCACAGCTTCTTTTCGAACAGCTTGGGATTCTTCTCGATGACCTTGTTGGCCGCGGCCAGGATGCGCTGCACCGAGCGGTAGTTCTGCTCCAGCTTGATCAGCTTGAGGCTGGGATAGTCCTTGGGCAGCTTGGCCAGGTTCTCGATGGTGGCGCCGCGCCATGCGTAGATGGCCTGGTCGTCGTCGCCGACCGCGGTGAACATGGCGCGGTCGCCCGTCAGCAGTTGCACCAGCCGGTACTGGCAGACGTTGGTGTCCTGGTATTCGTCCACCAGCAGGTAGCGCACGCGGTTCTGCCAGCGCGTGCGCACTTCCTCGTTGGTTTCCAGCAGGCGCGCCGGCACCAGGATCAGGTCGTCGAAATCGACCGCCTGGTAGGCGGCCAGCGTGGCGGCATAGCTGCGATAGACGCGCGCGGCCTCGAACTCCGAGGGCGTGGCCGCCGCCTTCTCGGCGCCGTCCGGATCCAGCAAGGCGTTCTTCCACAGCGAGATGGTCTGCTGCACGGCGCGCAGGCGGCCCTTGTCGGTGGTGGCCAGCAGCTCCTGCACGATGCCCATGGCGTCGTCGGCGTCGAGGATGGAGAACTGCGGCTTGAGGCCCGCGTGCCGGGCTTCCTCGCGCAGCAGGCGCACGCCCAGCGCATGGAAGGTGCTGATGGTCAGGCCCTTGGACAACTTGCGCTCGACCAGCGTCTTGACGCGCTCGTCCATCTCGCGCGCCGCCTTGTTGGTGAAGGTCAGCGCCACGATGTTGCGCCCCTGGTAGCCGCAATCCTGCAGCAGGTAGGCGATCTTCTGCGTGATGACCCGCGTCTTGCCGCTGCCCGCGCCGGCCAGCACCAGGCAGGGGCCGCCCAGGTAGAGGACGGCCTCGCGCTGCGGCGCGTTCAAACCGGCGGGAACGGAATTGGACATGGGCGGATCAGATTTCCAGGGGATCGACTTCCAGTTGCCAGCGCACGCGGCTGGCGCTGGCCAGTTGCGGCAGCAGGGCGGACCAGGTGGACAGGAAGGCCTGCAAGGCCGGGCGGTGCGCGCTTTCCACCAGGAGCTGGGCGCGCTCGACGTTGGCCACCCGCACCACGCGCAGCGGTACCGGATCGTAGCGCGTAATCGTCGAAACCAGGGCGCCGAAGGCGCCGGTGCTTTCCGGCAGCGCGCGGGCTTCCTGCAGGAACGCCAGCGCCTGCGCCAGTTCGCGGGCCTCGGCGGTGAGCAGGGCCTGGTAGGCATACGGCGGCAGGCCGGTGCTCTCGCGCTCGCGCAGGGCATGCCGGGCGAAACCGGCATAGTCGTGGCGCAGCAGCGCCTGGTAGACCGGCTGTTCGGGATAGCCGGTCTGGATCAGGACCTCGCCGCCCTCGGCATGGCGGCCGGCGCGGCCCGCCACCTGCATCAACTGCGCGAACAGGCGTTCGGGCGCGCGGAAATCGTGGGCGAACAGCATGGAGTCGGCATTGAGCACGCCCACCAGGCCCAGGCGCGAGAAATCGTGCCCCTTGGCCACCATCTGCGTGCCGACCAGGATGTCGACCTCGCCGGCATGGACGCTGGCGAACAGGGCCTGCGCGCTGCCCTTGCGGCGCGTGCTGTCGGCGTCGATGCGCAGGATGCGGGCGCCGGGGAACAGTTCGCCCAGGTGCTCCTCCACGCGCTGCGTGCCGCGCCCCATGGGCTGCAGGTCCTGGTCGCCGCACTCCGGGCAGGCGCGCGGCACGCGGGCCTGGAAACCGCAGTGATGGCAAGCCAGCACGTGGCCGCCCGCGCCGGGGCCCCGATGCAGCACCGTATAGGCGGAGCAGCGGGGACAATGGCTGACCCAGGCGCAGGACGCGCAATGCAGCACCGGCGCATAGCCGCGCCGGTTGAGGAACACCAGCGATTGCTCGCCGCGCTCCAGGCGCTTGCCGATGGCGTCCGTCAACTGCGGCGACAGGCCTTGCTTCATCGCCAGCCGGCGCGTGTCGACCAGCCGCACCGCCGGCAGGCTGCTGGACCTGGCGCGCCCGGCCAGGGTCAGGCGCAGATAGCGGCCGCGCTCGGCATGCAGCCAGCTTTCCAGCGAAGGCGTGGCGGAGCCCAGCAACACCGGGATGTCCAGGTCATGGGCCCGCCAGATGGCGAGGTCGCGCGCGGAATAGCGCAATCCGTCCTGCTGCTTGTAGGAGGCGTCGTGTTCTTCGTCGACGATGATCAGGCCCAGGTCGGGCAAGGCGGCGAAGACGGACATGCGCGTGCCGAGCAGCACGCGCGCCTGGCCGCGCTGCGCGCGCACCCAGGCCTGCAGGCGCTCGCCGTCGGCCAGGCCGCTGTGGAGCACCGCCAGCGCGCCCGGGCCGGCCACGGCGTCCAGGCGCGCGCGCAACACGGCCTCCAACTGCGGGGTCAGGTTGATCTCCGGCACCATCAGCACCACCTGCCGCCCCGCCGCCAGGACACGTTCGGCGGCGTGCAGGTAGACCTCGGTCTTGCCGCTGCCGGTCACCCCGTGCAGCAGGATGGGCTTGAAGCCCCGCACGGCGGCGATGGCGTCGACCGCGGTCCGCTGGTCGTCGTTGAGCACGGGCGCCACGGCGGCCACGGGGGCACCGGCGAGCGGCATGGCGCCGTCCGGGACGATGCCTGCGGGATCCACGTTGTCCACAGGCGTGGACGTTTCGGGTGCCGCTGCCTGAGCGGCCTTGGCTGCCCGCTTCTTCTTCACCGGCTTGGGCGCGGCGCGTTGGTCCATGCGCGCCACCGGGCCGGCCACCGAACGCTGGCCTTCGTAGGCCGACACCTTGCGCAGGGGCGGCGGCAGCGCCGGCAGCATCACTTCCCCCAAGGGCCGCTGGTAATAGTCGGCGGCAAAAACGGCCAGGCGCAGCCAATCCGCGCCGAACGGCGGCAGATCGTCGAGGACCCGCTCCACGGCCTTGACCTGGGCGGGGGCTATCGCCGGCTCGGCCGGATTATCCACAACCACGCCGACCAGGCGGCGCCGGCCGAACGGCACGATGACGCGCAACCCGGCCGCCAGGGGCGCGGCCGCGCGGTAGTCGAAAGGCCCCGGCAGGGGCACGTCCAGCGCCACCCTGACCCAGCAGGCGGGGCCCGATTGCGCCGTCGACGCGTGTTCGCCCGGAGCGGCGGCGAGCAGGTCAGCGGACGTATCGGACGGCGTCATAGGGCGGAATGCAATTGGCGAAAAGGATGAGGGCGGATGGGTCGCCGGACTTAAAGTGAATTCTCGGATTGCAGGCTAAGGCACTGACAACCCGTGACTTGAAATGCGGCTGAAATGTGGAAAGGGAGCCTGTGGATAACTTTGGGGAAAATCTCGGGGACATCCTGGTACCACACCCTTAGCACAAGCCTGGAATTGATGCCAAATATTTTTTTATTTTTGATCTTCCTTATAAATCAAAGAATTACGCCGATTTCCAAGATTGCAACTCAGAAGATGCTCCATTCCGGCCCTCCCCCCGTTGCTGTGCACAACTCCGTTTGGGCACGGGCCGTGGACGGGCCGATCGGGCGAAGCGATTACTCACATAATCGCTAGGCGGCATGAAAAGCGCGGCTGTAGCCATGCACTTCGTCGACCAATTCAGCTACTGCTTCCGGCGGAGTGAATTGGGAAATGCCGTGGCCGAGATTGAACACGTGGCCGCCCCTGCCCACGGGGCCGTAGGCGTCGAGCACACGCCTGGCTTCCCCCCGCACGGCGGGGCCGCCGCCGAACAGGGACATGGGGTCGAGATTGCCCTGCAGGGCGACGCTGTCGTTCACGCGGCGGCGCGCCTGCGCCAGGTTCACGGTCCAGTCCAGGCCCACCGCGTCGGCGCCACAGGCGGCGATGTCCTCCAGCCACAGGCCGCCGCCCTTGGTGAAAACGATGACCGGCACGCGCCGTCCCTCGTTTTCCCGTTTCAGGGAGGCGACCACCTTGCGCGTGTAGGCCAGGGAAAATTGCTGGAACAGGCCGTCGGCCAGGACCCCGCCCCAGCTATCGAACAGCATGACGGCCTGGGCGCCCGCGTCGATCTGGGCGTTGAGATAGTCCGCCGTGGCCTGGGCGTTGATTTCCAGGATGCGATGCAGGAGGTCGGGCCGGCCGTACAGCATGGACTTGATCAGCCGGTAATCGGCGCTGCCCTTGCCCTCGACCATATAACAGGCCACCGTCCACGGGCTGCCCGCGAAACCGATCAGCGGCACCCGGCCATCCAGTTCGCGGCGGATGAGGGACACCGCATCGAAGACATAGCGCAGCGTGTCCATGTCGGGCACGGTCAGCGCATCCACGTCGCGTTCCTCGCGAATGGGACGCTCGAAATGCGGACCTTCGCCGGCGCGGAACTCCAGGCCCAGCCCCATGGCATGCGGCACGGTCAGGATGTCCGAGAACAGGATGGCCGCATCCAGCGGATAACGCGCCAGCGGCTGGAGGGTGACCTCCGCGGCGAACGACGGATTCTGGGCCAGGCCCATGAAGGAGCCGGCGCGTGCCCGGGTCGCGTTGTATTCCGGCAGGTAGCGGCCGGCTTGGCGCATCAGCCACACGGGCGTGTAGGGAACCGGCTGGCGCGACAGCGCGCGCAGGAATACGTCGTTCTTCAACGGGGCAAGGGACACGGGGTTCTCGGGTGCGTTCTCTCTGGACAAGCCTGCCATTTTACCCTCAGGGCCCTCCCGGGCCACTGGACAGGCCGGACAGGCTGGATAGGCCGTCCTCGTCCCCGTCATCTTCCTCGTGGCTGCGGTAGGGATCCGCGTCGATCGCGTGCTTGCGCATCAAGGCCCAGAAGGCGCGCCGATGCTTGGCCGAGGCGCGGGCCGCGCTGGCCACGTTGCCGGCATGGCGCGACAGCGCGGTGCGGACGTAGTCGCGCTCGAAACAGCCGACCACGCGGGATTTGGCCACGCGGAAGGGTTCGTTGGGCGCGATGCGCGTCCCCGGCTCGCACGCGCCCATGCGGCGCGGTCCCCGGCCGTGGCCGGCGATTTCGTCCAGGAAGGAGATGGCGTCGGGGTCGTCCTCGCGCGCGCCGTCGGCGGCCGCCTTGGCGGCCCTTCCCCATTCCATGGGCACGGATCGCCGGACCTCGCCAAGCCCGGCCGCCTTGCCCGACAGGTCGTAGGTGGCCATCACGTCATTGACGGAGAGCGCCGCCGCGGGCTGCAACGTATAGACGGCCGGCGGGCTGTCCGGGCGCGATGCCGATTCGGCCAGGCGCGACAGGCGGGCGCGCAGTTCGTCCGCGCAGGCGCGGTGCAGCGCGAAGTCCTGCAATCCCAGCCCCAGCAGGTCCTGCACGGCGGCGGCCTTCAGGCCGCGCGCCAGCGCGAGCAGCGGGGTATGCAGTTGCGCGCGGGCGCAGGCCAGCGCCGTGCGCGTCCAGGCCACGGTGGCCGGCGTGACCGGCAGGACGCAGACATCGTAGCGGCGCAAAGGAATGGCCAGGCGGGCCAGCACCTCGGCGGGAACCTCCGTCACCGGCGCCTCGGCCGGCGGCGCCGCGCCGGCCGCGGAAGACGCGGCCGATGGCGCGGCCGGATCCGCCGGGCCGCCCAGGGTCTTCTCATCGAAGTGCACGGGGTACAGCCGCAAGCGGCCCAGCGCCTGGCCGTGCCGGCCTATCCATTCGTGCATCCAGCCGTGATGCGGCGGCACCATCAATACACCGCAGTCCAGCGTCTCGCGCATTGTGCTACTCCCGTAAATCCCATGCCTCGGAGAACCAAGGCTAAAGACCGGTGAGTACCTGGGCAATACGGAAGCTCCGCATTGCAACGCGCACCTAAGGGTAAGACTGCACGGACGCTTTGATCGCCGCGCGGAACGGCGCCTCAGGCGCGGGCGTCCGCCCAGGCCTTGTGGCGGGCCTCGAGTTCCGCGATGCGCGCCGCCGCGGTCTTGCGCCGGGCGATCCACAGATACAGCCCGCTGCCCAGCACGATGATGGTCACCACGTCCAGCAAGGCCCAGATGATCTTCAGGGGCATGCCGCCGTAGTCGCCGAAATGCAGCGGCCGCGACACCTCCAGGGCGCGCAGGTACCAGGGCATCTCGACCTGGGCGACCAGCTTGCCCGTCTCGCCGTCCACCAGCGAGGGACTGAACAGGCGGGAAGTCAGCGGCGTCTGTCCCTTGGACCAGACGATGAAGTGATAGGGACTGCCATAGAGGTTGCCGGGGAAGGCGAAGGACGTCACCGTCATCCCGGGCGAGGCCTTGCCGACGGTCGCGGCGACGCCGTCCAGGGAGGCCAACTGGCCCATCTGCGGCGCCGGCTTGCCCCGGTAGGGTTCCAGCAGCCCTTGCAACGCCGTCGCCTGCCAATAGCGGAACATCGGCGTGGACAGCTCGTTGATCACCCCGGTCAGGCCGACCACGAAGGCCCAGACCAGCGTCACGACGCCCAGCAGGTTGTGCAGGTCCAGCCACTTGATCCGCGCCGAGCGTTCGCCGCGCACCGTGCCGAATTCGATCTTCTTCATGAAGGGGCCGTACAGGACGACGCCGGAGACCACCGCCACGACGAACAGCAGGCCCATGAAGCCCAGGAACAGTTCTCCCGGCAGGTCGGCGAACAAGTCCATGTGCAGGCGCAACATGATGTCCATGAAATCGTGGCCGTCCTGCGCCGTGGAACCGACGGCCTTCACCACCTCGCCGGTGTGCGCGTCGAAACGCAGGGCGTGGCCCAGCGAACGGTCGGCGCGATTGGGCGTCAGGCCGATATAGACCTGCGGCTCATCGTCGTCGATGAAGGCGTAGTCGATGAGCTCGTTGGGGAACATGCGCATGGCCGTGGCGACCATGCCGTCCAGGCTGGCGCGCGGCGTGCCCTCCGGCACCTGGGCGTAGGGCTTGGCGTCGTCGAGCCAGTGCTCGATCTCCTCATGGAAGACCAGGGGCAGTCCGGTGACGCAGATGATGAGCAGGAATACCGTACAGACCAGGCTGGTCCACTTATGTATGGCGTACCACGTTTTGATCGGCAGCTTGGCCATTCCAGGGGTCTCCGCGCGGACTGACTAGTATGTTGAATGACAATCGATCTCAACATTTTAGCCAGATATCGAGATATGTAGCGTTTACGGGTGCGAGACGGTCAAAACAGGGCCGGGTGCAAGTCTCGATGCCCATCCAGGGCGTCGCGGAGCCGGCTTTGCCGGTCCGCCGACGCTGCCCCCTTGAGGGGGCCCGCGAAGCGGGTACGGGGTGGGCTTCCCTTGCCCGACGGCAAAAAAAACCAGGCCGAAGCCTGGTTTTCTTCTCCGGCGGCCGGCCCCCGGAGGAGCGCGGCGCGACGGCGGGATCGATCGGCGCTGAAACTCAGTGCGAGCTGCGGCCTCGGCGCAACCGGTGGGCGGCGGCGGCTTGCGCCGTCAGCATCGCCAGTTCGGCTTCGACCACGGCGATGTCCGCCTTGTCCTTGGCGTTGCGCAAGGCCTCTTCGGCCTTCTTGCGCGCCGCTTCGGCCTTGGCTTCGTCCAGGTCGGCCGCCCGGATGGCGGTGTCGGCCAGGACCGTCACGCTGCCCGGCTGGACTTCCAGTATGCCCCCGGCGACGAAGACGTTTTCCTCGCCATCGTCGGCCCGCACTATCTTCAGCGTCCCCGGACGAATCCGCGAAATCAGCGGGGTGTGACCCGGCAGGATGCCGAGCTCGCCCGCTTCGCCAGGCAGCACGACGAATTTCGCCTCGCCGGAGAAAATCGACGCTTCCGCGCTGACGACATCCACATGCAGGGTAGCCATATCCGATCCTTATTGCAGTTTCTTGGCCTTCTCGAAGGCTTCGTCGATGGTGCCGACCATGTAGAAAGCCTGCTCGGGCAGCGCGTCGCACTCGCCGTTGACGATCATCTTGAAACCACGGATGGTTTCGGCCAGCGGCACGTACTTGCCGGGCGAGCCGGTGAACACTTCGGCCACGTGGAACGGCTGCGACAGGAAGCGCTGGATCTTGCGGGCGCGAGCCACGCTCAGCTTGTCTTCCGGCGACAGTTCGTCCATGCCCAGAATGGCGATGATGTCGCGCAGTTCCTTGTAGCGCTGCAGCGTCTGCTGGACGGCGCGGGCCACGGCGTAGTGCTCTTCGCCGACGACTTGCGGATCCAGTTGGCGGCTGGTCGAGTCCAGCGGTTCCACGGCCGGGTAGATACCCAGGGCGGCGATGTCGCGCGACAGCACCACGGTCGAGTCCAAATGCTGGAAGGTGGTGGCCGGCGACGGGTCGGTCAAGTCATCCGCCGGCACGTACACGGCCTGGATGGAGGTGATCGAGCCGGTCTTGGTCGAGGTGATGCGCTCTTGCAGCTTGCCCATTTCCTCGGCCAGCGTGGGCTGGTAGCCCACCGCCGACGGCATACGGCCCAGCAGCGCGGACACTTCGGTGCCGGCCAGGGTGTAGCGGTAGATGTTGTCGACGAAGAACAGGATGTCGCGGCCTTCGTCGCGGAACTTCTCGGCCATGGTCAGGCCGGTCAGCGCCACGCGCAGGCGGTTGCCCGGGGGCTCGTTCATCTGGCCGAACACCATGGCCACCTTGTCCAGAACGTTCGACTCTTCCATTTCATGGTAGAAGTCGTTGCCTTCGCGGGTACGCTCGCCCACGCCGGCGAACACCGACAAGCCGCTGTGCTGCTTGGCGATGTTGTTGATCAGTTCCATCATGTTGACGGTCTTGCCCACGCCGGCGCCGCCGAACAGGCCGACCTTGCCGCCCTTGGCGAACGGGCACACCAGGTCGATAACCTTGATGCCGGTTTCCAGCAGTTCGACGGAAGGCGAGAGTTCGTCGAAGTGCGGGGCTTCCTGGTGGATGGCGCGCTTTTCTTCGTGCTGGATGGGACCGGCTTCGTCGATCGGACGGCCCAGCACGTCCATGATGCGGCCCAGGGTGCCGGTGCCGACGGGCACCGAGATGGGGGCGCCGGTGCCGGCGACCTTCATGCCGCGGCGCAGGCCGTCGCTGGAGCCCAGCGCAATGGTGCGCACCACGCCGTCGCCCAGTTGCTGCTGGACTTCGAGGGTCAGGCCCTTTTCCACGAACGAAGTGCCTTCATCCATCAGGGTGAGGGCTTCGTAGATCTTGGGCATTTGATCGCGGGGGAACTGAATGTCCACCACGGCGCCGATGCACTGAACGATGGTTCCGTTGCTCATGTCGATTCCTTTGATAACTTTCCTGTCGGGATGCAGCATCCGCGGACGTCCTGGCGGACGTCAAACGGCGGCGGCGCCCCCCACGATTTCCGAAATTTCCTTGGTGATCGCGGCCTGGCGGGTCTTGTTGTAGACCAACTGCAAATCACCGATCACTTTCTTGGCGTTGTCCGAGGCGGCCTTCATCGCCACCATGCGGGCCGATTGCTCCGAGGCCATGTTCTCGGCGACGGCCTGGTACAACACGCCTTCGACATAGCGGTGCAGCAGCTCGTCGATGACGGTGCGCGCATCGGGCTCGTAGATGTAGTCCCAACTGTATTCCGTCTTCAGCTCGGCGCGGCTGGCTTCCTCCGAATCGGCGCCGTGGAAGGGATCTTCCATCTTGGCGTCCGGCAGGGGCAGCAGGCGCAGGAACACGGGCTCCTGCTTCATCGTGTTGATGAAGCGCGTCGTGGCCACGTACAGCTCGTCGATGCGGCCGTCCAGGTAGGCGTCGATCTGGACCTTGATGGCGCCCAGCAGGCGCTCGAGATTGGGCGCGTCGCCCAGCCCGATTTCCTGCGACACCAGGTTCGCGCCGATGCGGGTCAGCAGGCCCAGGCCCTTGTTGCCCAGCGCCGTGGCCTGCACCTGCACGCCGCGTTGCTGGAAGTCCTTGATCCTGGCCAGCGTGATACGCGACACGTTGGTGTTCAGGCCGCCGCACAAACCCTTGTCGGTGGTCACCAGAACCACGCCGACCGCCTTGACCTGCTCGCGCTCGATCAGGAAGGGGTGGCTGTACTCGGGATTGGCCTGCATGAGGTGCGCGGCGATCTCGCGCACCTTGGTGGCGTACGGACGGCCCGCGCGCATCCGCTCCTGCGCCTTGCGCATCTTGGATGCGGCGACCATTTCCATCGCCTTGGTGATCTTGCGCGTGTTTTGCACGCTCTTGATCTTGGTTCGGATTTCCTTGATTCCGGGCATTGCGCTTTCCTGGTGTGACGGGCCGGCGGCCGGAGGGCGGCGCCGGCCCCGTTACGCCGGGCCGGCGGCTTGCCGCCGGCGCCAACCTAACGGGCAGTCAAGGTGTCTTAAAACGCACCGTGCTTCTTGAACTCCGCGATGGCGGCGGCCAGCTCGGCCTCGTCATCCTTGGACAGTTCCTTGGTGTCCTCGACGCGCTGGACCAGGCCTTCGTGCTTGGCCTTGATGTGGTCCTTCAGGGCCTTTTCGAAAGCCAGCACCTGCGACACGTCGACGTCGTCCAGATAGCCGTTGTTGACCGTGTACAGCGTGATGGCCAGTTCCCACACCTGCAGCGGCTGGTATTGCGGCTGCTTGAGCAGTTCCACCACGCGCTTGCCGCGCTCCAACTGGCGGCGGGTCGCGTCGTCCAGGTCGGAAGCGAACTGCGCGAAGGCGGCCAGTTCACGATACTGGGCCAGGTCGGTACGGATACCGCCGGACAGCTTCTTGACGACCTTGGTCTGGGCGGCGCCACCGACCCGCGACACCGAAATACCGGCGTTGATGGCGGGGCGGACACCGGCGTTGAACAGGTCGGTTTCCAGGAAGATCTGGCCGTCCGTGATCGAGATCACGTTGGTCGGCACGAACGCGGACACGTCGCCGGCCTGCGTTTCGATGATGGGCAGCGCGGTCAGCGAACCGGTCTTGCCCTTCACGGCGCCGTTGGTGAACTTCTCGACGTACTCTTCGTTCACGCGGGCGGCGCGTTCGAGCAGGCGCGAGTGCAGGTAGAACACGTCGCCGGGGTAGGCTTCGCGGCCGGGCGGGCGGCGCAGCAGCAGCGACACCTGACGGTAGGCCCAGGCCTGCTTGGTCAGATCGTCATAGATGATCAGCGCGTCTTCGCCGCGGTCGCGGAAGTATTCGCCCATCGTGCAACCGGCGTACGGGGCCAGGTATTGCATGGCGGCCGAATCCGAAGCCGTGGCGGCGACGATGATCGTGTAGTCCATGGCGCCGTGCTCTTCGAGCTTGCGCAGGACGTTGTTGATGGTCGACGCCTTCTGGCCGATGGCGACGTACACGCAGGTGACGCCCTTGCCCTTCTGGCTGATGATGGTGTCGACGGCGACGGCGGTCTTGCCGGTCTGGCGGTCGCCGATGATCAGCTCGCGCTGGCCGCGGCCGATGGGCACCATGGCGTCGATGGCCTTGACGCCGGTCTGCAGCGGTTGCGACACCGAGCGGCGGGCGATAACGCCGGGCGCCACTTTTTCGATGATGTCGGTTTCCTTGGTGTTGACCGGGCCCTTGCCGTCGATGGGCTCGCCCAGCGTGTTCACCACGCGGCCTTTCAGTTCCGGACCGACCGGGACTTCCAGGATGCGGCCGGTCGTCTTGACCTGGTCGCCTTCGGAAACGCCGGTGTAGTCGCCCAGAATCACGGCGCCGACGGAGTCGCGCTCGAGGTTCAGCGCGAGGCCGAAAACGTTGTTGGGAAATTCGAGCATTTCGCCCTGCATCACGTCCGACAGACCGTGGATGCGGGTAATACCGTCGGTCACGGAAACCACCGTGCCCTGGGTGCGAATATCGGTCGAAGCGCCCAGGCCCTCGATGCGGCTCTTGAGCAGTTCGCTGATCTCGGAGGGATTGAGTTGCATGTTCAGACTCCTGGAATCCTGTTTAGTCGCCTGGCTTACGCCGCCAGCGTGTCGCGCATGCGGGCCAATTGGGCTTGCACGGATGTATCGAGTACCTGGTCGCCGACCGCCACGCGCACGCCGCCGATCAGCGACGGGTCCACCGTGACGCGCGGCTTGAGCTTCAGCCCGAACTTCAGTTCGAGCGCCGAGGTCAGGTCCTTGACCTGGGCTTCGGACAATTCGAATGCGCTGGTGATGTCGGCCTGCGCCGAGCCCTCGTGACGATTCTTCAGCGTCACGAACTGGCTGGCGATTTCAGGCAGGAGCAGCAGGCGGTCGTTCTGGGCGAGCAACTCGATGAAGTTGCGGGCGGCCTGCGGCACGTCGCCCTTCAGCAGACTGGCGAAAGTCTGCGCGCGCTGCGCATCGTCCAGACGCGGGTCGGCCATGGCCTCGCGCACGTCCGGGTTGGACGCCACCTGCGCCATTTCGTCCACCAGCTCGGCCCAGCCTTGCAGGCCGGCCTTCTCGTCGAGCGCGGCGCCGAACAGCGCTTCGGCGTAAGGTCTGGCGACAGTCGATAGTTCAGCCATGACGTTCCCGGATTAAAGCTGCGCCTTGAGCTGGTTGAGCAGCTCGGCGTGGGCGCGGGCATCCACCTCGCGCTTGAGGATCTGTTCGGCGCCCTTGACCGCCAGGGCGGCCACGTCGTCGCGCAGCGAGTCGCGCACGCGCTGACCTTCCAGCTCGGCGTCCTGCTTGGCTTGCGCCACGATGCGCGCACGCTCGGCTTCGGCTTCGCGGCGGGCCTGCTCGATCAGCATGGTCGCCTGCTTTTCCGCCTCGACGATACGGGCGTGGTTCTCGGACTTGGCAGAGGCCTCGATGAGGCTGATGCGCGCCTGCGCCTGAGCCAGGTCAGCCTTGCCCTTTTCGGCGGAGGCCAGGCCGTCAGCAATTTTCTGGCGGCGTTCGTCCATCGCCTTCGTCAGGGGCGGCCACACGAATTTCATCGTGAACCAGCCCAGAACGAAGAACACGAGCATCTGGAAGATGATTGTCGCGTTCAGATTCACGGTCGTTCCCTTTAAACCCTTAAGGCTCCGGCGTCTTCATCGAAGACGCCGCGAGCACTCGATACTGTGCCGGCGGTAAGGCGCATGGCGCGCCGCCGGTCTCCATGCCCGCCGCGCGCGGCGGGACTTCGCCTTTAGCCGACGAACGGGTTGGCGAACGCGAACAGCATGGCGATACCGACACCGATCAGGAACGCGGCGTCGATCAGGCCAGCCAGCAGGAACATCTTGGTTTGCAGGGCGTTCATCAGTTCAGGCTGACGAGCCGAAGCTTCCAGGTATTTGCCCCCCATCAGCGCGATACCGATGCAAGCGCCGATAGCGCCCAGACCGATGATGAGACCGCAAGCGAGAGCAACGAAAGCTACGTTGGTCATGACAACTCCTTGTTTAAAAATCTGAAGTCAAAAATTAGTGGTAAAGGGGTGAAGCAGAGGTACAGCGCTATGCAAGAGGATCTTGCGGCCGGTGCGGGAAACTCCCCCGCCCCGGCTGAACTCGGGCGTCCGGGCTTCCGGTCAGTGCCCTTCGTGTGCCTGGCCGATGTAGACCAGGGTCAGCATCATGAAGATGAAGCCCTGCAGCAACACGATCAGGATGTGGAAAATAGCCCAGATGGAGCCGGCCAGGATCTGGCCGATACCCAAACCGATGCTGGTGGCGTTGAAACCGGTCCAGGCGCCGCCCAGCAGGGCGATGAGCATGAACAGGAGTTCACCGGCAAACATGTTGCCGAACAACCGCATGCCCAGGGAGACGGACTTGGCGGCGTACTCGATGAGGTTCAACAGCAGGTTGAACGGAAGCAGGACGACGGCCCAGAAGCCATGGGCGTGGAAAGGCGCGCCGATCAGGTCCTTGACGAAGCCGCCCGGGTGCTTGATCTTGATGCCGTAATAGAACATCAGCAGCAGCACGCCCAGCGACATGCCCATGGGCACGTTCAGGTCGGCGGTCGGCAGAATGCGGTGGTAGTACAGGGGATCGCCGTGGTGCGCGCCCAGGCCGACCCAGCGGAAGATGGTGCCGGGCAGGTCGACGGGGATCAGGTCCAGCGCGTTCATCATGACGATCCACAGGAAGACCGTCAGCGCCAGCGGCGACACGAAACGGCGCGACACTTCGCTGGGAACGATGCCCTTGGCCTGCTCTTCGACCATGTCGACCAGCGATTCCACGAACATCTGGAAACGGCCCGGAACGCCGCTGGTCGCCTTGCGGGCGGCGCGCCAGAGGAAGAACACCACCAGCAGGCCCATCAGGATGGACCAGAACAACGAATCGTAGTTGACGATGTCGAACTGGGCGATCGCGGACTGCTTTTCGCCGATGTTGTTCAAATGCACCAAGTGGTGCTGGATATATTCCGACTGAGGCGACACGTCGCTGGCAGCAGCCATGTGATTCCTACCCTGTTTGCTGTCGCTGGCGCGGACGCCAGCCGTTAGAACAAAAACTTTGATGCGTCGCTATGACAACTTGCCCGTCATCAGCAGCAGCACATGCCCCTTGAGCACGCACAGCAAACCGATCAACAAAGCCGGCCAGACGATTTGTCCACGACCGAAGTAAACCGTGAGCCCCAACAGCAGAACCGTCATGCCCAGCTTGAATGCTTCGCCCAGGAAAAACGTAAACGGATTGGCCCGCCCGGGTTGGTGCGCGTTGAGCAACAACCGCAACGCAAACAGGGTATTTGGCACGAAATATGCCCCCGCCCCCGCCAGCGCCGACCAGGCTGCCGCCGATCCCGCTACCGCCCCGGCAATCACTGTCGCCAGCACCGCCATCACACCCTGGGCCATGACCGCCCGCACCAGCCCCCGGCCTGCCCTCGCATCCAGCGCCGCCTTGTCCTCGGCGCTGAGCTTGATGCCGCCCGGCTCGTACGCATGAGCGTATGCCGCACTTTCTGCGACCCGGTCCGCATTGGATGCGTCCCGGTTTTCCGTCCCATGCCCGGTCATGCCACCCCCTGGTCAAGGTTACCGACTTTCATCGTTTACCCGCACCCGGTTGTTTTTCACTATTGCTCACTACTTATCCGCCCCGCCGTTGCCGCCTCGCCTGGCTTCGCCAACGCCGTCATCCGCTTTCTTTCCGTAACATCCAAGGATTTCCAGGCTGACCGCCCCTGGCCACCGCACGCCGACGCTCGCGCGCCGCATGGTGAACCGCCAGCGGACTGTTAAACCCGACCTATCTACCTGAAATTTATACGAAAAACCGGACGACCAGAGATGCTTCGAAACCGCTTGGAGGACGCGTTCGGACCGTTGCCGCCAGACCCGATTCGCTGCCCTTAGGGATGTCTATGTAGTGATGCCTATCGTGAAGCTTATGTGATGAAGATTCCCTGCTGACGACGCGATGCGTTATGTAACCCGCAAGCGTCAAACTATTGGAGTATAGCGTGTTAGTTACGCTCCCCGCAAACGAAAAGGCTGACGCAGCGCTGAGCACGGGGCCCCAATCCGGGGACGTGTCATTTGCGCAACGTCCCTCTCCACGCGAATCGCGGACAAAAAATGCCCCCACGCCGCGCGGCTGCGCCGCTTGCTGCCCCCCGAGGGGGCGTTTTTGCCTTGGGGCGGCCCGGCGGCAAAAAAAAGGCGGCCGCAAGGCCGCCTAATGGCGCGATCCCGGCCGCGGGGACAAGCCGCGGCCGGCCGCGATCAGCAGGGCGCCGGAGAGCGGGGAGCTCCCCGGCAGGAGGCCGCCGTCGAACGGACGGCAAGCCTGGGATCCCATGTCCGATCAGTCACGTTGCACCGGCGGGGGCGCCCAACTGCCGTCCAGGGCGGTGCTGCGCGGCCAGTACAGCCGCATGTTCATCATGAAGGGGCCGGACTTCGGCGTCGGCAGCCAGTTGCTCTGCTTGTCGCGGCCCGGCGCCTTCTGGCGGATGTAGATGTCCAGCGAGCCGTCGGCGTTGTACTTCAGCGCGTCCGTGCTGTGGATGGCGTACTTGTTGGCCTGGTTATCGACGAAGGTCTGGTTCGGGCCGTACACGACCAGCGACCAGAACGCGTTGACCGGCGGCAACTGGCCCTTGTCGAAGTGCAGGACGTAGTCCTCGTCGCCGTCCAGCGCCCGGCCCTTGGAATCGATCGAGGTGACCGGATACATCACGTCTTCCGGCACGCCGGCGCCCAGCCCCGCATAGGCGATGGCGGCGCGGCGCAGGTAATCGGTGCCGTAGGTGCCGATGCCCTCGGACACGGTGTTCCAGCCGTTGTAGCCGTCGCCCAGGCCCGACAGGTAGTCGGCGATGCGGCGGCCGGCCTCCGGACCCGCCTGGGCCAGGGCCTGCTGCACCGCCGGATCGAGGCGGCTGTACACCAGGGGCTGCCCGGTCCCCACGCCGATGCGGCGCAGGCGGTCGAGCATGGGATAGTCGTTGGCGTGCGGCGGGTTGTTGCGCACGGCCTCGGCGAAGATGCCCCAGAACGTCGCGGCGTCCATCGAGGCGACCAGGTCGGCCGGCGGCGTCTGGGTATTCAGGTTGGGATCGACGTTGCCGGTCACCGGCATATAGGTCCGGCCCGCCTGCTGGCCATAGGCCGGGCTGACGGTGCTCAAGGGCTGGGTGACCAGGCCCGACTGGAACTGGTTCACGGCGGCGTAGTCGGCGGGACCGTTGGTCTGGACGTGTCCGAGCACCCACCCGGTGGAGGTCGGGCTGCGCACCCCTTCGACGCCGGGGGGCAGGGTGCCCTGCCAATACGGGCCCACGATCGCGAACGCCTGGGGCCGGTTGCCGACGGTCCGGGTGCCGCGCGACGCGTACACGTCCGTCCACATATCCAGCAGGCTCAGGAAGTAGTAGCGGTTGCCGGCGTCCGGCACCCGCACGATCAGCGGCTCGCGGCTGACGTCGTACCACATGCTGGAATAGAGGGTGTCGGTGCTGGGCCAATGGACATCCGGGGTGCGCGCATCGGGGAAAGCCGTCTTGTGGCCGAACATGTTCATCGGCGCGCGGCCGTCCAGCGGCGTCTGCACGTTGGTCGCATTGCGGCGGGTCAGCTCCATCAACACCATCGGGTAGGCATACACATAGGCGTCCACCGCGATGTCGTGCAGTTCCTGCCCGCTGACCGTCGGCGCGGCGGCTTGGAGCGGCGTTTCGGAGACCAGGCGGAAAGTGGGCTGGGGCGACTGCGCCACGGCCGCGCAGCTCAAGCCCAGGGCGCAGGCCAGGACGGCCAGGCGCAAGGGACGAGGATGTGAAAGATTACGCATCGAGGGCTCCTTTGTTATTTGCCTGAAGCTGAGTCGGCGCCCTCGCAAGAGAGATGCCCGCCTCGGGAGAGGAAGTCCGGCCGGACGGCATCGCGAGCAAGGACAAGGCCGGCGCCGGGATGGACAACCATCCATCCGACGTCTTTTCAGGTAGTCAGGGCTTTTCAGGATAGGCCCGGGGCATGAAACAAGTGTGCCCTATGCGTTTCAAGGCGCAACGACGAGGGACACATCGCTACGTCCCTGGAAATGGGCGGCCGCGCCTGTCCGGGCGCGGCCGCGCGGAGCGCCAGGGCCCCGCGGGGGATGCAACAAATACTAACGATGCTTGAACCGGGCCTCGCGCTTTTCGACGAAGGCGGCCATGCCCTCTTTCTGGTCCTCGGTCCCGAACAGGGCATGGAAGACCCGGCGTTCGAACAGCAGCCCTTCGTTGAGCGAGCCCTCGAAGGCCCGGTTGACCGATTCCTTCGCCATCATCACCGACGCGAGGGACATGGAGGCGATGACGGTGGCCGCCTCGATCGCCTCGTCCAGCAGCTTGGCGGCCGGCACCACGCGCGAGACCAGGCCCGCGCGCTCGGCTTCCTCGGCGCCCATCATGCGCCCGGTCAGGATCAGGTCCATGGCCTTGGCCTTGCCGACGGCGCGCGGCAGGCGCTGGGTGCCGCCGGCGCCGGGGATCACGCCCAGCTTGATTTCCGGCTGGCCGAACCGGGCGCTGTCGGCGGCGATCAGCAGGTCGCACATCATGGCCAGCTCGCAGCCGCCGCCCAGGGCATAGCCGGCCACCGCGGCGATGACCGGCTTGCGCACGCGCTTGAGCGTTTCCCAATTACGGGTGATGTAGTCGCTGCGATAGACGTCCATATAGGACCAGTCCTTCATGGCGCCGATGTCGGCGCCCGCGGCGAACGCTTTTTCACTCCCCGTGATGACGATGGCGCCGATGCCGTCATCCTGCTCGAACGCCAGCAAGGCGCTGCCCAGTTCGTCCATCAGCGCGTCGTTGAGCGCATTCAGGGCCTTGGGCCGGTTAAGCGTCAATAAACCGACCCGGCCACGGGTTTCGACCAGCACCAACGATTCGCTCATGGTTGTCTCCTGGATGCCGGCCCTCGCGGGTCGCGGCAAAGGTTGCGCAAAGATTGAAGGACCGCCCCCGCGGGCGGTGGAAAGTCGATATTTTTTAGCATTTAGAATGCGGCAATCACTACACATCAATCACCCAGCCACCGCATCCCATGACGCATCCCGTAATTTACCGCTTGGAACCCCACGATCCGGCCGGGCATCGCTATCGCGTCACGCTGACCGTCAGCCAGCCCGACCCCGATGGCCAATCGCTGTCCCTGCCGGCCTGGATTCCGGGCAGCTACCTGATCCGCGATTTCTCGCGCCAGATCGAGACGCTGACGGCGCGCGCGGGCGGACGGCGCCTGCGGGTGCGCAAGACCGACAACCATACCTGGAAAGTGGCGCCCTGCGAGGGCCCCCTGGTGGTGGACTATACGGTCTATGCCTGGGATCTGTCGGTGCGCGGCGCGCACCTGGACGAAAGCCACGGCTTCTTCAACGGCGCCAGCGTATTCCTGTGCGTCGAGGGCCAGGCGCAACAGCCCTGCCTGCTGGACCTGGCGCCGCCGCCGGGCATCGCCGGCTGGAAGGTGTACACCAGCCTGCCCGAGGCGCGCGGCGTGGCCGGCGCGGCCCGGCGCCATGGCTTCGGCCTGTACCGCGCGCCGGACTACGACGCGCTGATCGACCATCCGGTGGAAATGGGCACGCCGCAAGTGGCGCGCTTCGAGGCCCACGGCGCCGAGCACGAACTCGTGTTCACGGGCGTGATTCCACGCCTGGACCTGCCGCGCATCGCCGCGGACGTGAAACGCATCTGCGAAACCCAGATCGCTTTTTTCGAACCCCAGAGCAAGCGCGCGCCTTTTCTCGACAGCAGCGATCGCTACGTGTTCATGACCATGGTCACCGGCGACGGCTATGGCGGGCTGGAGCATCGCGCCTCGACCGCGCTGATGACCGCGCGCAAGGACCTGCCGGTGAAGGGCCAGATCGGCCAGGGCGAAGGCTACCGCGGCTTCCTGGGCCTGGTCAGCCACGAATACTTCCATACCTGGAACGTCAAGCGCATCAAGCCGGCGGCGTTCGCGCCCTATGACCTGCGCCAGCCGGCGCTGACCCGGCTGCTGTGGGTATTCGAGGGCTTCACCTCGTATTACGACGATCTCTTCCTGCTGCGCTCGGGCGCCATCGCCGAGAACGACTATCTGCGCCTGCTGGGCAAGACCATCACCACGGTGACGCGCGGTCCCGGCCGGTTCAAGCAATCGGTGGCGCAAAGCTCCTTCGACGCCTGGACGCGGTACTACAAGCAGGACGAGAACTCGCCCAACGCCATCGTCAGCTACTACACCAAGGGCTCGCTGGTGGCGCTGGGGCTGGACCTGACCATACGGAAGGAATCCCGCGGCCGCCATTCGCTGGACGACGTCATGCGCCTGATGTGGCGTCGTTACGGGCGCGATTTCTACCAGGGCAAGCCGCAAGGCATCGCCGAGGACAGCCTGCCCGCGCTGGTGCGCGAGGCGACCGGCGTGGACGCGCGCGCGTTCATCGAACGCTACGCCGAAGGCCTCGCCGACCTGCCGCTGGCCGAGCTGCTGGCCGGCCAGGGCATCGCCCTGCAATGGAAGCCGGCCTCCAACCTGCCCAGCCTGGATGCGCGCACGCGCAAGCAGGGCGACGGCGTGGCGCTGGCCGGCGTGCTGGAAGGCGGCGCGGCGCACAAGGCGGGCCTGTCGGCCGGCGACGAACTGGTGGCCATCGACGGCCTGCGCGTGGCCGGCCCCGCCGGCCTGGAACTGCTGCTGGCGCAATACCGCCCCGGCGACACGGTCGCCGTGCACGTATTCCGCCGCGACGAACTGCGCGTGTTCCGCGCGCGCCTGGCGGCGCAGGCGCCGCTGGATTGCGTGTTGACGCGGGCGGGCTGATCCGCCTGGCCGCCCGTGGCCGCCGGCGAGGCCCGGACCGCGGGTCGGCAGGACCGGCGCCCCGGGGCCGAAAAAACCAATGCCCCGCGCTTGTGGCGCGGGGCATTGGCACTTCAACGAACGCCGGCGCGATGGCCGGCGGCCGATCAGCCTTGGAAGGGCACGTTGTTCAGGTCACCGATGACGGTGGGGTGCTGCGCGGCTTGCGCGGCGACTTCAGCACGCGACACGCCGGAATCGGCTTGCGCGGTGAAGGGGGCGTTGTCGACGTCGCTGTTGGCGACCAGACCTTCATTGCGGGCCTTTTGCAGTTCGGCCTGCACCTGGGCGCGGCTGGTCGAGTTGTCGGCCTGGCCGTAGACGCCTTGGAAAGGCAGGGTGTCGATGCTGCTGCCGACGGGGCCCGCGGCTTGGGCGGCACCGATCAGGGCAAACGAAACGATCAGCGAGGTAGCAATGGTCTTCATGGCAGTTCTCCTAGTCCTTGACAGTGGGAGCAGACCTGGCCGGGTGATTCCGGGAGGTCTGTTGCTGTTCCCGATGACTGAATTCTGCGCTTATGAAGGGTAGGGATAAACCCGAATTTTCTTAAATCACTTTTCCACAAAACAGGACAATAGGGCTATTAACCCGATAAGCAGTCCCTATTATGGGTTGCGATGGAATGAATGCGCGGCGCCGGGCTGCCGGCCGGACTCCTGCTCGATGGCGGCCTGTATCGCCTTGGCGGCCACCACGCCATCCGCCATCGACGTCACCACGCAGGGGTGCATGCGATTGGCCACCTCGCCGATCGCGTAGACGCCCTCCGCGCTGGCGCGCGCGGTGGCGAAGTCGGTGTGGATATAGCCGCGATCGTCGCGCCGCAACGCCAGGGAGGCCGCGAAATCCGCCTGAGGCTCCCAGCCATGGAGCACCAGCAGCAGATCGTAGGACTGCTCCTCGACCCGGCGCGCGACCGGATCCACCTGGTAATCGCCCAGCCGCAGGTCCGCCGCCGGCACGGCGTCGACCAGTTGCGGCCGCGCCCGCACGGTGCGCGCGTACAGATGGACCGCGCTCGCGCCCCGGCTCTTCACATAGGCATAGTTCTCGAAACCGTTGTCGCCGCCGCCCAGGACGGCCACCGACCGGCCCGCATAGTCCTGTTCCACGATGGCCGATCCCGGCCCCACCAGCACGCCGGGCCAGCGGTCGCCGGGCGCCGCGTCCGCGAGATTGCGCGCCCGCACGCCGGAGGCGATGACCAGATGGCGGCCGTACAGGGCTTCGGATGCGGGTGCGGGTGCGGCAGGCATGCCGCCCTGCGCCGCCTGGACCGTCACCGCGAACCCGGTTTCCGTGCGTTCCACCGCCACGGCGCGCCGGCCGCAGCGCACCGGCACGCCGGCCGCCTCGACGCTGCGGGCGATATTGGCGCCCACCTGCTGGCCGGTGACGCCGGGCAAGGCGGCGATCCAGTCGTCCGCGAAGGGATTGTCGTTGGGCAGGCCGCCCGGGCGCGCGCCGGCCTCCACCAGCAACGGCGCCAGTCCCAACCGGGCCAGCCAAATGGCGCACGAGGCCCCCGCCGGACCGCCCCCCACGATGATGGCGTCGCTGTATTGCGGCATTTCAATCTTTGCTCAAGTTGATTATGAGGAGAATTGTAGCGGCGGCTCCCGCAACGGAAGGCCCCGCCACGGACTTACAATGCGAAGGCTCATTCCTCTATCCGCCATCATGCCTACCCGCCGCATCATCTTTTCCCGCCTCGCCCTCGACGCCCGCATCGGCATCCTGGAGCACGAGCGCCGCGCCACGCAGCCGCTGCACGTCGACGCGGAAATCGACGTCGACATCACGCGCGACGTCGACGACCACGACATCCACAGCGTGCTGGACTACCGCGCCCTGCGCGAGGCCATCGTGGCGGTCTGCACGCATTCGCACGTCAACCTCATCGAGACGCTGACCGAACAAGTGGCGGAGCGCCTGATGAACGAGTTCAAGGACATCCGCGCGGTGCGCATCCGCATCAGCAAGCCGATGGCCTTTTCCGATTGCGCCGCCGTCGGCGTGGAGATCTACACCAGCCGCTGAGCCGCCCCCAGGCTTCGCGGCGCCGGCGTGCAGCCCCTTGCCGTTCCAGCCGCCCCGCCACCGCTACCCTGCCCCATCATGAACGCCCCTGATCCCTCCGTGGCCGCGGCCGCGGAAGCCGCCAAAGCCGCCCGTTCCAAGGCCCGCCTCGAAGCCAACAAGCTGGCCAAGCGGCTGGCCCGCGAAACCACGCGCGCGATCGCCGACTACAACATGATCGAGGCGGGCGACCGCGTCATGGTCTGCCTGTCCGGCGGCAAGGATTCGTACAGCCTGCTCGACGTGCTGATGCGGCTGCGCGAACGCGCGCCCTTCCCCTTCGAGCTGATCGCCGTCAACCTGGACCAGAAACAGCCGGACTTCCCGTCCGAGGTGCTGCCCGGCTACCTGCGCGAACTGGGCATCCCTTTCCACATCGAAACGCGCGACACCTATTCGGTGGTGAAGCGCCTGGTGCCGGAAGGCAAGACCATGTGCTCGCTATGCTCGCGGCTGCGGCGCGGCATCCTGTACCGCGTGGCCGACGAGCTGGGCTGTACCAAGATCGCCCTGGGCCATCATCGCGACGACATCCTGGGCACGTTCTTCCTGAACATGTTCTATGGCGGCAAGCTCAAGGCCATGCCGCCCAAGCTGGTGTCCGACGACGGCCGCCACACCATCATCCGCCCGCTGGCCTACATCCAGGAATCCGACCTGGCGGCCTACGCGGAGGAAAAGCGCTTTCCCATCATCCCCTGCAACCTGTGCGGTTCGCAGGAGAACCTCAAGCGCAAGGAAGTCGGGCGCATGCTGCGGGAATGGGACCGCCAGCATCCGGGACGGTCCTGGAACATCTTCAACGCCCTGTCCAGCGTGGCGCCGTCGCACCTGATGGACCGCCAGTTGTTCGATTTCGCCGGCCTGCGCCCAAGCGGCCAGCCCGACGTGAACGGCGACACCGCATTCGACCAGGAGGATCCGGGCGGCGGGCATGCGTCCGGCGACGAAGATGCCTGTGCGGCGCCTTCCGGGCAAGAGGGCCCCCGCGAGACGACGGTCTCGTTCGTCAGGTTCGAGTGAGCAGCGCCGGGAACGACGTCAGGTGCCTTCCCATTGCGGGGCCGGCGTCGAGATACCGAACAGGTCCAGCACGCGCGACACGGTGTGGTCGACCATTTCCTCGATCGAGGACGGCTTGAAATAAAAGGCCGGCAGGGGCGGAAACACGATGCCGCCCATTTCGGTGACGGCCGTCATATTGCGCAGGTGCGCCAGGTTGTAGGGCGTTTCGCGCACCATCAACACCAGGCGGCGGCGCTCCTTGAGCGTGACGTCGGCCGCGCGCGTGATCAGGTTGTCGGAAAGACCGTGCGCCACCGCCGCCAGCGTGCGCATGGAGCATGGCGCGATCACCATGCCGGCGGTGGGAAAGGCGCCGCTGGCCAGGGTGGCGCCGACGTCGCGCACGCTATAGGCATGGTCCGCCAGCGCGTGCAGCGCCTGCCGGCCCATGTCCAGTTCATGCTTGGCGTTGAGCACACCGGAGGCCGAGACCACCAGGTGCGACTCGACGTCGGGCACCGACCGCAGCGCCTGCAGCAGCCGCACCGCGTAGAGGGAGCCGGTGGCGCCGGTGACGCCGACCACCAGCCGGCGCCTGGGCTGCGTCACGCAGTGGCTCCGGCGGCTTCGAGCATCTTCTTCAGTTCGCCGCTTTCGCTCAGTTCGGACATGATGTCCGAGCCGCCGACGAACTCGCCGCCGATGTACAACTGCGGAATCGTGGGCCAATTCGAAAACGTCTTGATGCCCTGGCGGACTTCGTCGTCTTCCAGCACGTTGACCGTGACCAGCTTCTTCACGCCACAGCCCTTGAGGAGCTGGATGGCGCGGCCGGAAAAGCCGCATTGGGGAAACTGGGCCGTGCCTTTCATGAACAGCACCACCGGATGCTGCGTGACGGTTTCACGGAGGAATTCTTGAACGTCGCTCATGGTTCGCTCGCTGGGCCTGTCGGCCCCTGGGGAAAGAATGGGTTATCGGGGACAAGCAATGCAGTGATTATAGGTACCCGCCGGAAATCCGCTCGATGCCGGCCAGGTCCCGCCGGCTGTCGACGCCGCGCAGGCCGGCCGCCTCCAGCAGGCCGCGCACCGCGGCCGCCTGGTCCCAGCCGTGTTCGACCCAGATGGCGCCGCCCGGTTTCAGGTGCGCGGGCGCCCCGGCGATGATGACGCGCAGGGCCTGCAAGCCGTCGGCATCGTCGGTCAGGGCCCGGCGCGGCTCGAAGCGCAGGTCGCCCTGCTCCAGATGGGGATCCTGGCGGGAAATATAAGGGGGGTTGGACACGATCAGGTCGAACTTCCGCACCGCCGTCAGGGCCCCGTACCAATCGCCCGGCGAGAAATGCACCCGGGCCTTGAGCCGCAGCGCGTTCTCGGCCGCCACCTTCAGGGCGGCCAGGCTTTGGTCGGTGGCCAGCACCGCGACGTCGGGCCGGGCCAGCGCGATGGAAATGGCGATGGCGCCGCTGCCCGTGCCCATGTCCAGCACCGAGAGCGAGTCGAAGCCCCGCAGCCACTCCAGCGCGGTTTCCACCAGCAGTTCGGTTTCCGGGCGGGGGATCAGCACGTCCGGTCCCACCTTGAACGCATGCCCCATGAATTCGCGTTCGCCCAGCAGGTAGGCGATGGGCTCGCCGGCCGCGCGGCGCGCCGCCAGCACGGCGTAGGCGCGCACCGCCTCCGGCGGCAACGGGTCCGTATCGTGCGCCAGGATCCAGCTACGCGGCTTCTGCAGGACGTGCTCCAGCAGCATGCGCGCCTCCAGCCGGGGCAGGCCGGCGGCGAACAGGATGTCCTTGGCGGTGGCCACTCAGTCCTCGCCCAGCGCGGCCAGCAGCTCGGCCTGGTGCTCGGCGATCAGGGCGCCGATGAGCTCGTCCAGGTCGCCTTCCATGATCTGCAGCAGCTTGTACAGCGTCAGGTTGATGCGATGGTCGGTCAGGCGTCCCTGCGGGAAGTTGTAGGTGCGGATGCGCTCGGAGCGGTCGCCGCTGCCGATCAGGCTCTTGCGCTGCGCCGCTTCCTTGCTCTGCCGTTCGCGCACTTCCTTGTCGCGCAGGCGCGCCACCAGCACCTGCATGGCCTTGTCCTTGTTGCGGTGCTGGGAACGGTCGTCCTGGCATTCCACCACCAGCCCGGTCGGCAGGTGGGTGATGCGGACGGCGGAATCGGTCTTGTTGATGTGCTGGCCGCCCGCGCCGCTGGCGCGGAAGGTATCGATGCGCAGGTCGGCCGGATTGATGACGATATCGGTCATCTCGTCGGCCTCGGGCATCACGGCCACGGTGCATGCCGACGTATGGATGCGGCCTTGCGCCTCGGTGGCGGGCACGCGCTGCACGCGGTGGCCGCCGGACTCGAACTTCAAGCGGCCGTAGGCGCCGTCGCCGTCGATGCGGACGATGACTTCCTTGTAGCCGCCCAATTCCGACGCGCTTTCCGACATGAGCTCGACCTTCCAGCCCATCCGTTCGGCGTAGCGCGTATACATGCGCAGCAGGTCGCCGGCGAACAGCGCGCTTTCGTCCCCGCCGGTGCCCGCCCGGATTTCCAGAAACAGGCTGCGGCCGTCGTCCGGGTCGCGCGGCAGCAGCAGCACCTGCAGCGACGCGCCCAGTTCCTCGATCCTGGCCTTCGCGCTCTTGATCTCGTCCTCGGCCATGGCTTTCATTTCCGGGTCCGCCAGCAATTCCTGCGCGGTGGCCAGGTCGTCCTCCGCGCGCGTGTAGGCGGCGTAGCCCTGCACCACGGGTTCGATTTCGGCGCGTTCGCGCGAGAGCTTGCGGAAGCGGTCCATATCGGACGCGGCGTCGGGCTCGGCGAGCAAGGCGTCCAGCTCGACCAGCCGCCGGGACAATTGCTCCAGGCGATCACGCATGGAAGATTTCATAGGTCAGCGCAGAAAGGAAAAGGGGAAACGGAGGCGCGGACCAGAACGGCCGCGCCGGCGGCGAGCAGGCGACGGGAGTCGCTAACGCCGGTTGTCGCGGCCGGGGAACAGGCGCGGCACCATGGCCAGCAGTTGGGTGCGGTCTTCGCCTTCGCTGCGGTTCAGGGCGGCCAAGGGCGCGTGAAGGTACTTCTGTGTCAGCGAGTGGGCCAGTTGTTCCAGCACCGCCTCGGGGGATTCGCCGCGCGCCAGCAGGCGGCGGGCGCGTTCCAGTTCGGCCGCGCGCACGTCGTCGGCGGCCGCATGCAGGTCCTGGATGACCGGCACGACGGCGCGGGTCTGCAGCCAGTGCATGAAATTCTGCACGCGGTTCTCGATGATGGACTCGGCCTGCACGACAGCGGCGCGGCGCGCGTCGGCGCCGCTTTGCACCACGCGGCCGAGGTCATCCACGGAATACAGGTAGACGTCGTCCAGCCGGCCGACTTCGGGTTCGATATCGCGCGGCACCGCCAGGTCGATCATGACGATCGGGCGGTGGCGGCGCTGGCGCGTGGCCCGCTCCACCATCCCCAGGCCGAGGATGGGCAGTGAGCTTGCCGTACAGGACACGATGACGTCGAATTCCGCCAGCCGGGCCGGCAGGTCGGCCAGCTTCATGGTGCCCGCGCCGAAGCGGCCCGCCAGGGTCTCGGCGCGCTCGGCGGTGCGATTGGCCACCACCATCTCGCGCGGCTTCTGGGCGGCGAAGTGGGTGGCGCAGAGTTCTATCATTTCGCCCGCGCCGATGAACAGCGTGCGGGCATCGGCCATATTGCCGAAAACGCGCTCGGCCAGGCGGACGGCGGCGGCGGCCATGGACACCGATTCGGCGCCGATGGCGGTTTGCGAGCGCACTTCCTTGGCGACCGAGAAGGTGCGCTGGAACAACTGGTGCAACAGGGTACCGAGCGACCCGGCTTCGCCGGCGGCGCGCACGGCGTCCTTCATCTGGCCCAGGATCTGCGGTTCGCCCAGCACCATCGAATCGAGGCCGCTGGCCACCCGGAAGGCGTGGCGCACGGCGCCGTCCTGCTGGTGGCGGTAGAGATGCGGCTGCAGGTCGACGGCCTGGATGCGGTTGACGTCGGCCAGCCACGCGGGCAACTGCTCGGCGACCTGCGGCTCGGCCGCGCAGTAGACCTCGGTACGATTACAGGTCGACAGGATGGCCGCCTCGCGCACCTTGCCGCCGAAGGCGGCGCGCAGGCCCTCCAGGGCCGGACGCAGCAGGTCGACGGGCATCGACACGCGCTCGCGCACCGAAACCGGGGCGGAGGTGTGATTCAGGCCGAAAGTAAGAACGTCTACCGACATTTGGGCGTAATCCGCGTGCAACGCGGAGGGAACTAGGAGGGCCGGGCGTGGTGGAACCGGGCGGATCGCCAGACGCGGGGCTCCCAGGGCAAATGATTATAACGCTTGGCGTAAAAATGACAGATTGCGACGAGCCTGACACGCACAAGTCTTAACTTTCATCAAATTTTCTGCTCCCTGCCCGGCACGAAGCCAAAAAATTGTGTATAGTTGCGGACTTCGTTGGCCTGGTAGCTCAGTCGGTAGAGCAGAGGATTGAAAATCCTTGTGTCGGTGGTTCGATTCCGCCCCAGGCCACCACGAATTCGATGCCCAGCCTTCATGGCTGGGCATTTTCATTTGTGCATCAAGGACTTGGATCGGGGACTCGGGCTAGAAATGCACCGAGCACCGAATCCCCGCGGGGATCCGGTTGTTCTTGTTGTCGACCTTGAGCAGCACCACGAAAGTGCCGCTGGCTGCGTCCATCACCTTGTCGATACGCCATACGCTGGCGCGCAGGGGCTTGTCGCTGATGGCGCCGTTGACCGTCACCTCGGCGGCCGCTTCCATCTTGATCTGCCCGTACAGGCTTTCAGGCACCACGACCTTGACCAGCAGGGGATCGATCTGGGCCAGCTTGACGATCTTGTTGTCGTTGACGCGATCGCCGGGGCCGGCATAGCGCTCGGCGACCACGCCGTCGAAGGGGCTCCGGATGCTGCGCTCGGCCAGGATGGCCTGCTGCAGCTCGACCTGCAGCGCCGCCTGGCGGCTCTTCGAGCTGATCTCGTCGTAGTCGCTGGCCGGCAACAGCTTCTTCGCGTACATGTCGCTGTTGCGCTGCACGGCGCGCGCCAGGTAGGCGGACTCGGCGCGGCGCACGTTCAAGGTGGCTTCATCGACCCTGCTGTTCAAGGTGACCACCACGTCGCCCTTCTTGACGGTGTCGCCGCGCTGCACCGAAATCTTTTCGATGACGCCGGCGACGGGGCTGCCCAGTTCGGAAACCATATAGGGTTCGATCAGGCACGCCATGGGCGTTTGCAGGCTGACGGCGTCGTGGCCGCCCGCCCCGCCGCCGGGCAATGCCGTCGGCGAGAGCCTGTCGGATGACAGATCGGATTGCGCGGAAGGCAGCGCCAGGGGCGGCGATTGCGCGAGGGCCGGCGCCTGGCTCGCGAGAAGCAGGAAGGCGGCCGCCACTGGCCCCAGGACGCGGCGGGCGCGCGGCGCCCCGGAGGATGCGGATGTGATTCGGTCTGTCGGCATGATCATCTTCAATCGCCCTGCCCGGAAAAGGACAGGGACTTCTCCAATTGCTCGTCGGCGGCGACCAGGCGCTTGCGGTCGCGGGCCTGGGTGATTTCGGTGCGTCGTTGGGCGTGGCGCAGCCAGCGCGCGCCCAGCCCGGGAAAGGCCGCCAGGATGGGGACCATGGCGCGCGCCATCCACGTGCGGGCCACGCTGTCGAGCACCGCGTCCTCCAGCGACAGGATGGCCTCCGCGTGCCCGGGATCGCCCTGGCGCGCGCAACGGCCCTGCAACTGGCGGTCGATGCGGGCGGACTCGTGCCGCTCGGTCAGGATCACGTGCAGCCCCCCGGCCGCGCGGGCCTCGTCCGACAAGGCGATGTCGGTGCCGCGCCCGGCCATGTTGGTGGCGATCATGATGCTGCCCGTCTCTCCCGCCCGCGCCACCATCCCGGCCTCGTCGGCGTCCTGCTTGGCGTTGAGGATCACGGGCGCCAGGCCCGCGGCGGCCAGATGGCGGCCGACTTCCTCGGACGCCGCCACCGACCGGGTGCCGATCAGCACGGGCACGCCGCGCGCGTGCAGCGCCGCCGTGCGCGCGCACACCGCCGCCCATTTGTCGCGCAGGGTGCGGCAGACCACGTCGGGCCGGTACAGGCGCCGCGATTTGCGGTGCGTGGGGATGGGCACCACCGGCAGGTCGTAGACGCGGCCGAGCTCCTTGCGGATTTCCGCGGCGGTGCCCGTCATGCCGGACAGGCGCAGGTAGTGCTTGAAAAACCGCTGGTAGCTGATGCTCTTGAGCGTCTGGCGGGGGTCGGTCAGTGCCAACCCCTCCTTGTATTCGATCATCTGGTGCAGGCCCTGGCCCCAGGACCGGTCGGCCATCACGCGGCCAGTGAACTCGTCCACCACCATGATCTTGCCGTCGCGGATGATGTACTGCTCGTCCACCTGGTAGAGATGCAGGACGGTCAGCGCGTTCAGCGTCAGCTCCTCCCGCCGGAAGGGGATGTTCCAGGGCTCGGGCAGCGCGGCGCAGCGCGTCCGCAACGCCTCCCGGCCCTCCTCCGTCAGGCCCACGCGGCGCTCGTCGCGCAATACGCGATAGTGTTCCGGCGCCAGCGCGCGCGCCAGGTCCACCGCCTGGCGGGTGACGCCGGCGATGTCCTGCTCCTGCACGCCGGAAATGATCAGCGGGGTGCGGGCCTCGTCCACCAGCACACTGTCGGCCTCGTCGACGATGGCGTAGCACAGGCCGCGCAGGTAGAGCCGGGAAGTGCGCCCCGCGCCGCCGCGCAACCGCTCCAGGCGCAGGCTGTCCTCGTCCTTGTCGTCATCGAGCACGATGAGATCGCGCAGGTAGTCGAACACCACCGTCTTGTTGGAGCAATAGACGATATCGGCCCGGTAGGCCGCGCGCCGCGCCGGTATGTCCATCTCCGCCGTGACGGCGGCCACGGTCAGGCCCAGCGCCTCGTAAACCGGCGCCATGATGGCCGCATCGCGCTCGACCAGGTAGTCGTTGGTGGTGATGACGTGCACCGGCAGGCCGGCCAGCGCGGCCGTCGCCGCGGGCAGCGTGGCGGTCAGGGTCTTGCCCTCGCCGGTATGCATCTCGGCGACCATGCCTTGCAGCATCACCCAGCCGCCCAGCACCTGCACGTCGAAATGCGTCTTGCCCAGGGTCTGCCGCGCGGCCTCGCGCACCAGGGCAAAGGCGCGCGCGGCGGTGGCGGCGGTAATGCCCTGGCAGCGCAGGTCGTAGGCCGCCGCGGCCGCCTTTTCCCGCAACTGCTCCAGCGATGGCTGCCCCAGCAGCTCCCCCTCGCGCCGCACCCGCGCGACGATGCGGCGGCTGCGCCACAGGGGCTGGCGCCATTGCCGCCGCAGGCCGCGCAGCCATCCGGTTCCCCACGCTTCCAGGCGATTGGCATAACGCTCGCTTTCCCTTTCGGGATAGAGCGGGTTGGGCTGCGCGATGGCGACGCTATCCATGTCACACCTGAAGCTGATGCAGGACGACCTGCCTCAGGGCGTCATAGGCCTGCTGCAACAAAGGCCGCGGCGCATGCTCGAACTTCACGTAGACGCGCCCGCCCAGATACAGGCGCGGCATGCCGGGCGGCAGCGCCAGGTCCATGACGAACAGGTTTTCGGCGGATTTCGCCGCGCCGTCCTTGGACTTGCGCGTGTCCACGCCGATGGTGCCGCCGCCTTGCAGGCTGAGCGCCATGCTGGGAAGTTCGTCGGTGGCGGCGGGCACCTCGCGCGCGATGGCCACGCCGTAGGAGCGCCCGGTATCCTGCGCCAGCCGCACGCTGACGCCTTCGTTCGAGCGGTGGATGCGCTCCAGGCCGGACTGCGGCACGACCACCCGCACGTATTCCGCGTCGGTCAGCACATAGCCCAGCAGCTCGCCCCTTTGCACATAGCGGCCGACCATGTCGCCCGGATGGGCCGGCACGAAGCGGCCCTCGTGCGCGCTGGCCACGCGCTGGGCGTCGGCCTGGCCCTGGACGATACGCCGCTCCGTCTGCAAGCTGGCCCATTGGTGCCGCATGATGTCGGCCTGCACGCGGTTCTTGGCGTAGGCCTCCACGTACCTGGCCTGGTATTCGTCGGACTGGGCGGCCAGCGTGGCGAGCCGGCGGTCCAGCTCGTCGTTGTCCAGGATGACCAGGGGCGTGCCGGCGGGGATCACCCTGTCGTCCTCGCCCAGCGCCTGCCGGATGAAACCGCTGACGGGGGCCCGCAGTTGCGCGGTGGGCGGAACCCACACGACGCCTTCGGTATTGGTCGACGCCGGCACGGGCGCCAGCCCCAGGAGCCCCGCGATGGCCACCACGCACACCGCCGCCACCAGGTAGGACCGCGCCGGCCGGGCCTGGATCTGCGGATCCGTGCAGAGGTGACGGACCAGATGCCACAGCGGCAGGACGATGGCCGTGTACAGCGACCACAGCGCCAGCAGGATGCCGAAGAAGAAAAACCGCTTGGCCACGATGAAGATGGCCAGGCTCATGATGAACAGGCGGTAGCAGAAGGACAGTACCGCGTAGCAGACGAACCAGGCCTTTTCTCCGGCGCCGGCGTGCGGCGGCTCGGCCGCCTCCAGCCAGAGCAGGTAGCGCTTGGCCAGGTAGCCCACATAGGCATTGGCGCGCTGGCCCAGGTTGGGTATCTCGATGGCGTCCGACAGGACGTAGTAGCCGTCATAGCGCAGCAGCGGATTGCCGTTCATCAGCAGCGTCGATACGCCGCAGATCAGCACCACGGTATAGGCGACCGAACGGAGCGGGCCGGGATCCAGTTGCACCCAGGCCGCCATCGCCAGGCCGGCGAGGAACAGCTCCACCATGATCCCCGCGGCGCCGACCAGCATGCGGTGGCGCTTCTCCGGAAAGGCCGCGGCCGCCGACGCGTCCACGTACGGGATGGGCACCAGCAGCAGGAACATCAGGCCGATCTCGTGCACCTCGCCGCCGCGCACCTTGATGGCATAGGCGTGTCCCAATTCATGGATGGCCTTGACGATGGGATACACCAGCACCATGGTCACGACGTTGCCGGCGGAAAACACCTGGTCCCAGACGTTGTGCGTCAAGGCCTGCCAGTGCATGGCTCCCTGCGCGGCCCCATAACCCACCACCGCCAGCCACAGCAGGGCGCCGAACCAGGTGAAGATCCAGCGCACCAGCGGCAGGGTGCGCGCCAGCCAGCGGTCCGGATCCACCAGCGGCAGTTTCAGCGCGCTGGGATTGCCGACGTACTGCTTGATCTTCTGCATGCGCTGGCGGCGCCGGCGTTCCACCAGGTCGCGCACGTCGGGGGCCCGGTCGGTCAGCAGCACGTCCGCGCGGTGCAACTGCGCCATCAGCCGGATGACCTCGTCCTGGGGCATGGCGTCGTCGGGCAACTGGCCGCAGGCGATGTCCCAGATCTGCTGCACCGTGCGCCGGCCATCCATCAGGCTGATCAGCAGATTGGCCTCGGGCGTGTAGCGGTGGAATTCGCCGTTGCTCTGGTCCTGCATCACGTACCAGATTTCGCCGCGATAGACGTGGCGATGGATGCGCACGTGCGAACGCAGGCGCGGCCGCAGGTTGCCGACGCGGTGCCAGGCGCTGCTGTGGAGGGCGGTGACGGCCATGGTCTGCTGTCCGCCTCGCTATTGGAACCAGTCCCACCACTTCAGGCGGAACCACTCGACGAAGCCGTGCGTCCAGATCCAGAAGTAGCTGCGCCGGCCGATGTCTATCTTGCCCACGCCTTCCATGCCGGGACGCAGGGCCGGCAGGGCGTCGCCGTCCAGGCGCGCCTCCAGGCGGAACACGCTCTTGCCCTCCTGCACCTGGGCCAGGGGCACCACGCGCAGGACGGTGAAGGGAATCTGGCGGTCGGGCATGGCCGCCAGCGCCACGCGGCCGGTCTGGCCGACGGCGATGTCGTCGATCTCGCGGTCGTCGACGTCCAGCCACAGGCGGTAGCGGTCCATCGGCGAGATCTTGAACAGCTCCTGGCCCCGCTTGACCGCCTCGCCCAGTTGCTGGGTGAGGTCGCCGCTGACCAGGATGCCGGCGAAGGGCGCCTTCAGCGACGCGCGCGCGATCTGTTCCCGGTAGAACTGGATCTGTGCCGACGCCTGGCGGGCCTGGGCCTGGGCGATGGCGGCGGCCGCGCTGTTGCCTTGCGCCATCGCCTCCTCGGACTGGCGACGGTATTGCACCTCCAGGTTGCCGGCGCGCAGCAGCTCCAGCTCGGTCTCGCGCGTGTCGAAGGTGGCCAGGACCTCGTCCTTGGCCACCACGTCGCCGGCGCGCCGCGGCGCGTCGCTGACGTAGCCGTCGAAGGGCGCGGCCAATGAACGCTGGATGACGCCTTGCACCGTCGCGGTGGCGGTGACGCGGAACGGGCCCGGCACCAGCACGCCGAAAAGCACCACCGCCAACAGCAGCAGCGCCAGCAGCTTGCGGCCGATATGGCGCGCGCCGAACAGGCGTCCGCACTCGCGCAGCGCGGCATCGCGCCAGCGTAGCCAGAACGGGCGCTCCTGCTGCTGGCGTTGATAGAGGATGCGTCCGACCAGCACCACGATGCTCTGGCACAGCTCGATGTCGTGGCTGTCGAAAGGACGGTCGTCGGGCCGCTCGAAGACCATGGCCCCCTGGGTCTGCGCGTCGGGCGCGAAGGGGATGGTCAACAGGCTGAGGTTGCCGAACTCGCGGCCCAGCTTCTGGTGGGCGCGCGATTGCAGCGTCCGCTCTCGGTCCTGCGGCAGGCAGACCAGGGTGTTCTGGTCTATCGCCTCGTCCATCGCCTCGGCCACGGCGTGGATCAGGTTGGTGCTCTGGGAGAACTTGCTGCTGTGCGACAGCGCGTACACGCGCGAGCGGCCATCGCGGCGCAGGCCGATGCTGACACGGTCGCAGTCCAGCCGCGTCGCCAGGTCGGTCGCCAGCGTCAGGGCCACGTCCTTGAAGCTGCCCTCCTTCAACGCCTTGGCCACGCTGTTGATGACCGTCATCAGGCGCTCGACGCTGCGCTCGCTGGCCTGGTCGGCGCTTTGCGCCAGCCATGACTCCAGGACGCCGGCGCCCCAGCGCAGCTTCTGGATCAGCGGCTCGGGCGGCTGCGGCGCGGTCTGGAAGGCGGCGACGCCGTGCAGGCGTCCCCCCAGCAGGATGGGATACGCCACCACCAGCCGCTGGCCGTCCAGGCTGACGGCCACCTCGCGGTCGGCCAGGGATTCGTTGACCGTGTCGTAGAGCGACGCGTCGGGGGCGCCGCCCTCGGGGAACCAGGCCGCCGGCTCGAAAGGCCCGGTGTCCGGCTCGCCCAGGACCAGGACGGCCTGGCGCGCGCGCGGCAACTGGCCGGCCTGCAAGGCCAGCCACGCGCCCAGGAACGCGGACTTGTCGCCGGCCGCCGACAGCGCCGACCACCACGCGAGCTCCGCGCGATTGACCAGCACCGACACGGCGGCATTGCCTGCATCATTCATCCGCGCTCACAGCCTCCACCGCCTGCCCAGCTTCCGCTGCGTCCATTGCATCCACGGCTTGCGCCGCCGCCACGCCGACCGTCGGTCCGCGCCTGCCCCCGGGCTTGCCCTTGCCCTTCGATTCCCAGGTATTGGTGCGGGAATTGAAGACCACGGTGCCCTTGCCTTGCTGGCCGTTGGCCGTGCCCAAGGCGCCGGCCAGGCCCAGCAGCGCCACGCCCGCGGCCAGCGCGGCGTGTTCGTGGCCGCCCTGCCCTGCCGTGGCGCCGGCGCCGGCGTGAGGCCGCGCGGCGGCTTTCGCCTGGGCCGATGCTTCCGGCTGGGCCGTATTGTCGGCATGTTCGGCCGCCGTGTCAGCAGGCGTTACAGGTGCTGTGGTTTTGCCGCGATTCTCCGGCGGCGCGTGGCGATGACGCACGGAGGCGGCGGTGTCCCGCGACTGGCCGCCCTCGCCGCCGCGCGGATCGTTGCGCGGCACGCTGACGGCGTCGCCGGCCACCCGCGCGCCGCCATTGGCGATGTCGTCTTCCTGCACGCCGATGACGATGTCCGGCTGGCGCGGCGTCATGCTGACCCGCGTTTCGCGCGGATCGCGGTTGCCGGCGAGCAGGGACAGCGCGCCGCGCGCGGCCCAGCCGTCGCCGGCCATGGGGCTGGCGACGCGCGGGATTTCCGGCGACTGCAGGTTCCAGTGGAAGGTGTAGAGATCCTCCAGCACGCGCGTGATCAGGTCCGGCCGGTTGCCGCCGGGGCCGAAACGCGTCAGGTTGGTGGCCACCCCGTTCTCGTTCAGCGTGATGGCCGCGTAGTCGCCCACCATGACGTCCTTGCCGAGGTTGCCGTTGAACAGGTCGCCGCCCTTGCCGCCCAGCATGATGTTGGCGCCGGAACCGGCCCACAGCGTATCGTCGTCGCCGTAGGCGATATCGGTGGTGGCGATCAGGCGCGGCAGGTCGTCGACGAACTGCACCATGCCGTTGTCGCCCAGCATGATGTTGTCGCCCGCGCCGCTCTCCAGGTAGTCGCTGCCCTGCCCGCCTATCATCACGCCGGCGCCGTTGTTGTACAGCCTGTCGTTGCCGCCGGTGGCCGGGGAGAAGGACTGGAACAGCGCGATATGGCCGTTGGGGGTGTAGCTGGCCTGCGCGGCGTCGCCGGCGATGAGGTTGTAGCCCCCCGCGCCGGTGGCGCGGATGACGTCGTCGCCCATGCCGCCGAACAGCACGTTGCGGCCGCCGCCCACCGTGATGGTGTTCACGCCGCCGGCCGACGGCAGGTCTATCGTGGACAGCGCCACGAGGCCCGCCCCGGACAGGTAGCGTACATTGCCGCCGGGCGCCGCGCTGTCGATGAAATCGCCACGGTCGCGCAGCCAGTTGACCGGCGCCGCCGTGACGATCTGGCCGTAGTTGGCAAAAACGATGTTGTTGCCGTCCAGCGCGTCGATGGCGTTGTTGCCGACCGCCAGGCGATCCGCCGCGGCGCCGACCGCCGCCTGCGCGGCCGCCGCCGGCGTCAGCACCAGGGTCAGCGAACGCAGCGACTGCTGGTCCACGCTGGCGCCGCGCGCGCTCATGTCCATCGGCGTGCCCAGATCGATGTTCAGGCCCGCGTTGCCGAAGACGATGTTCTCGCCCTGCCCGGCATGGATGACGTTGCTGCCGCCGCCCCCGGCGATCAGATCATTGCCCGAGCCGCCGACGATGACGTCGTTGCCCGCGCCGCCGTACAGGATGACGCCCTGCGTGGTGGCGCCGGCGTCCAGCGTGTTGTTGCCGGTGTTGCCGAAGTGCAGCGCCTGGCCGGCGACGCGCTGGCCGGGGGTGGCGGTGTAGTAGGCATCGTCCTGGCTGGTCGAGCCGAACAACAGCACGGGCCGGTCGGCGCCGCCCACGGTGTCGCCCTGCGCGATCAGCAGGTTGTCGCCGCCGCCGCCCTGCACCAGGGTGACGGTGCCCACGGGCGCGTGCTTGACCGTGTAGACGTCGTTACCCGTGCCCAGCATGGTGTTGACCGACTCCACGCCGTGGAAGACCACGCCCTGGTCGTACACGTGGGAGGTGCCCCCGTGGCCGGTCTGGGTGACGGTTCCCGCGGCCGTGTCCAGGCCCTGCGTCATGCCCAATCCGGTCAGCCAGCCGAAGTCGGCCGCCCGCGGATCGTTGTAGACCTGGCCCAGGCCGTCGGTGCTGCGCGCCTGGCTCTGCATGCCGGCCTGGCCCACGGCGGTGCCGTCGTCGAACACGCGGACGCGGTCGTTGGTGGCCGTCGCCGTGGGGGTGCCGGTGGCGCGCGGCGCCAGCGTGCCGTCGGTTTCGGACGGCAGGTGGACGGCCTGGTGCAGCACGCCGTCGTAGTCCGGCTTGTCGAGCACGTCGCCTTCGATCAGCAGGCCGCCCTGGATGCCCGAGACGTCGTGCGCCTGGTCGGGGTAGTTGGCGTAGCTGATGCCGGTGACGGGATCGACGACGATGCCGGCCTGGTCGGCGGCGCGCGGCGAGCGCACCTTGTCGACGTCGTTGGCCGGCCCCGCGTAGGCCGGGTCGGCGACCGGGATGACGATGGGCGCCAGGGCCACGTCGCGCAGGCCGGGCAAGGTGGTGAAGAGCGAGGCGGACAGGTGCAGGTCCATGCCGGCAAGGTCCACCGCCGGCAGACCGGCGCCGGCGCCGTTGTCGACCTTGACCAGCACCTGCTGCGTGGCCGTCCAGGCCTGGGCTCCGGTGCCGTTGGCATCGAAGGTCAGGACCACGCTCTGATGCCAGGTCAGGCCGCCGTCGGTGGACAGCAGCAGGCCGCGGCCGTCCAGGCTGTCGAGCGCCTGGGCCAGCGTGCTGCTGGCCGGCAGGCCCGCGCCTTGGGTCAGCGAGCCGTACAGGGCCGACGATAGCATCGCGCTGGTCAGCGACACGTAGGCCTGGCCGCTGGCCGGTTGCGGCATGACGCGGCTGTCCAGGCTCACGGACAGGGACAGGCTGTTGCTGCCGTCGCCGTTCAGTTGGCCGGACTGTTGGGCGATGGCCACCGGGACCGCATCGTCGCGCACGTCGCGCGACGCCGAGCGGCCGGAGACGATGGTGTCCGGGGCGACGTCGGCCGCCAGGTCGAAGGTGTCGCTGTCGCGGCCGCCGATCAGGGTGGTGATGGCGTTGCTGCGGGTGGACAGCACGTAGATGTGGTCGTTGCCTTCGCGCGCATCCAGGTTGACGCGCTGGATGTTCTGGTAGGCGGTGTTCAGGCCGGCGCCACGGATGCCTTCCTGCGTGACCGTGAAGTCATCGTCGTCTTCCGAACCCAGCGTGGTGTAGGTGTTGACGCCGCCGCCGCCGTCGATGGAGACGGGACCGTCGATCACGTAGTCGCGGCCGCCGCCGGCATTGGCGGCGGCTTGCTTGAACGCGTAGACCATGAACTGGTCGTCGGCATTGCCGCCGTACAGGGCCAGGGGAGCGGCGTTGCTGTAGACGCGGAAGATGTTTTCGCCGTTGGCCGCGCCGTGGATGGTCGTGGCGTAGCTGTTGCCGCGCGACAGATAGCCTTGCGTGGTCAGCGTCGTGTCCACCGCGTCGCCCAGGGCGACGTTGGGGAACAGCGGCGCTTGCGCATACAACTGGCCGATCTGGAACTCGTTGTGCTTGGACGGATCGCTGCCCAGGCCGGCATCGATCGTCACGGTGGTGCTGCTGTCGTCCAGGTAGAAGCGGTTGCCGCCGTCGACAGCGTTCAGGCGCAGGCCGCCGGTCGTCGTGCGATCGTAGTTGATGCGCTGGACGGCCGCATCGTAGGCGCCGCTCGCGCCGTCCGGGGTGATCAGCGCGACGAAGTGCTCGCGCAGCAGGAAGGTCTGGTCCTGGGCGTTGCCGTTGATGATCAGCGTGTTGACGTCGGCCAGGTTCTCCGCGCCGTGGTCGTCCGTGTCGTGCACGTTGACGTCGATCGAGGTGAGCTGGCTGTTGAGGTTGACGATGACGCGATCGTTGCCGGCGCCGCCGTCGACGTCGACGGTGTCCGGCTGGCCGGCAACGGCCTGCTGGCTGGTCAGGGACGGTAGCTGGTCGAGAATGATGAGGTCGTCGCCGGCGTTGCCGTGCAGGGTGACGTGGCCGGCCAGGGCGCGCGCCGACAGGTAGATGTAGTCGTCGCCCGTGCCGCCGGCGACATCGGCGCCTGCCCGCAGGATGATGCGTTCGATGCGGACGATGTCGCCGCCCGCGCCGCTGTCCACCGTCAGGCGGCCGTCCATTTCGGAGTCGCTGACGGTGATCAGGTCGGCGCCGTTGCCGGTGATGATGGCGCTGGTGGCGTTGACGAGCACGCGGGTCAGGGTGACCGTATCGCGGGCGCCGGCGTCGCCGGACTGGATGGCCAGCGCGCCGACGATGTGGGTATCGACGAGGGCGATGACGTCGTCGCCGCTGCCGGTGACGATGCGGGTGTCCGCCGTCACCTTGACGGTGTCCAGGTTGACGGCGTTGTTGCCGTTGCCGGCATCGATCGCCAGCGTGCCCGTGCCTGTCACGCGCAGCAGCGAGATTTCGTCGTTGCCTGTGCCGGATGTGATTCCGGTGTCGCCGCCGATGGTGACGTCGGCCAGCGAGACGCTGTCCAGCGTGGCGGCATCGCCGGTGGCGATGGTCAACGCGCCGGTCAGGCCGGAGTTGACGAGCTTGATAACATCGTCGCCCATGCCGGTGGCGATGCGGGTGTCCAGCGTCACATTGACGGTGTCCAGGCTGACGGTGTTGTTGCCGTTGCCGGCATCGATCGTCAGTGCGCCCGTGCCCGTCACGCGCAGCAGCGCGATTTCATCGTCGCCCGTGCCGGACGTGATTTCCGTGTCACCGCCGATGGTGACGTCGGTCAGCGAGACGCTGTCCAGCGTCGCCGCGTCGCCGGTGGCGATGGTCAGCGCGCCGGTCAGGCCGGAGTTGACGAGCTTGACGACGTCGTCGCCCGTGCCAGTGGTGATACGGGTGTCCAGCGTCACATTGACGGTGTCCAGGCTGACGGTGTTGTTGCCGTTGCCGGCATCGACGGTCAGTGCTCCCGTGCCCGTCACGCGCAGCAGCGAGATTTCGTCGTTGCCCGTGCCGGACGTGATTCCGGTGTCGCCGCCGATGGTGACGTCGGTCAGCGAGACGCTGTCCAGCGTGGAGGCATCACCGGTGGCGATGGTCAGCGTGCCAGTCAGGTCGGTGCTGACCAGCTTGACGACGTCGTCGCCCGTGCCGGTGGTGATGCGGGTGTCGAGCGTCACATTGACCGTATCCAGCGTGACGGCGTTGCCGCCGTCGCCGGCATCCACCGTCAAGCCGCCGGAAATGGTGCTATCGGTGACCTTGACGATATCGGCGCCGCTGCCGCCGGCGATCCCCAGATTGCCGGCCACCGGCGTGGCGTTCACGGACACCGTGTTGGCGCCCTCGCCCGCGTCGATCGTGATGGAGCCGGTCGACGAGGTCGTGTCGAACGTCACTTCGTCATCGCCGTCCAGCGTGTTCACGATGAAATTCGTCGTGTCCAGCGTGAGGGCATACACCTTCACCGTGTCCACGTCGGTCCCGCCGGTCACGGTGACCGAGGTTCCTTGCGTCAGCCCCGCGGCCGAGTCCAAGCCGCCCCCGATCTCGGCGGTATTGGCGAAGGTGATCGTATTCCCGTTGCTGACGCTGCCGTCGATGAACATCTCCGGCGCCAGCAGGCGGCCTTCGATGGCGATCGTGCTGGCCTTGCCGTAGCCGTTCGCGCCCGACCGGTCATCCCGATCGCTGCGCAGGTAGAGCTGCTGTCCCGCCTGCGCCACCGACCCGAAGGCCTGGCTGACATTGTTGCCCGCCAGCAGGCTCAACGTCCCCGTCACGCCGATGAGCGAGCTCGCCGACAGGACGATATCGCCCGTGGCGCCGTTCGCCGCCGCGGCGGCGTCGTAACGCGCCACCAGCCACGCATTGCGCGCGTTCACGGTGCCCACGTTCAGCACCAGCGACTGCGAGACCCCCGCGGCCCCGGCGACGTCCAGCGCGCTGGCCACCTGCACCAGCGCGGCATCTTCCGCGGCCGTGACGTTGATGGTCGCATCGCTACCCACCGCCGCCACCACCAGCGCGTCGTTCGTGGACAGCCCATCGACCTGCGCCTGCCCATACCCCCCCACCGACTTCCCAGCGGTGAAGTACAGGCTGCCGCCTGTCACCACCGGATCGGTGCGATCCGCCGAAATCCCCGCCTGCGACGTCTTGTCATTGACGATGCTCGATGCGCTGGACAGATGAATCTCGTCCCGCGTGCGCGACTCGATCTGCGCCAGCGCGAGATCATGCGTGCCGACCTGGCTCAGGTAGATTCCTTCCTTGGCCGACACCCTCAGCCAGCCCGACAGGTCCGTCAGCAGCGCGTCGCCCGCGATCCCGACCGTGTGATTCGTGGTTTCGAGATAGGCATTCCCCGCCACCAGCGCGGCCGCGCCGCCCGTCGAGCCGTTCAGCAAGCTGTCCGTCGCATAGAGGCGCACGTCGCCGCGGCTGCCCGCCACGCCGCTCGTATCGATCGTCCCCACCCGCAGCGAGTTGAAGCTCCAGAGATTCACCCCGCCCGCCGCGTACGCGCTGACGGTCGCCAGCGTATCCAGCGGCGCCACGCGGATCAACAGCGGCGTGCCGACCTGCGTCAGGTCCGCGTCCAGCTTGCCCACCGTCGTGCCGGCCTTCAGGACGATCTGGCGCGTATAGCCCAGCGCGTCCAGGTCAGCCTGGCTCATATCGGACAACACCACGTTGGCGTACTGCCTCTGGTTCTCCGGCGTGTTGTTCAGGATGGCCCCACCCGCTTCCAGCGTCAGGTTGCCGGCCGCCGAAATCTGGCCCACCAGCAGGTCGGCGCCCGCCTTGAACAGCGACGGCGCGGCGTCCGTTCCCGTCATCGTCGCCAGCACGACGTTCAGGTCCACGGTCCCTTGCTGCTCGACCCGGGCGATGCCGCCCGCCTCGACGTACAGCGCATGGCCCTCGCTCAGCTTCAACTGCAGGTTCTTGCCGGGCGCGGCCTGATAGACGCCATCGGCGTCCTGAGCGCCGCCGACCACATTGCCCTTGGCCACCAGGCTGACCTGGCCGCTGCTCTCGATCGTGCCCGCATCGGTGCCGATGATGGAAGCGCCCTGCCCCGACGCGTCGATGCTGATATAGCCCGCCGCGTGGATGTCGCCCAGGCGGATATCGCCGTTGGGCGAATCCAGCCCCACGGTGGTGTCGCTGTACGCGGACACCACGCCGTGATCGGCTTCGACCGCCAGCGAGCGCGTCAGCCGCAGCGTCAGGTAGCGCGGATCGCGGATGTCGCCGATCAGCATGCCCGAACTCAGGTCTTGCGCGCTGTCGCCGTCGTGACTGGTATAGGGCACGTCCACCTTGGCGAACACCGCGTCGCGGAAACCGCTGCCGATATCGATGACCTGCATGCCGCTGGCCCGCGCCTGCGCGACGGCCGTCGCCTGGTCGATCTTGTCCTGCGCCGAGACGGCCAGCTTGCTGTTGTACACGTAGACGTCGCGCGTCGTCTCGTACAGGTTGAAGTCGTCGGAGAAGAGGAACTGCACCAGCGAGCCGCTTGCCAGGCTCTCGCCCTTCAGCAGCGCGGCATCGCTGGAGAAGACCGGGTTCACCGCCTGCCACAGGCTCGTGTCGCTGAAGTCGATGGCGTTGCGGTCCAGGCTCACCGACCCGTCCGGACCGATGTACTCGTAGAGCGTGTGGTAGACACCCGCCAGGTTCACCGCGTTGGCGCGTGAAATCACCGCCTGGTCGGCTTCCGACAGATAGTTGAACGCATTGGCGCGGTCGGCATCGGAGAGCGTCTGGGTCAGGTCCGGCAGCTTCAGCGTGTAGTCGCCCAGCGACGCGCCTATGGTGCCCGCGCCCGTGGTGGTCAGCTTGATGTCCTTGCCGGCCTTGATGTTGAGGAAGCGGTCGGACGAGGCAGCGCCGTTGGAATCCGCCTGCACGCCGAACACCGTCTCGTTGATCGCGGCCGAAACCGGATACAGCAGGTTGTTGGCGATGTCGCCGAGGGCGGCGCCATTGATGTAGACGAACCTGGCCGGATCGTAGGAAGACCCGTAAGCCCCGATCTCGGCGGCGGTCTGCGCGGGCGCGTCGGCCTTGGCCGTATAGACCCGCGTGTAGGCCGTCACGGAGGCGCCGTTCAGGCTGGAGGCGTCGAAGGCGACCGTCACGGGCTCGCCCAGCGCGGGATACAGCTTCAGCAGGTCGCCGTTCTGCGCGTCGCCGGTCTGGTACAGCATGGCGTCGGCCAGGGTCGCCGCCAGACGGATGGTGCCGTCGGCGGACACGATGGCATAGTAGGCCGTGTTGGCCTGGATGGCGCCGACCGAATAGTTGAACAGGATCTGGTCGCCGGTGCGCAGCGCGCGCAACGTGCCCGTGCCGTCGTCGACGATGTTCATGTTCGCCAGCCTGAAGCTGCCGTCGGCAACATTGGTCAGGCCGGAATTCACCGAGCTGTTGGTCACGTCGACACGCTGGGTCCAGTAGTCTTGGTACTCGACTGTCTCGGCGACTTCCTTCGCGACGACGTAGTCATAGACCGGCTGGTTGCGCACCGACTTGACCACGTTGCCCGCCGCGGTCGCGTCCAGCACCGGCGGCAGGTAGTCGGG